>NZ_JAOPWY010000053.1 GCF_025965415.1 Nocardioides sp.
GGGTCGACCTGCGAGGAGCCGACGGAGCGGACCGCGTTGGTCGAGCAGTTCTGCTCGTGGTCGGCGTGCAGGATGAACAGCACGTCGAGGGCCTTGACCAGGCGCGGGTCCGCCTCGAACTTCTGCTCGCTCATCTTGAACAGCATCGAGAGGAAGTTGGCGGTGTAGCCGAGGTCGTTGTCCGGGTAGACGAACGGCTTGCCCTGCGCGTGGCGGTAGGACCAGGCGCCCAGAGTCGGCATCTTGGCGATCATCCGCACGATCTGCATGTGGCGGTTCTCGGCGTCGCTGATGTTGCGGGCGTCCGGGTAGAACGTCGACAGGGCGCCGACGGAGGCCATCAGCATGCCCATGGGATGGGCGTCGTAGCGGAAGCCCTCCATGAAGCTCTTGACGTTCTCGTGGACGAACGTGTGGTAGGTGATCTCGTGCACCCAGGTGTCGTACTGCTCCTTGGTGGGCAGCTCGCCGTGGATGAGGAGATAGGCGACCTCGAGGAAGTTGGACTTCTCCGCCAGCTGCTCGATCGGGTAGCCGCGGTACTCGAGGATGCCCTTGTCGCCGTCGATGAACGTGACCGCCGAGCGGCACGAGGCCGTGTTGACGAATCCGGGGTCGTAGGTCGCCAGGCCCGGGTCGTCCTCCGTGAGACGGATCTGTCCCAGGTCCTTGGCGGCGATCGTGTTGTCGTTGATCGCGATGTCGTACTCCTGGCCGGTCCGGTTGTCACGGACGGTCAGGGAATCCTTGGCCGCTACGTCGGTCACGTCGGCTCCTGTTCATACGTCTTTGTACGTCTTTGGGTCCGCCCAACTTAGCCGCGGTCCGCGCGCGAGCGCGAACCGGTGTCCACGACCCGGGTCAGCGGCCGGCCACGCGGTTGGCCACCCGCGCGATGCGACTGGTGCGCGCCAGCCCGGCGTCCTCGCGCCGGTCCGCGGCGCGGTAGAGCCGGTAGAGCGCGTGCACGCCGGCCCACCGCAGCGGCTCCGGTTCCCAGCGGCGGACGCGGTGGTTGGTCCACGGCAGCCGCACCAGCGCGGTGTCGTGGCCGAGCACCAGGTCGCGCAGCGTGCGCCCGGCCAGGTTGGTCGCCGTGAGGCCGGAGCCCACGTAGCCGCCGGCGTGGCCGAGCCCCGTCGCCGGGTCGAAGGACACGCTCGCGCTCCAGTCGCGCGGCACCCCCAGCACCCCGCACCAGGCGTGGTCGATGCCGATCCCGGCCAGGGAGGGGAACAGGGAGGTCAGGGTCGAGCGGAGCGACTCCACCGTCCAGTCCTGCGTGCGCCCGTCGACGTCGGTGCGCGAGCCGAAGCGGTAGGGCACGCCCCGCCCGCCCATCGCGATGCGGCCGTCCGCGGTGCGCTGGGCGTAGCAGTAGGCGTGCGCCTCGTCGCCGAGCAGCTCCTCGCCGCTCCAGCCGATCTCGCCCCACTGGGCCTGCGTCAGCGGCTCGGTGGCGAGGATCGCGGAGTTCATCGGCAGCCACTCGCGCCGGTGGCCCGCGAGCCCGGCCGTGAAGCCCTCGAGGCAGCGCAGCACGACGGGTGCGCGGACGGTGCCGTGCTCGGTGGCGACCGCGCCCGGCTCGACGGCGAGGACGCGGGTCCCCTCGTGGATGCGTACGCCGCGCTCCCGCACGACGCGGGCCACACCGCTGACCAGCCGGGCCGGGTGGACCCGGGCGCAGTCGGGATCGAAGCGCCCCGAGATCGCGCCGGCGACCCGGATCCTCGCGGCCACCTGGCGGGCGTCCAGCTCCCCGCCCAGCCGTCGTGCCTGTGCCCGCGAGCGCGCGACGGTCAGCACGCCGCTCCGGACGATGTCGGCCTCGATGCCCTCCCGGGCGGCGACGCCGATGACCTCGTCGACGGTGGCGCGCAGGGCCGAGCGCAGGCGCTCGACGCCCGCCTCGCCCGCCACCTCGGCGTACGCCCGCGCGCTGCCGGCGAGCTCGCTCGACAGCCAGCCGCCGTTGCGCCCCGAGGCGCCGAAGCCTGCGAACTCCGCCTCGAGGACCCGGATGTCGAGGGACGGGTCGGCCTCGTGCAGGTAGTACGCCGTCCAGAGGCCGGTCAGGCCGCCGCCCACGACGGCCACGTCGCAGTCGACGTCGCCCGTCAGCCGGTCGGTCGGGGTGGGCAGCCCGAGCTGCTGCCACCAGAAGGACACGCCACCGTTGTGCACCGGGTCATTGTGGCGTGGAGCGCGGGCTCCGCCGTTTTGCCCCCGTGCGCGCAGCGCCGTACTCTTGCTGGTCGCGACTCCTGCCGCGTCCGCCCTCTCCCCACGGAGATCCAGGGCGGGTGCAGATCCGGACGTCATCCCTCCTGAGGAGGGAGCGATCCGGGCCGTGTTCGTCAGAGGTCGTGGCTCCACCAGCTGGTCCTCGACCGAGGGCCGGGTCCAACGAACCAGAACGGGATACCGCCGTGCGCACGTACAGCCCCAAGCCCGCTGACATCCAGCGCGAGTGGCTCGTCATCGACGCCACCGACGTGGTCCTCGGACGCCTCGCCGTCCAGACCGCCAACCTCCTCCGCGGCAAGCACAAGCCGACCTTCGCTCCGCACATGGACATGGGCGACTTCGTGATCATCGTCAACGCGTCCAAGGTGTCGCTGTCGGGGACCAAGAAGACCACCAAGATGGCCTACCGCCACTCCGGCTACCCGGGCGGTCTCTCCGCCACGCCGTTCGGTGAGCTCCTCGAGAAGGACGCCCGCAAGGCCATCGAGAACGCCGTGTGGGGCATGCTCCCGAAGAACAAGCTCGGTCGTCAGATCCTCAAGAAGCTGAAGGTCTACCCCGGCCCCGACCACCCGCACCTGGCCCAGCAGGCCACTCCGTTCGAGATCTCGCAGATCTCCCAGTGACTGAGGACTCACAGATGACTGAGAACACCCCCGAGGTCGAGGAGACCTTCGAGACCGGCGCCGACGGCGTCACCTACACGTCGGAGAGCGACGCCTCGGCCGACACCCCTGCCCGCCCGGCCACCATCGCCCCCGGCGCGGCCACTGGTCGTCGCAAGGAGGCCGTCGCCCGCGTCCGCATCGTCCCGGGCACCGGCGAGTGGACCATCAACGGTCGCAGCCTGGAGAACTACTTCCCCAACAAGCTGCACCAGCAGATCGCCAACGAGCCGTTCGCCGAGCTGCAGCTCGAGGGCCGCTTCGACGTGCTCGCGCGCGTCCACGGTGGCGGCACCGCCGGTCAGGCCGGCGCCCTGCGCCTCGGCGTGGCCCGCTCCCTCAACCAGATCGACGTCGAGGCCAACCGCCCGGCGCTCAAGAAGGCCGGTCTGCTGACCCGCGACGCCCGCGTCGTGGAGCGCAAGAAGGCCGGTCTCAAGAAGGCCCGCAAGGCCTCGCAGTTCAGCAAGCGCTGATCTCCTAGAGTCTCGTTTCATGACGCGACTCTTCGGCACGGACGGGGTCCGGGGCCTGGCGAACGCCTCCTTGACGGCGGAGCTGGCCCTGGACCTCTCTGTGTGTGCGGCCCATGTCCTGGCCGACCGCGGCGAGTTCCAGGGGCACCGTCCCCTGGCCGTGGTGGGCCGGGACACGCGCATCTCCGGGCAGTTCCTCGAGGCCGCGGTCGTCGCGGGGCTCGCCTCGGCGGGCGTCGACGTACTGCTCCTGGGCGTCCTGCCGACCCCGGGCGTCGCCTACATGACCGAGCGCCTCGGCGCCGACCTCGGCGTCATGCTGTCGGCCTCGCACAACCCGATGCCCGACAACGGCATCAAGTTCCTGGCCCGCGGTGGTCGCAAGCTCGACGACGCCATCGAGATCGCGATCGAGCGGCGCATGGGCGAGCCCTGGGAGCGACCCACCGGCGGTGACGTCGGCCGGGTGCGGGTCTACGACTCCGCCGTCGAGGAGTACGCCGCCCACCTCGAGGGCACGATCACCCACCCGCTCGTCGGGCTCAAGGTGGTCCTCGACTGCGCCGAGGGTGCCGCCCACGCGGCGGGGCCGCGGGCCCTGGAGGACGCCGGCGCCACGGTGATCGCGATCCATGCCGACCCCGACGGCCTCAACATCAACGACAACTGCGGCTCCACCCACCTCGGCTCGCTGCAGGCGGCCGTCCTCGAGCACGGCGCCCACGCGGGCTTCGCCCTCGACGGCGACGCCGACCGGTGCCTGGCCGTCGACGCCGAGGGCAACGTCGTCGACGGCGACCAGCTGCTCGCGATCCTCGCCCTCTCGCTGCGCGACAAGGGCGCGCTGGCCAAGGACACCGTCGTCGCCACCGTGATGAGCAACCTCGGCTTCGTCCAGGCCATGCGCGCGGGCGGCGTCGGCGTACGCCAGACGAAGGTGGGCGACCGCTACGTCCTCGAGGCGATGAAGGTCTCCGGCTACTCCCTCGGCGGTGAGCAGTCGGGCCACGTCATCCTCAGCGACCACGCCACCACCGGCGACGGCATCCTCACCACCCTCCACGTGATGGAGCGGATGGCCACCACCGGGAAGTCCCTGGCCGAGCTCGCCTCGGTGATGACCCGGCTGCCGCAGGTGCTGCTCAACGTGCCCGGCGTCGACAAGTCGCGCGCCGACGAGGACGCCGTGCTCGCCGCCGCCGTGGCCGAGGAGGAGGCGGCGCTGGGGGAGCGGGGCCGGATCCTGCTGCGCCCGTCCGGCACCGAGCCGATCGTGCGTGTCATGGTCGAGGCGCCGACCCAGGTCGAGGCGTCGTCCGTCGCGGAGCGGCTCGCCGATGTGGTGAAGCGCCAGTTGGCGCTGTAGGCCCGATAACTGCGTGACCGGCGCGGATCCCGCGGATACGGTCACGGCGTGGCCGTCGACATCGAGCAGCTCAACCCCCGCAACGAGGCCGCGCTGCGTGCGTGGTGGAAGGTCGGGAGGGCCGCGACGGCCTACCGCCCGGGCAAGCCGTGGCCGCTGTGGGAGCAGAGTCGCGTGGCGCTGCGCGCGGACAACCCCGAGCGGGGTGTCGTCCTGCTCGCGGCGATCGACGGCCGGGAGATGGTCGGTGCGGGCCTGCTGACCCGTCCGCTCGTGGAGAACCTCCACACCGCGATGGCCTTCGCCTACACGCGCCCGGACCGGGAGCGCGAGGGGATCGGGCGACGGCTGGTGGAGGAGCTGGAGGTCATCGCCGCCGGCGACGGACGCACCACCGCGCAGAGCGAGGTCTACCTCCCGCCCGGTGGCACCGCGGCGGGGGAGCCCTTCGCCACGGCGATGGGGTACGACGTCGCGAGCCGGGAGTCGATCAAGGAGCTGGCCCTCACCGACTACCTCGCGACGCGCGACGCGTTGTCCGCTCGGGCCGACGGCTACCGGATCGTCACCTTCGACACCGTCTGCCCCGACGAGCACGTGGAGTCGTTCGGCCGGCTGCTGGGCATGCTGATGACCGAGGTGCCGCTCGGCGAGCTCGACCTGACGGCCTCGGAGTGGACCCCGGAGCGGATCCGCGCGGCCGAGCGGCGCCAGGTCGACATCGGTCGGCACGTGCTGACCGCGATGGCGATCGCGCCGGACGGGGGAGTGGCCGGGGTGTCCGACGTGCGCGTCGACGACACCGACCGCGCACACGGCCAGGTCGGGATCACGATCGTCGACCCGGCCCACCGCGGCCACCGGCTCGGGCTGGCGCTGAAGGTCGCGACGCACGACGTGGCCCTGGCGTCGTACCCCGGGCTGGTCTCGGTCGACACCTCCAACGCCGACGTCAACGCCCACATGAACGCGGTCAACGAGGCGTTGGGCTACCGCACGATCGAGAACTTGCTGGAGCTGCAGAAGAGGCTGTGAATGGTCAGCGAGCCTCGGCGGCAGCGTCGTAGTCGCCCCGGGAGGCCAGGATGGCGCTCAGGTGCGTCTCGGCCCAGTCGGTGAGGGTGGCGATCGGCCCGGTGAGCGAGGCGCCGAGCGGGGTGAGCTCGTAGTCGACGCGCGGCGGCACCTGGGCGTGCACGGTGCGGGTCAGCAGCCCGTCCCGCTCCATCGCCCGGAGCGTCTGGGTCAGCACCTTGGGTGCCACGCCTCCGATGCGCGCCCGCAGCGCGCTGAAGCGGAGCGGGCCGTCCTCGAGCGAGCCGATGACGAGCGCCGTCCACTTGTCGCCGATGCGGTCCAGCACGACGCGGGTCGGGCAGTCGGGGTCGAAGGCGTCACCCCTGCTCATGGTTACCACAAGGTACTTATAGCACGTTGAAGTCATCAGTTACCACTGGTTACTGTGGACGTATCCGCTCCTACAACTGAAGGACACCCCATGAAGATCGCCCTGTTCGGCGCCACCGGCATGGTCGGCTCCCGCATCGCCGCCGAGGCCACCTCCCGCGGCCACGAGGTCACCCCGCTCAGCCGTTCCACCGGGGGCGACCTCGCCGATGCCGACGCCGTACGCCGTGCCGCTGCCGACCACGACGTGGTCGTCTCCGCGACCGGCCCGAGCCGCACCGGCGAGTCGCACCAGCCCTGGCTCGACGCCGTCTCCACCCTCATCGACGACGCCGCTGAGGCCCGCGTGCTCTTCGTCGGCGGCGCCGGCTCGCTCCTCACGCCCGACGGCACGCGCCTCCTCGACGCCGACGGCTTCCCCGAGGAGTACAAGGCCGAGTCCACCTCGGGTGCCGCCGCGCTCGACCTCTTCCGCGCCGCGCCCGAGTCGCTGGACTGGACCTTCTTCAGCCCCGCCCCCGTCATCGCGCCGGGTGAGCGCACCGGGTCGTACGCCACCTCCCTCGACACCCCGGCGGGCGACTTCATCAGCGCGGAGGACTACGCCGTCGCCCTGGTCGACGAGATCGAGGAGCCGCGCCACCGTCGCCAGCGCTTCACCGCCGCGACCGCCTGAGTCCCTGGGGGCGGACGTCATGAGGATCTCGGGTTCGCATCCCGGATTCCCATGACGTCCGCCGGGACCCCGGCCTCAGAGCTTGCGGAGCCGGACGTACTTCACGGAGTGGTCGGCGTCCTTGCGCAGCACGAGGTTGGCCCGCGAGCGGGTCGGGGCGACGTTCTGCACCAGGTTGGGCTCGTTGATCGAGTCCCAGATCCGCGTGGCCTGGTCGACGGCCTCGTCGTGCGACAGCGCGGCGTACTTGCGGAAGTACGACGCCGGGTCCCGGAAGGCGGTCTCGCGCAGCCGCAGGAAACGGTCGACGTACCACCGCTTGATGTCCGCGAGCGCGGCGTCGACGTAGACGGAGAAGTCGAAGAAGTCGCTGACCGCGAGGCCGGTGCGGCCGTCGTCGCGCATCCGCGCCGGCTGCAGGACGTTGAGGCCCTCGATGATCACGATGTCGGGGCGCTTCACGACCACGCGGTCGTCGGGGACGACGTCGTAGACGAGGTGGGAGTAGATCGGTGCCTCGACCTCGTCACGGCCCGACTTGATGTCGATGACGAACTTGAGCAGGGCCCGGCGGTCGTAGGACTCCGGGAAGCCCTTGCGGTGCAGGATCCCGCGGCGCTCGAGCTCGTCGTTGGGGAGCAGGAACCCGTCGGTGGTCACCAGCGCGACGTTGGGGTGCTCGGGCCAGTGCGCCAGCATCTGCTGCAGCACGCGGGCGGTGGTCGACTTGCCCACCGCGACCGAGCCGGCGAGGCCGATGACGAACGGCGTACGCGGCGGGGTGACGCGGTGCAGGAACTCCTCCTGCTCGCGGTGCAGCCGCGAGTTCGCGGCGACGTAGAGGCTCAGCAGGCGCGAGAGCGGGAGGTAGACCTGCTCGATCTCGCGCAGGTCGAGCTGGTCGCCCAGGCCCCGGAGGCTGACGACCTCCTCGGGGGTGAGGACGGTCTCGGCGGTGCCGGCCAGCTGCGCCCACGCGGCCCGCTCGAGCTCGACGTAGGGGGAGGACTCCCCGCCGGAGGCGCCGTTGGTGGTGCCGTGGTGCGACGCCGGGACCTCGGACATGGGTGCGATTGTGGCACCGCAGGGCCGCGCGGCCGCGCGGCACCCTGCCGATAGACTCCCCGGCCATGTGCGGAATCGTCGGATATGTGGGTGACAGGCCGGCCGAGGCCGTGGTGGTCGAGGGTCTGCGGCGGCTGGAGTACCGCGGCTACGACTCCGCCGGGATCGCCCTCATCGACGACGGGACCATCGTCACCGACAAGCGTGCCGGCAAGCTCGCCAACCTCGAGAAGGCGATCGCCGAGTCGCCGCTGCCGCCCGCCACGACGGGCATCGGCCACACCCGGTGGGCGACCCACGGCCCGCCCACCGACCGCAACGCCCACCCCCACCTCGGCCGCGCACGCCGGGTGGCCCTGGTGCACAACGGCATCATCGAGAACTTCGCCGAGCTCCGCTCCCGCCTCGAGTCCGAGGGTGTCGAGATGGCCTCCGACACCGACACCGAGGTCGCGGCCCACCTGCTCGAGGAGCAGCTGGAGACCGGCATCGACCTGACCGTCGCCATGCAGAACGTCTGCCGCGGCCTGCAGGGCGCCTTCACGCTCGTCGCCGTCGACGCGCACGACCCTGACCGCGTGGTCGCCGCCCGCCGCAACAGCCCGCTCGTCGTCGGCATCGGCGAGGGCGAGAACTTCCTCGGCTCCGACGTCGCGGCCTTCATCGAGCACACCCGCGAGGCGATGGAGCTCGACCAGGACCAGGTCGTCACCATCACCCGTGAGGGCGTCAGCGTCTCGGGCTTCGACGGCACCCCGGCCGAGGGTCGCCGCTACCACGTCGACTGGGACCTCTCCGCGGCGGAGAAGGACGGGCACGACTGGTTCATGCGCAAGGAGATCTTCGAGCAGCCGCGCGCCGTCGCCGACTCCCTGCTCGGGCGCCGCGGCGCCGACGGCCTGCTGCAGCTCGACGAGATGCGCCTGTCCGACCAGGACCTGCGCGACGTCGACAAGATCATCATCATCGCGGCCGGCACGTCCTTCTACGCCGGCATGGTGGCCAAGTACGCCATCGAGCACTGGTGCCGGATCCCGGTCGAGGTCGAGCTCGCGAGCGAGTTCCGCTACCGCGACCCGATCCTCACCAGCGACACCCTCGTCGTCGCGATCAGCCAGTCGGGCGAGACCGCCGACACCCTCCAGGCGATCCGCCACGCCCGCGAGCAGCGGTCGAAGGTCCTGTCGATCTGCAACACCAACGGCTCGACCATCCCGCGCGAGTCCGACGGCGTCATCTACACCCACGCGGGCCCCGAGATCGGCGTCGCGTCGACCAAGGGCTTCCTCACCCAGCTCGTGGCCTGCTACCTCCTCGCCCTCTACCTCGCGCAGGTCAAGGGCACGCGCTACGGCGACGAGATCTCCCAGGTCATGGACCAGCTCGAGCAGATGCCGGCCCACGTCCAGACCGTCCTCGACAAGTCCGAGCAGGTCTACGCCCTGGCCCGCGACCACGTCGGCAGCCGGTCCGTGCTCTTCCTCGGTCGCCACGCGGGCTACCCCGTCGCGCTGGAAGGTGCCCTCAAGCTCAAGGAGATCGCCTACCTCCACGCCGAGGGCTTCGCGGCCGGCGAGCTCAAGCACGGCCCGATCGCCCTCGTCGAGGAGGGCCTGCCGATCCTGTGCATCGTGCCCCCGCGCGGGCGCGACCAGCTGCACGACAAGATGATCAGCGGCATCCAGGAGGTGCGCGCCCGAGGTGCCCGCACGCTCTGCCTCGCGGAGGAGGGCGACACCGCCATCGAGCCGTACGCCGACGTGCTGATCACGCTGCCCCAGGTGCCGGTGCTGCTCCAGCCCCTGGTCGCCGTGGTGCCCCTCCAGCTCTTCGCGTGCGAGCTGGCGACCCAGCTCGGCCACGACGTCGACCAGCCGCGCAACCTCGCCAAGTCCGTCACGGTCGAATAGCCACCACCCCACGACGACGCGCTCCGCTTGCCAACTTGTGAGGACCCCGGAAAGGAGTGAGTGTGCCGGTCATCGGCATCGGCATCGACGTGGTCGACATCGACCGCTTCGTGCAGTCCCTCGAGCGCACGCCCGCCCTCCGCGGGCGGCTGTTCACCGACGCCGAGGCCACCCGCCCGCCGGCCTCGCTGGCGGCCCGCTTCGCCGCCAAGGAGGCCATGGCCAAGGCCCTGGGCGCACCGGTCGGCATGGCCTGGCACGACGCCGAGATCGTCTCGGAGGAGACCGGCCGCCCGCGCTTCGAGATCCGGGGCACGGTCGCCGCGCAGGCCGACGCGCTGGGGGTCACCCACGTGCACGTCTCGCTCTCGCACGACGCCGGCATCGCCTCGGCCGTCGTCGTCCTGGAGGGCTGACGTGCTGCGAGCCCACACCGTCGACGACGTACGCCGTGCGGAGCAGGCCGCGATGGCCGACCTGCCGCAGGGAGCGCTGATGCAGCGCGCGGCGGCGGGTCTCGCCGCGGCCGTGCTCGACCTGCTCGGTACGGCCTACGGACGCCGCGTCGTGCTGCTCGTCGGTCCCGGGGACAACGGCGGGGACGCCCTGTGGGCCGGCGCTCGGCTGGCGGGGCGGGGCGTCCGTGTCGAGGCGCTGCTCCTGGCCGACCGTGTCCACGAGGAGGGGCTGGCCGCGCTGCACGCCGCTGGAGGCCGCGCCACCCGTGACCTCGCCGACCTCGACCCCGCTCCCGACCTCCTCGTGGACGGGATCGTCGGCATCGGCGGTCGTCCCGGGTTGCGTCCCGACGCGGTCGCCGCCCTCCAGCATCTCGACGGCGTGCCCGTCGTGGCGGTCGACGTGCCGTCGGGCGTCGACGTCGACACCGGTCGGCTCGACGGGCCGCACGTGGTCGCC
This sequence comes from Nocardioides sp., assembly GCF_025965415.1. GTDB lineage: Bacteria > Actinomycetota > Actinomycetes > Propionibacteriales > Nocardioidaceae > Nocardioides. The sequence continues at coordinate 10,734 of NZ_JAOPWY010000053.1, forward strand.
GACCTCACCGTCACCTTCGGCACCCACAAGGTCGCCCACCTCGCGGACCCCGCCTCCACCGCCAGCGGTGCCCTCCACCTGGTCGACCTCGGGCTCGACCTCGGCACGCCGTCGCTGGAGGCGCTCCAGCCCGACGACGTGCGGGCGCTGCTCCCGCGGCCGGGCCAGGTGGCACACAAGTACACCCGCGGCGTCGTCGGCGTCCGCGCGGGCTCCGGCACCTATCCCGGCGCCGCGCTCCTGGCGGTCGCGGGAGCCAACTCCGGCCTGGCGGGCATGGTGAGGTACGTCGGTCCCGAGCCGATCGCGGACCGCGTCCGGGCCGCGCACCCCGAGGTGGTCGGCGCCGGGCGGGTCCAGGCCTGGGTGGTCGGTCCCGGTGGCGGTGACGACGCCGCGCAGATGCTCGCCGACGCCCGCGCGGACGACGTACCCGTCGTCGTGGACGCCGACGCGCTGCGCCACGTGGACGGTCCGCTGCCGGGCTGTGTCCTCACCCCGCACACCGGCGAGCTCGCCGCGATGCTCGGCGTCGAGCGCGCCGAGGTGGAGGCCTCGCCCCTCGCCTTCGCCCGCGACGCCGCTCTCCGCTGGGAGTGCGTGGTCCTGCTCAAGGGCCACCACACGCTGGTGGCCGGCGCCGACGGGCCCGTGCGGGTGACCACCACCGGCGTTCCCTGGCTGGCCACCGCGGGCGCGGGCGACGTCCTCGCCGGGGTGATCGGTGCCCTGCTCGCCTCCGGCCTGGGCGCGTACGACGCCGCGTCGGTGGGGTCGTGGCTGCACGGGGCCGCCGCCACCGAGGCGGCGGACGGCGGTCCGCTGACGGCCAGCCGGGTCGCGGTCCAGATCCCGCGCGTGGTCCGCGAGACACTGTCGGGTTTGGGATGATCAGTCCCATGACCGATCCCGTGCCGCCGCGCGCCGAGATCGTGGTCGACCTGGCTGCCATCCGGCACAACGTCGGCATCCTCAAGGACCTGGTGTCGGTCGACGGTCCGGTCCAGGTGATGGCGGTCGTCAAGGCCGACGGCTACGGCCACGGCATGGTCGAGGCGGCCGGTGCAGCGCGCGACGGCGGTGCCGACTGGCTCGGCGTGGCGACGATCGAGGAGGCGCTGGCCCTGCGTGCGGCCGGGGATCGCGGACCGCTGCTGTGCTGGCTCAGCGCGCCGGGCGACGACTTCGCGTCCGCCGTCGCCGCGGGGGTGGAGGTGACCGCCTACACGTTCGCCGAGCTCGACGAGATCGCTGCCGTCGGGGGCGCCCGCGTGCAGCTCAAGGTCGACACCGGCCTCTCCCGCGGCGGAGCGGCCCGTGCGGACTGGCAGCCGTTCTTCGCGGCCGCGGCGACCCACGAGGCTGCCGGTCGGGTGCACGTCACCGGGATCTGGTCGCACTTCGCGGCGAGCGACGAGCCCGCCCACCCCGCCAACGACGCCCAGGAGGCCGCCTTCCGCGACGCCCTCCGCCTCGCCGAGGAGGCCGGTCTGGATCCCGAGGTGACCCACCTCGCCAACTCGGCCGCGGCGATCCTGCGCCCGTCGTCGCACTTCGACCTGGTGCGCTGCGGCATCGCGTCGTACGGGCTGGACCCGGCACCCGGCGTCACGCCCGGCCTGGGCCTGCGGCCCGCGATGACCGTCCGCGCGCGGCTGGTGATGAGCAAGCCTGTCGCGGCCGGCGACGGCGTCTCCTACGGCCACACCTGGCACGCCGACGAGGACACCACCGTGGGCCTGGTGCCCGCCGGCTACGGCGACGGCATCCCGCGCGCGGCGGGCAACACCGCCTCGGTCTGGGTGGACGACTCGCTGCGTCCCGTCCGGGGGCGGGTCTGCATGGACCAGCTCGTCGTCGACCTGCACGGCGAGCTGCCGCCGACCGGCACCGAGGTGATCCTCTTCGGACCCGGCGACCGCGGCGAGCCGACCGCCCAGGACTGGGCGGACGCGGTCGGCACCATCAGCTACGAGATCGTGACGCGGGTCGGCGGACGGCTGGTCCGACGCCACGTGGACACCGACGACACCGACACGGACGACATCGACACCGACGACGACAGCGAAGGGACCACCCGGTGAGCATCAAGGGCCGGATCTTCGGCACCGTCGTGGGCGCGGCGGGCCTCGCCGCCGCCGCGGGCGCCGTCGGCATCGCCCGCCAGAATCGCATCATCGGCAACCGGGCCGCGGGGGAGCAGGTCGCGTTCGGCGAGCTGCACAGCCCGCGCCGGGTGGTCGTCACCGACGACGCCGTGGACCTGCACGTCGAGATCGACGAGCCCGGCGACTTCGGCGGCCCCCGCGCCACCGACGACGACCTCACGATCGTCTTCGTGCACGGCTACTCGCTCAACCTCGACAGCTGGCACTTCCAGCGCGCCGCCTACCGCGGCCAGGTGCGCACCGTGTTCTACGACCAGCGCAGCCACGGCCGCTCGGCCCGGTCGGGCGAGGACCACTGCACCATCGACCAGCTCGGCCAGGACCTGCGGCGCGTCATCGAGGACACGGTCCCGGGCCGGTGCGTGGTCGTGGGGCACTCGATGGGTGGCATGACGGTGATCTCGCTGGCCGAGCTCCACCCCGAGCTGTTCGGCGACAAGGTCGTCGGCGCGGCCCTGATCTCCACGACAGCAGGTGGTCTCGACCCCGGCCGCATCCTCTTCCCGATGCTGCCGCTCGGCCTCGGCGGCCGGTTCGTCGGGCGCGCGGTGCGCACCCTCGACCGCGGGCACAAGGTGGTGGACCTCGCGCGCGGGTGGGGCCTCGCGGTGGCGGACGTCGTGACCGACCGCTACGCCTTCGGGACCGACCCCGTGCCGGCCAGTCACGTCGAGTTCGTCTACTCCATGCTCAACGCCACACCGTTCGCCGTCGTTGCCGACTTCTACCCGGCCTTCGCGACGCTCGACAAGTTCGAGCACCTCGAGCCGCTGGGCCGCGTCCCCACCGCGATCATCTGTGGCACCGAGGACAAGATCACCTCGGTCGGGCACAGCCGCAAGCTCCACAGCAGGATCCCCGGCTCCAGCCTGCTGGAGTGCGAGGGCGCCGGCCACATGGTGCTGCTCGAGCAGCACAAGCAGGTCACGGCGGAGCTCGACGACCTGCTGTCGCTCGCCCAGGGGCAGGGCCTGCTGTGAGTGTCGTCGTACGCCGGGTCGGCCCGGAGGCTGCTGCCGACGTGCTGGCCGTGGTGCGTGAGGCCTTCGGCGCCCGGCCCGTCCTCGACCCCCCGGCCGACGCGCTCGGTGAGGACCTCGACTCGATCGCCCGGCTGCTCGCCGGCCGCGGCGGGCTGCTCGCCACCATCGACGACGCACCGGTCGGGTGTGCCGTCCTCGACGTCCGCCCCGACGGCATCGTGCTGCGGAGGTTCGGCGTGACGCCGCGGGCGCAGGGACAGGGCGTGGCGACGGCGCTGGTCGACGCCG
>NZ_JAOPWY010000082.1 GCF_025965415.1 Nocardioides sp.
GTTCTTGCCCGGCTCGTCGCCGAAGGCCGCGCACATGGCGTTCATCCGGCCGACGTAGCCGTGGTGGTCGGCGCCGAGCATGATGAAGCAGCGGTCGAAGCCGCGCTCGCGCTTGTCGAGGTAGTAGCCGAGGTCGCCGGAGATGTAGGCCGGCGTGCCGTTGGACCGGATGATCACGCGGTCCTTGTCGTCGCCGTACTTCTCGGTGCGCAGCCACAGCGCACCGTCCTGCGTGTAGGTGTTGCCCATCTCGGTGAGCCGAGCGATGGCGCGCTCGACCGCGCCGGAGTCGTGCAGTGACTTCTCGTGGAAGTAGACGTCGAAGTCGACGCCGAAGTCGAGGAGGGACTTCTTGATCTCCGCGAACATCAGCTCGACACCCACGGCACGGAACACCTCCTGCGCCTCGTCGTCGGGGAGGTCGAGCACGTCGGGCTCCTGGGCCATGACGTCCTTGGCGATCTCCCCGATGTAGGCGCCGCCGTAGCCGTCCTCGGGCACGGGCAGGCCCTTCGCCCAGGCCAGCAGGGACGAGCTGAAGCGGTCGAGCTGGGCGCCGTGGTCGTTGAAGTAGTACTCCCGGGTGACCTCGGCGCCGGTCTTGGTGAAGATCCGGCCCAGCGCGTCGCCCACCGCGGCCCAGCGGACGCCACCGAGGTGCAGCGGGCCCGTGGGGTTGGCGGACACGAACTCGAGGTTGATCTTCTCGCCCGCGAACGCGTCGGAGGCGCCGTACGCCTCTCCTGCCGCGACGACGTCGGCGGCGACCTGGCCCTGCGCCGCCGCCTCGACGGTGACGTTGAGGAAGCCCGGCCCGGCGATCTCCACCTCGGCCACGCCGTCGGCGGTGCGCAGCTGGGCGGCCACCAGCTCCGCGAAGGCCCGCGGACCGGTGGAGGCCTTCTTGGCCAGCTGGAGCGCCACGTTGGTGGCGTAGTCGCCGTGCCCCTTCTGCCGCGGTCGCTCCACCGTGACCTCGGTCGGCACGCCGTCGGGCAGCGTGATCGCGCCGTCGGCCACGAGGGCCTCCAGCGCGTCGACGATGGTCTCGGAGAGCTGCTCAGGAGTCACACGAGCAGCCTATCGGCGAGGCCTGCCACGGACCGAACCGGTTTCACGCCCTGGCACCCGCAGCCGGGGACCACGCTGCCCTAAGGTTCTGCGCTGTGAAGACGTCTCCCGCCTACGACCAGCTGGTCGACCTGCCTGCCTACGTCGAGCAGCCCGTGCCGATGCCGTTCGAGGACATCAACGGCCACCTCAACGTCCGGCACTACATCGGCATCGCCAGCGAGGGCCTCGACGAGTCGCTCGTCGAGGTCGGCATCCCGCAGATGTGGCCCCTGACCCACGGCCACGCCTGCTTCAGCGCCGAGCACCACGTGACCTACCTGAGCGAGCTGCGCACCGGCGACACGATGTCGGCGCGGGTGCGTCTGCTCGGCCGCTCCGAGCGCGCCGGCCACGCACTCGTCTACCTCCTCGACGAGACCCACCAGCGCGTCGCGTGCGTGGTCGAGGAGGTCTTCCTGCACATCGACATGAGCACCCGCCTGACCGCGCCGTGGCCCGACGACGTCGCGGCCGCCCTCGACGCCCGGGTCGCCGAGCACCAGGCCCTCCCCTTCGCGGCCGACACGTCGGGCTCGCTCGCGCTGCGCTGAGTCGCCAACCGGTTTCACGCCCCCGGCGGGCGACCGGTAGTCTTCACCGCGCGCTGGCCTCGGCCGGCGCAGGCCTCCGTAGCTCAGGGGATAGAGCACTGGTTTCCGGTACCAGGTGCCGCAGGTTCGAATCCTGCCGGAGGCGCACGCAGCGGCGACATCCCTCAGGGTGTCGCCGCTCTTGCGTGTCGGCCCCTACGCTGACGCGCGCGGGCGTGACCAAGATGTGGCCGCTTCGTTGAGCGCACGAGGGAGTTACCGGCCGGTCACAAAGGCACCGGAACCGTGTCAGCTCCCCCGGTCCTTTGGGAGGGAATCATGGAACGACCCATCACGCGACGGCTCTCGTCGGCGATCGGCGCCGGACTCGGCATCGGACTCGTCCTCTCGGCCGGGCTCACGGCCCCGGCCCAGGCGGGTGAGCGCGCCGATGCCCGCACCGCCGGGCTCACGGACTTCGGCTACCGCGGCGACGTCTACGGCGTGAAGCTGGTGACCGACAGCGTCGAGGCGCTCAACCTCAAGGACGCGCACGCCCAGCAGCTCTGCACGCGCGCCGTCGGACAGGTCGTCGAGCGCGAGAGCGCTGTGTCGGTGCCCGACAACCCGCTGATCAACGTGTCGGCCAGCACCAGCCGCACCGAGACGTACGTCGACGGGCAGACCCACGGCGTCCGCGGCACCAACACCATCGGCGACATCAGCATCGGCGGCACCGTCGGTCCGCTGACCACGCCCAGGCTGGTGATCAAGGGCCTGCAGACGACGGCCGACGCCTTCAACACCCCGCAGGGCTACGGCCACGCCGAGAGCTTCACCTTCGCGAGCATCTCCCTGTCGCTGCTGGACAACACCGTCGTGCAGGGCCTCCCGCCGGAGCTGCAGGAGCTCCTGGCACCGCTCGACCAGGTCACCGACACCGTCTTCACCGGCACCCAGCAGGTCGCCCAGGAGGTCTTCCAGGTGCTGAGCGACGTCACCGCGCCGATCCAGATCCCGGGGCTCGGCAGCATCGCGCTCGGCTACGAGAACGGGCGCGCCAACAGCAGCAACGCACAGTCGCAGGCCTCCGCGCTGCGGATCGAGGTCACCGCCGGTGACCGTCGCCAGCTCGTCGAGCTCGGCACCGCCCGGGTCCGCATGGGCGGACCCGCGCCGGTCGGGGTCTTCCGCTCCGGCGGCACCGCGATGGACTACCAGGCCCTCCAGGGTGCCCTGAAGTTCGGCAACGTCCAGCACAAGGCGCTCCCCTGCCAGGGCTCGCGCGGGCGCACCCAGACCTACCGGGTGCCGCACGCCAGCCAGCTCGTGCCGGTGCCCGTGCTGCTCGACGGCGTCACCTACCAGGTCAACGGCGACCAGTTCCGTGCCAAGAAGGTCGCCAAGGGCTGGTCGCGCACGGCGATCTCGTCGGTGTCCATCCCCAGCGCCCAGCTCGTGATCACCGACGTCTCCTCGCGGGCCGCGATGCGGCAGAAGGCCGGCCAGCGGGTGCGCGCCAAGGTCTCCACCGCGATCGGCTCGATCACGGTCGGCGGACAGGCGCTCGCGATCCCCGAGCCCGGCGGCGTGGTCGAGCTGCCCAACGGCATCGGCGAGATCCAGCGGCAGCTGGTCGACACCGGCTACCGCGGCTCGCAGGTGATCGGCCTGCGGATCAAGCTCTACTCCGATGCCGTCGTGATCGACCTGGCCCGCACCGCCGGACGCATCTACCCGCACTGACGGCCGTCGCCCTGCGGCTCAGCAGTGCCGCAGGGCGGCGTCCGGCCGGGCGTCGCGGCCCAGGCGTCGTGCCTGGGCGACGTCGGGGAACACCACGCTCGCGGCGCCGACGAAGCCGACGCGACCGGTGACCACGCAGGTGGTGATCCTCGACGGATCCACCTGGGCGACCGCCTGGGCGATCTCGTACAGCTCGGCGGGCGAGGCGTTGGTGGCCATGTGCTGCATCACCGTCATCACGCCGCGCTCGATGAAGCCGGGCCGGGCAGCCTGCGACCGGATGCGAGCGTGGATGCCGCGCAACGTCCGCTGCTGGTTGGCCGAGCGGTCGAAGTCGCCCCCGGCCAGGCCCTTGCGGATGCGGGAGAAGGCCATCGCGTTGTAGCCGTCGAGGTGGATGCGGCCCTTCGCGAAGCCCTCCTTCTTGAGGTAGGGGTCGTAGAACCGGCGCGGGTTGGTGACGGTGATGCCGCCGATGTCGTCGACCATGTCCTCGAAGAACGGGAACCGGGTGACCATGACGTAGTCGGGCTCGATGCCGACCAGGTTGCGCATCGCCCCCGCCATCCCGCGCGGGCCGGCGAAGTAGAGCGCCGAGTTGATCTTCTCCCGGCCGTGCCCGGGGATGGCGACCCACGAGTCGCGGGGCACCCCGATCGCGGTGGCGGAGCCCGTGCGGGTGTTGATGCCCACGAGCTGGAGCGCGTCGCCGCGCGAGCGGGTCATGTCCTGGCCGGGACGGGCGTCGGAGCCGACGGCCAGGATCCAGACCACGTCCTCTCCGCCGACGGCGACGCCCTGCGAGTGCCGGATCTTGACGAGGCTGACCTCGGTCGACTGCACCGCGGACTGGGGTACGACGAACGCGGTCAGGGCGAGGACGCCCGCCAGTGCCACGGCCTTCGCTGCTCGACGGATGCGGTGCATCACCAGGCCCCCTTCGCGACGTCGTAGCCGAAGATGCGCCAGGCACCCCGCTTGTAGGTGAGGAACAGTCGTCCGCGCACGCCCGTCTTCCCGGCCTTCTCGCCGGTGGTCTCGAAGCGCAGCACGAAGTGGGCGGTCACCGAGCGTGCCCGCCGGTCGGTCGCGAGGATGTCGAGCGACACCTCGCGGTGCTTCGCGGTGACCGACTCGACGTGCGGACCCCTGGTCTGGTTGGTCAGCAGCGTCTTGTCCGAGCGGGCGCGCTCCTCGGCACCGTCGGTGAAGCCCGGGAACGCGGCGGGGAAGCTGCTGCGGGGGAAGGTGCCCCCGAGGTAGGCGGCGTCCCACCAGCGGTCGACGACCTCGCCCACCTGACGGCGTACGGCCTTGCGACGCGCGTCGGGCAGCCGGCCGTAGACCCGGTGGATCCTCGTGGTCGTCTCGACGGGGTGCGAGGCGAGGGTCACCTGCGCGTCGTTGCGGCTGAGCCGCTCCGGCGCGGCCGACGGGTCCGACCCGGACCTGCAGGCGGTGACGGAGACGGGCAGGACGAGGGCAAGCGCGATTCCGGCGTAGCGGCGGGACCACGTGGTGCGCCCCGGCACAGGGCTTGGCATGACGACTCCAGGCGGGTGGTGCGGGTGTGACAGGGGATGTGGTCGACACCATGCCTCAAAGTCCATCCCCGCCCCTGCATTTGGAGGCGTGTGCGACTAGCCTTGTCAGCGACTTGGTCAAACCCTTGCGCGAAGAGTTCTGAAAGAGGCGAAACAAGCGTGGCGCAGTCCCCGAACGGGCAGTCCGGCAACCCTTCCTCGGTTGCTCCGTCCTCTGATCTGGGAGCCAACGAGTGGCTCGTGGACGAGATGAAGGAGCAGTACGACAAGGACCCCGCGAGCGTGGGTCCCGAGTGGGCGAGCTACTTCGGCAACGGGGCCGCTGCGGCTCCCGGGAAGGCCGCCGAGCCGGCGAAGGCCGCCGCGCCCGCCAAGGCTCCGGCCGCCGCGCCGGCGAAGGCTCCCGCTGCCGCCGCCCCGGCGCCGGCCAAGACCCCCGCCGCGCCGAAGTCGACCCCGCGTCCCGCGGCCGCCGCCGACGAGCCCGCCAAGGGCACCACCACCCCCGTGGCCAAGGACCCCAAGCCCGCCGCGCCGAGCCAGGCCAGCGACGAGCCCACCTACACCGTCCTGCGCGGTGCCGCCGCTCGCACCGTGGCCAACATGAACGCCTCGCTCACCGTGCCGACGGCCACCTCGGTGCGTTCGGTGCCGGTCAAGCTGCTCTGGGACAACCGCACCGTCATCAACAACCACCTCGCCCGCGCCCGCGGCGGCAAGGTCTCGTTCACGCACCTCATCGGCTACGCGCTGGTCAAGGCGCTGCGCGCGATGCCGGAGATGAACGTCGGCTTCGAGGTCATCGACGGCAAGCCCACCCTGATCACCCCGGCCCACATCAACCTCGGCCTGGCGATCGACATGAAGAAGCCCGACGGCACCCGGCAGCTGCTGGTGCCGAGCATCAAGGGCGCCGAGGCGATGGACTTCGCGGCCTTCTGGACGGCGTACGAGGACGTGGTGCGCAAGGCGCGCGACAACAAGCTCACCGTCACCGACTTCCAGGGCACCACCATCTCGCTGACCAACCCCGGCGGCATCGGCACCGTCCACTCGGTGCCGCGCCTGATGGCCGGCCAGGGCGCGATCATCGGCGTGGGCGCGATGGAATACCCCCCGGAGTGGCAGGGCGCCTCGGACGAGGCGATCAACCGCAGCGCCATCAGCAAGGCGATGACGCTGACCTCGACCTACGACCACCGCGTCATCCAGGGCGCGCAGTCGGGCGAGTTCCTCAAGCGCATGCACGGCCTGCTGCTCGGTGAGGACGACTTCTACGACGAGATCTTCCGCTCGCTGCGCATCCCCTACGAGCCGATCCGCTGGTCGCGCGACGTGGTCGCCTCCCACGACGACGACATCGTCAAGCAGGCGCGCATCCTCGAGCTGATCCACGCCTACCGCGTGCGCGGCCACCTGATGGCCGACACCGACCCGCTCGAGTACCGCCAGCGCAGCCACCCCGACCTCGAGATCGAGTCGCACGGCCTGACGCTGTGGGACCTCGACCGCGAGTTCGCCACCGGCTCGTTCGGTGGCGAGGGCCGCCGTTTCATGAAGCTGCGCAACATCCTCGGGATCCTGCGCGACTCTTACTGCCGCACCACCGGCATCGAGTACATGCACATCATGGATCCCGAGCAGCGCAAGTGGATCCAGGAGCGCGTGGAGCAGCCGCACGTGAAGCCCCCGCGCGAGGAGCAGCTGCGGATCCTGCTCAAGCTCAACCAGGCCGAGGCCTTCGAGACCTTCCTGCAGACCAAGTTCGTCGGACAGAAGCGCTTCAGCCTCGAGGGCGGCGAGACCACCATCCCGCTGGTCGACGAGATCTGCGAGGCGGCCGCCGAGACCGGTCTCGACGAGGTCACCATCGGCATGGCCCACCGCGGCCGGCTCAACATGCTCGCCAACATCGTCGGCAAGAAGTACAGCCAGATCTTCCGCGAGTTCGAGGGCAACATCGACCCGCGGACCGTTCAGGGCTCAGGCGACGTCAAGTACCACCTCGGCGCGGAGGGCGAGTTCGTCGCCGGGTCGGGCGACAAGATCAAGGTCTCCGTCGCCGCCAACCCCTCGCACCTCGAGGCGGTCAACCCGGTGCTCGAGGGCATCGCCCGCGCCAAGCAGGACATCCTCGACCAGGGCGAGAAGTTCCCGGTCCTGCCCCTGCTCGTGCACGGCGACGCCGCGTTCGCCGGCCAGGGTGTGGTGGCCGAGACCCTCAACCTGTCGCAGCTGCGCGGCTATCGCACCGGTGGCACCGTGCACGTCGTCATCAACAACCAGGTCGGCTTCACCACCGCACCCGGCTCGTCGCGCTCCTCCCTCTACGCCACCGACGTGGCGCGGATGGTCCAGGCGCCGATCTTCCACGTCAACGGCGACGACCCGGAGGCCTGCATCCGGGTCGCCCGGCTCGCGTTCGACTACCGCCAGACCTTCAACAAGGACGTCGTCATCGACCTCGTCTGCTACCGCCGCCGCGGGCACAACGAGGGCGACGACCCGTCGTACACCCAGCCGCTGATGTACGACCTGATCGAGCAGAAGCGCTCGGTGCGCAAGCTCTACA
>NZ_JAOPWY010000094.1 GCF_025965415.1 Nocardioides sp.
TTGAGAGGATGGCCCGATGCCCCTCGCGGGCGAGAAGATTTCAAGCGGGCTCGATCAGGAGGACACCATGGGCAAGACCGGACGCAAGCGCCGCGCGCGCAAGAAGAACAAGGCGAACCACGGCAAGCGTCCCAACGCCTGAGCGTCGCCACTGAGCACAGCTGAGCCCCCGGCCATCGGCCGGGGGCTCAGCTGTCTGACGAGCGTGGGATCAGCCGTCGGTGATCTGGATCTGGACCTCGCGGATGCGGAACAGCACGCGCTGACGCAGCTCGTCGGGAGCCGCTTCGGAGCAGGAGCGAGCGACGACCGCCTTCACGGTGCGCTGGAGGTCGTACTTCTCCAGGCAGGGGTTGCACGTGTCGAGGTGCATCCGCACGGCCGAGCAGTCGGCCTCGTCGAGCTCGTTGTCGAGGAAGTAGACGATCCGCTCGAGGTAGTCGGCGCAGTCGCTGGCCGAGACCTCGTCGGGGTGCTGGTGGGAGTGGCTCACGACTCGCTCCCCTCGCGACCGGCCGGCAGCAGGTCGTTGGTGCGGACGTAGTCCGACAGCATGTCGCGCAGCTGGCGCCGGCCCCGGTGCAGCCGGGACATGACGGTGCCGATGGGGGTCTCCATGATCTCGGCGATCTCCTTGTAGGCGAATCCTTCGACATCGGCGAGGTAGACCGCGAGGCGGAACTCCTCGGGGAGCCGCTGCAGCGCGTCCTTCACCTCGGAGTCGGGCAGGTGCTCCAGCGCCTCCATCTCCGCCGACCGGAGACCGGTCGAGGAGTGCGACTCCGCGCGGGCGAGCTGCCAGTCCTCGACGTCCTCGGACATCGACTGCTGCGGCTGGCGCTGCTTCTTGCGGTAGGAGTTGATGTAGGTGTTGGTCAGGATCCGATAGAGCCAGGCCTTGAGGTTGGTGCCGGGCTTGAACTGGTGGAAGGCGCTGTAGGCCTTCGCGAAGGTCTCCTGCACCAGGTCCTCGGCGTCGGCGGGGTTGCGGGTCATCCGCATCGCCGCGCCGTAGAGCTGGTCGAGGAACGGGAGGGCGTCGCGCTCGAAGCGCGCGGAACGCTCGTCGGCGGACTCCTCCTCGAAGGGGGTGTCGGGTGCGGACGCGTCGCCCGTGAGTGATTCAGTCATCACGGACCACGATAGCGCCGTGGGTCGTTCGAGTGTCAGTGACTGCACACTGGCCCAACACCTCACCCCGCCCGGGGATTCCCGACCACTTCGCGCACCAGCCACTCGAGGGTCGACTCCACGACGATCCCCATCGCCTCCTCCTGCGTCACCCCGCCCTGGGACGGCACCTTGAGGCCGTGGTCGCCACCGGGGATGACGACCATGTCGACGCCGGGCAGGTCGCCGGGGAACTCCTCGGGGCGACCCATCGGGTCGCGCTCGCCCTGCACGACCAGCGTCGGCAGTCCGACCCCCCGGAGCTCGGGGAGCCGCGTCGGCTCGGTCCTGCCCGGCGCGTGGAGGGGGAACGACAGCGCCAGGCATCCGGACGCCCCCAATGCCTTCGCCGTACGAGCCGCCGAGCGGGCCCCCGCCGAGCGGCCGCCCACGACCAGAGGCGTACGCACCCGCATCACGTCGGCGGCGCGGGTGAGGGCGACGTCGAGGGTCGGCGGCGCGGTCGCGATCTTGCGGCCGGCGACGCGCCACGGCTGCTCGAAGACCACCACCGACACCCCCTGCGCGGGGAGGGCGTCGGCAAGTGCCCACAGGTCGCGGGACTCGATGCCGCCGCCCGCGCCGTGGCTCAGCAGCAGGGTCGCCATCGGGCTGGTCGCCCGGCGCGTGTGCAGTCGTCCCTCGCCGTGGGGCGTGTCGACGCTGCGGATCGTGGCCTTCTTCACTGGTCCTTCTTCATGAGGTGGCCTCGAGGGGCTCGACCAGCTCCGGGCCGTTGTTGCGCACGTTGCTGACGAGGGTGGGGACGGCGTACGCCTCGAGCTGGCCGGGCGCGGCCGGCACGAGGAGAGAGGTGTCGCCGGGGGTGGTCGGGTCGAGCCACTCGTGCCAGCGGTCCCGCTCCACCATCAGCGGCATCCGGTCGTGGATGTGCCCGAGGGAGTCCTCCGCCTCGGTGGTCAGGACGGTGCACGTCCACCTGAACCGAGCCGGGTCGTCCTCGCCCTTCGTCGGGTCGCGCCAGATCTCGTAGAGGCCCGCCATCGCCAGGACGCCACCGTCGCGCGGACGTATGAAGAAGGGCTGCTTGACCGGCTTGCCGCGGGCGTTGGTCCGGGAGGTGGGGTACCACTCGAAGTAGCCGTCGGCGGGGAGCAGCGCACGACGAGTGGCGAACGCCTTGCGGTAGGCGGGCTTGTCGGCCACCGTCTCCATGCGCGCGTTGATCATCCGGCTGCCGATCGACGGGTCCTTGGCCCACGACGGCACCAGTCCCCACGTGAGGACGCGCAGCTGACGCTGCACGGGCTCGTCGGACTCGCGCGACGGAGGGCGCTCGACGACGGCGTAGACCTCCTTGGTCGGCGCGACGTTGTAGTCGGCCTCCAGGGGCGCGGCGACGCGGCTCTCGACGACCTCGAACTCCTCGATGAGGTCCTCGGGCTGTCGTGACGAGGCATAGCGGCCGCACATGTCACGACCCTATCGGGGCGCGAGCCGTGGTCGCCTCAGCCGCGCGCCAGCTCGTCCAGGAGCATGCCGGCGCCCCGGTCGGAATTCGGCAGGCCCTCGATCCAGAGCCGCGGGGGCGGCCCCTCGGCCCCTGGCCCCGACTCGAGGCTCTCCAGCAAGGTGCGCAGCACCCGCACCCGCCGGCCCAGCCGGTCGTCGCGGCGGGCGAGGACCGCCACCCGGTGGGTGCCGAGGCGCGCGATGGTCTCGTCGCGGGCGAACGCCGTACGCGCGAGCTCGCCGGCCCGCGCCAACCGCATCGCGCGGGTGAAGTGGTCGCCGGGCTCCTCCGACGGGTCGTCCCCGAACGGCATCGCGCACAGCACCAGGGCGTGCCCGGCGATCGCGCCGGCGGACTCCTCGAGGCGGTAGAGCTCCGAGAGCCGGCTGCGCAGGTGGGCCTGGCTGGACAGGCCGGTGAGGGGGTCGTCGCACGAGAGCTGGTGGAGGTAGCCCAGCGTGGTCTCGCTCCAGGCGTTGACCAGGGCATCGACGACCTCGAAGGAGGGGTCGGTCCCGGACACCGCCTGCCAGGTGGCGCGCAACCCCTCGAGGGTCTCCCCCACGGAGGCCCCGTCGCGCGCCAGGTCCTGGCCGGCGACCGCACAGGCCGCCAGGATGTCCGACCCTGAGATGAGCGCCTCCCCCACAGGCTGGAACCGGTGCGGCAACCCCGACCGCGACCCGGAGACCCAGGACTCGCCCATCCCAGGATCGGCTGCCGTGAGTCGTCGCCCACGTGTGGCGAATCTCTTCACGGCACCCCCTGGTCTCTCCTGTTCACCGATGTGACGCGCCGCCCGATCGATCATGACGCGGACCAGACCAGGCAGTTGGGGTTTTTTTCTTCCGCACCCGCGGCGCGGAAGCGAGGTCTAGCATCGGTGCTGCCTGACACTGCGTCAGGAAGCTTCGTCGGAAGTGTCGACCCACATGAGCCTTGCCCCCAGCCTCGAGGCGCCGGGTGACGCCGAGCTGATCTCGGCAGTCCGCGGCGGGGATCTCGACGCCTACGGCACGCTCTTCGAACGGCACGTGGACGCCGCCCGACGCCTGGCCCGGCAGCTCGTGCCGGCCGGTGACGCCGAGGACCTGGTCTCCGAGGCCTTCGTCAAGGTCCTCGGGGTGCTCCAGCGCGGCGGCGGGCCCGACGTGGCGTTCCGCGCCTACCTCCTCACCTCCGTGCGCCGGCTGCAGGTCGACCGGTTCCGCGCGACCTCGAAGCTGCACACCACCGACGACATGGAGTCCTTCGACCCCGGCGTGCCGTTCCGTGACACGGCCATCGAGGGCTTCGAGAGCGCCGCCGCGGCGCGGGCGTTCGCCTCGCTCCCCGAGCGCTGGCAGCTGGTGCTGTGGCACACCGAGGTCGAGGGCGACAAGCCCGCCGACATCGCTCCCCTGCTGGGCATGAGCGCCAACTCCGTCTCGGCCCTGGCCTACCGGGCCCGCGAGGGCCTGCGCCAGGCGTTCCTCACCCAGCACGGCGCCGAGGTCGACGAGGACACGTGCCGGTGGACCCACAGCCAGCTGGGCGCCTACGTCCGCAGCGGCACGTCCCGGCGCGACGCGACCAAGGTGGAGGAACACCTGGGCGGGTGCCGGTCCTGCATGGCCGTCTACCTGGAGCTGACCGAGGTCAACTCCAACCTCGGCGCCATCCTGGGCCCGCTGGTCCTGGGCGGTGCGGCGACGGCGTACGTCGGTGCCGCCGCCGGCGGCTTCGGCGTCCCGGCCGGCCTGGGCCTCGTCGTCGGACGCATCCGCGACGCGATCGCCGCCAACAGCGGGGTGGCTGCCGTGGCTGGTGTGGCCGCCAGCGTCGCCGTGGTCGGCGGGGCGCTGGCCGTCGGGCTCAACGATCCCGACCGGGTCCCGCTCGAGCCATCGGCCCTGCGCCCCGGCGTGAGCGCGTCCACCAACGCCCCCACGGGCACCGACGACCCGTCGTCCACGCGCAACGGACGGTCGCGGCCGCTCGACCCGCGCAGCGAGGCGCCCACCGACGTCGTGCTGAGCCCGGGCGACGTGCTCGTGCTGACCCCGGGTACGACGGAGGTGCCGACGTCCACGCCCACCCCCACCGACTCACCCACGCCGACCGACGCACCCACCTCGACCGAGTCGTCCACCCCGACGCCGACCTCCTCGCCGACCTCCTCGCCGACCTCGACGCCCACCGCGACCCCCACCGCGACCCCCACCGGGTCTCCGACGCCGACGCCTGACCCGACACCGGACACCACGCCGACGCCCACCGCGACCCCCACCGGGTCTCCGACGCCGACGCCTGACCCCACACCGACACCCACCCCGAACCCCACGCCGGACCCCACACCGACACCCGATCCGACGCCGACCCCCGACCCGACGCCGACCCCCGACCCGACGCCGTCCCCCGACCCGACGCCCGACCCGACCCCCGACCCGACCCCCGACCCGACGCCCGACCCGACGCCCGACCCGACGCCCACTCCCGTGGACGTCTCCGTGGGCGGATCGGTCCGGGGCAGCACGCCGTTCTTCCAGGTCACCGTGCGGGTGGCGGACCTGCCGGCCGGCCGCACCGCCCGGCTCGAGCTCGACACGGACCGCGTGGTGCTGATCTGGACCAACCGGTCGGGGTGCATCGTCCGCGGCGCGGGCCTGACCTGCGCCATCACCGGCGACAACCTCGCGCCCGTCGAGGTGAACGTCCTCGCGCTCCCCCGCGCCTCGATCACCGCCGCTCTGGTGCTGACCGATCCCGATCCCGACCCGACCAACAACACGTGGCGCGCCGGCCTCGGCTGACGTGTTGCCACTGCACCCCTGCGGACGGAGCGCCGCTCCGGTGCATCGTGTAGACAGGGGTGCATGACGATCACCCGGTTGCTTGCCCGTCCGATGCTCGCCTCGATCTTCGTCGTCGGCGGGATCAATGCCATCCGCAACACCGAGGGACACGCGGTCAAGGCCAAGAAGATCACCGACCGGATCGTCCCCCTGGCCCAGCGGGCGGTGCCGGCTGCGCCGATCCCCACCGACACCACCACGCTCGTGCGGATCAACGCCGGCGCCCAGATCCTCGCCGCCGCCGCGCTGGCCACCGGCCGCGCACCGCGGCTCAGTGCCACCGTCCTCGCCGCCTCCCTCGTCCCGACCACCCTCGCCGGGCACCCTTTCTGGGAGGAGACCGACCCGCAGGCCAAGGCCATGCAGCGGCTGCAGTTCACCAAGAACACCGCCATCCTCGGCGGCCTCCTCCTCGCCGGTGTCGACACCGAGGGCAAGCCCGGCCTGGCCTGGCGCGCCCGCCGGGCCGCGGCCGACGTACGCCGTGAGGCCAAGCAGGTGGCCAAGGACGCACGTCGCGAGGCCAAACTGGCGCGCGCCCAGCTCTCCTGACCTCGATAGGGTGCGCGGGTGAGTGAGCCCGCCCCGTCCCCCGACCTCTGGCCGGCGCCGCGACCCCGCGACCCGGTCGACCGGGTCGTGTCGCTGCCGGGCAGCAAGTCGCTGACCAACCGCGCGCTCCTGCTCGCCGCGATCGCTGACGGGCCCAGCGTCGTACGACGTGCGCTGCGCTCGCGCGACACGCTCCTCATGGCCGGGGCACTGTCGGCGCTCGGCACCGGCATCGCGGACCAGGACGGCGACTGGGCGGTCACCCCCGCCACGTGGGACCGCGACGCCGACGTCGACTGCGGTCTGGCCGGCACGGTCATGCGCTTCGTCCCACCCGTCGCCGGGCTGGCCGACGGCACCGTCGGCTTCGACGGCGATCCCCACATGCGGCTGCGCCCCGTGGGCCAGATGCTCGCCGCGCTGGGGGCGCTCGGGGTGCGCATCGACGACGGCGGTCGCGGCGCGCTGCCCTTCGCGGTGCACGGCTCCGGCTCCGTCCCCGGCGGCACCATCACCATCGACGCCAGCGCCTCGTCGCAGTTCGTCTCGGCGCTGCTGCTGGCGGGTGCGCGCTACGACCACGGCGTCGACGTGCGCCACGTCGGCAAGCCGGTGCCCTCGCTGCCCCACATCGAGATGACCGTGCAGATGCTGCGCCGGCACGGTGTCGAGGTCGACGACGCCGACGCCAACCGGTGGGCGGTCGCGCCCGGCCCGGTCGCGGCCGTCGACCACGACATCGAGCCCGACCTCTCCAACGCGGCGCCGTTCCTCGCCCTGGGCGCGGCGACCGGCGGCCGGGTCACCGTCACCGACTGGCCCGACCGCACCACCCAGCCCGGCGACGAGCTGCGCCGGATCCTGGCCCTGATGGGCTGCGAGGTGACCCTCGCAGGGGGCGACCTGACCGTGGTCGGTCCCCCGCGGCTCTCGGGGGTCGACCTCGACCTTCACGACGTCGGCGAGCTGACCCCCGCGATCGCCGCGCTGTGCGCGCTGGCCGACTCCCCCTCGCACCTGCGCGGCGTCGCCCACATCCGTGGCCACGAGACCGACCGGATCACCGCCCTGGCGACGGAGCTCGGCCGGCTCGGCGCCGAGGTCACCGAGCGCGAGGACGGCCTCTCGATCCGGCCGGCCCCCCTCCACGGCGGCGTGTTCCACACCTACGCCGACCACCGGATGGCGCATGCCGGAGTCATCCTCGGCCTGGCCGTCGACGACGTCCTGGTCGAGGACGTCGCGACGACGTCGAAGACCTTCCCCGACTTCGCCGCGGCGTGGACCCGCGCCGTGCACGGGGAGGCCTCGTGACCACCGGTCGCTACTCCGACCACGACCAGGAGCACTACGAGCGCCCCCGGCGGCGCACCCGCCCCCGCACCAAGGACCGCCCGTCCTACGACGACGCGGTCGACGCCCGCGTCGTCACCGTGGACCGTGGTCGCTTCACGCTGCTGCTCGACGGTCGCCGGGTGATGGCGATGAAGTCGCGTCCGCTCGGGCGCAAGGGCGTCGTGGTGGGCGACCGCGTGCGCGTGGTCGGCGACACCAGCGGCGCCGACGGGTCGCTGGCCCGCATCGTCGAGGTGGTGCCGCGCACCACGACCCTGCGCCGCACGGCCGACGACGACGACCCGGTCGAGCGGGTGATCGTCGCCAACGCCGACCAGCTGGTCGTCGTCACCGCGCTCGCCGACCCCGAGCCGCGCCCGCGCCTGATCGACCGCGCCCTCGTGGCGGCGTACGACGCCGGGATGGCGCCGCTGCTGTGCCTCACCAAGGCCGACCTGGCCGATCCCGAGACGCTGCTCTCGACCTACCGGTCGCTGGGCGTGCCGTGGGTGGTGACGCAGCTCAAGGGCGACGGGGCCGGCGACCTCACCGAGCTGCTCGACCGGCTGCGCGGGCGCACGAGCGTGCTCGTGGGCCACAGCGGGGTCGGCAAGTCCACCCTCGTCAACGCCCTCATCCCCGACGCGCACCGCGAGGTCGGCATCGTCAACGCCGTCACCGGACGCGGGCGCCACACCTCGACCAGCGCCTACCTCCTCGAGCTGCCCCACGGCGACGGCTGGATCATCGACACCCCCGGCATCCGCTCCTTCGGGCTCGCGCACGTGAAGCCGGAGAACCTCATCGAGGCGTTCCCCGACCTCGACGAGATGACCGAGAGCTGCCCGCGCGGGTGCTCCCACGGCACGGGCGAGCCCGAGTGCGGGCTCGACGAGGCCGTCGCCGCGGGCGAGGCCGACCCGGACCGCGTCGAGTCGTTCCGGCGGCTCCTCAGCGCCCGCTCGGCCACGGACTGGTAGCCCGGTCGGACGGGCCGCCCGTCAGCCCCAGACGGCCCGGGCGCCGGAGTCACCGGCGAGGAAGAGCATGACCAGCAGGCCGACGGCGGACAGGCCCAGCAGCACCGCGACGGGCACGCCGAACCTGGTCTCCCGCGCACCCCTGCCCGACGCCAGCGCGGAGGCCCCGCCGAGCGCCCAGGCC
The DNA here is from genome assembly GCF_025965415.1 of Nocardioides sp. Classification (GTDB taxonomy): domain Bacteria; phylum Actinomycetota; class Actinomycetes; order Propionibacteriales; family Nocardioidaceae; genus Nocardioides. Next base: position 8,530 of record NZ_JAOPWY010000094.1, read on the forward strand.
GCGAGCGCGGAGACGAGCACGTAGCCCAGCGCCACGTTGCGCATCAGCTCGCCGTGCTCCTCGTGCTCCTCGACCAGCGGCTCGAGCTCCGGTCGCGACTCCAGCAGCGACTCCCCCGACTGCGTGGCCAGGACCGCGGCCACACCGGTGACCAGCGCGAGTGCCACCAGCGGCCAGCGCAGCAGCCAGCGCCACCTCGGCACGGCGGCGTACGCCAGTCCTGTGAGGGCGGCCAACGGACCGAGGACGACCACGGCGTGCACCACCAGCGGGTGGAGCGGCACACCGTTGAGTTCAATGCGTGCACAGTAGGGCGCGTCCCTGGGAATAGCCTGTGGACATGCCCCTCTCCGGTCCCCGCTCGACCGACTACACCGACGATCTCCGGCTGGCCCACGTCCTGGCCGACGACGCGGACTCGTTGACCCTGGCCCGCTTCAAGGCGCTCGACCTCCACGTCATGAGCAAGCCCGACCTGACGCCGGTCACCGACGCCGACTCCGCGGTCGAGGAGGGCATCCGCCGCACCCTCTCGCGGGTCCGCTCGCGCGACGCCGTGGTCGGCGAGGAGCAGGGCACCACCGGGCACAGCCAGCGCCGCTGGATCGTCGACCCGATCGACGGCACGAAGAACTTCGTCCGCGGCGTCCCGGTCTGGGCGACCCTCATCGCGCTCGCCGTCGACGACGAGGTCGTCCTCGGCGTCGTCTCCGCGCCGCAGCTGCAGCGCCGCTGGTGGGCCTCGGCGGGCAACGGCGCCTGGACCGGCCGCTCCCTGCTCAAGGCGACGAAGTGCGAGGTGTCCGACGTACGCCGCCTCGAGGACGCCTCGCTCAGCTACTCCTCGCTCTCGGGCTGGGACGAGCGCGACCGGCTCGACGACTTCATCTCCTTGTCGCGACGGTGCTGGCGCACCCGCGCCTATGGCGACTTCTGGTCCTACATGCTCCTGGCGGAGGGCGCCGTCGACATCGCCGCCGAGCCCGAGCTCGCCCTCTACGACATGGCCGCGCTCGACGTGATCGTGCGCGAGGCCGGCGGCAGGTTCACCTCGCTCGACGGCACCGATGGTCCGTGGGGTGGCAACGCGCTGGCCTCAAACGGCCACCTCCACGACGCCGCGCTCTCCTTCCTCGGCTCGCTCGGCGACCACGACACCGATCCCGACGTGCCGCGGCGCGGCCCCGGCACGGTGAGCAGCCTGCGCGACCGGCAGGCGCCACCGGTCCTGGACTGACACCTGTCGCCCGCGCGCAGGCTTGGCTACGGTGAGGTCACAGCCACGCGCACGCCGGACGAGAGGTGCACACGATGAAGATCAACGACGTCATCCATGCCAAGTCGACGCAGGCCGTGGTGACCATCGGCCCCGACGCCACCGTGCGGGAGCTGATCGCGCTGCTCGCCGAGCACAACGTCGGCGCGCTGGTGGTGAGCGAGGACGGGGAGCGGGTCTCCGGGATCGTCAGCGAGCGCGACGTCGTACGCCGCCTCCACGCCGACGAGGCCGTGCTCGAGAGACCGGTCCGCCAGATCATGACCGCCGACGTGCGCACGTGCGCCGGCGACGACGGGCTCACCGAGCTCATGCAGACCATGACCCAGCACCGCATCCGGCACGTCCCGGTGGTGGCCGACGGCAAGCTGACCGGCATCATCAGCATCGGTGACGTGGTCAAGAACCGGATCGGTGAGCTCGAGTTCGAGCGCGACCAGCTCGACAGCTACGTGCACCAGACCTGACAGCAACCCGACAGATGCACCGAAGGAGCAACCTGTGAGCGAGAAGCCCGACGTCGACCCCCACATGGGCGACGCGCCCGCCGACCTCGAGATCACCGACCTCGTCGAGGGAGACGGTGCCGAGGCCACGTCCGGCTCGACCGTCTCGGTCCACTACGTCGGCGTCGCCCACTCCTCGGGCGAGGAGTTCGACGCGTCCTACAACCGCGGTACGCCGCTGCAGTTCCGCCTCGGCGTCGGCCAGGTCATCTCCGGGTGGGACACCGGCGTGCAGGGCATGAAGGTCGGCGGCCGCCGTCGCCTCGTCATCCCCCCGCACCTCGGCTACGGCGACCGCGGCGCCGGCGGCGCGATCAAGCCCGGTGAGACGCTGATCTTCGTGGTGGACCTGCTCGAGGTCCGCTGACCCGACTCACCAGGGGACGTCGATCTCGACCTCCCCGGTGGCGACCCTGGCCGCCAGCGCGCCCAACGTGACGACGTCACCCGGGACGAGCTGGCGGCCTCGTCGCGTCTCGACCTCGCCGTTGACCGTGACCGCTCCGTCGGCGAGCACGGGCTTGGCCTCGGCGCCGGTCTCGACGAGGTTGGCGAGCTTGAGGAACTGGCCGAGCCGGATCGACTCGTCACGGATGGGCACGTCCACCGGTTGGCTCATGGAGTCAGTGAACCAGCAGGCTGGCGGTGTGGATCAGCACGCCCACGAGCCCGCCGACGATGGTGCCGTTGATCCGGATGAACTGCAGGTCGCGGCCGACGTGCAGCTCGATGCGGCGGGCCGCCTCCTTGCCGTCCCAGCGCTCGATCGTCGAGGTGATCACCGTGGTCACCTCGGCGCCGTAGCGCTCGACCAGGAAGACGGTCAGGTCGGCCGCCGAGCGGTCGAGGCGCTCGCGCAGCTCGGCGTCGTCCTGCAGGCGTCCGGAGAAGTGGTTGAGCTCGACCAGGAGGCGCTGGCGGACGGCTCCCTCGCGGTCCTGGATGGAGCTGAGCAGGGCCGACCGCATCGCCTTCCACAGCGAGATGGCCGTGGTGACGACCTGCGGGTGGTCGAGCAACCGCACCTTGAACGCCTCCGCGCGCGCCTGCGTCTCGGCGTCGTTGAGCAGGTCGCGGGCGAGCTGGCCCAGCATCGAGTCCAGCGCGTCGCGCGCCCGGTGGTGCGGGTCGTTGCGGATGTCCTCGACCCAGGCGACCGCCTCGACGTGGATGCGCGAGGTCACCGTCTCGTTGAGCCTGGGCGGCGCCCACCACGGGGCCCGCTCCCCCAGCACCCGGGCGAAGGTCTCGGGGTTGTCGACCAGCCAGCGGTGCATCTCCTCCACCACCAGGTCGACCACACCGTGGTGAAGGTCGTCGCGGAGCACCTCCATCAGCGTCGAGCCGAGCAGCGGGGAGATGGGCTCCTCGCGGAACCGGGGCACGAAGGCCTGGGTCACGAGGTCGGCGACGTGGTCGTCCCGCACCTTCCCGAGCGCGATCGCCGCAACGTCGGAGACCTCGTCGACGACGCGGCGCGCGTTGGCGGGATCTCCCAGCCAGTCGCCCACCCGCGCCGAGATCCCTGCCGCGGCGACGCGCTCGCGGATGATGTCCTCCTGCAGGAAGTTCTCCCCGACGAACTCCTCGAGGCCCTTGCCCAGCTCGTCCTTGCGCTTGGGCACCAGCGCCGTGTGCGGGATGGGCAGGCCGAGCGGGTGCTTGAACAACGCGGTCACCGCGAACCAGTCGGCGATCGCGCCGACCATCGACGCCTCGGCACCCGCGTTGACGAAGCCCCAGAAGCCGTCGAGTCCCAACGTGGCGACGTACACGAGGGCGGCGAGCAGCAGCAGGCCGACCGCGACCGTACGCATCTGGCGCAGGCCCCGGCGACGCGCCTCGTCGGCACCCGGGTCGGGCGTGATGAGCGAGACGCTGGGTGGGGTGTCGGGCATGCCGGACATCCTCCCCCAACCCCCCTCACGCCCTGCGTGCCAGAATGCCGCGCATGCCTCGCACCGTGATCACCTTCGGGACGTTCGACGTGTTCCACGTCGGGCACCTGCGCGTGCTGGAGCGCGCGGCGACGCTGGGCGACCGGCTCGTCGTCGGCGTGTCCGCCGACGCCCTCAACGAGCGCAAGAAGGGTCGGGCGCCGATCTTCAGCGAGCGCGAGCGGCTCGCCATCGTGGGCGCCCTGAAGGTCGTCGACGAGGTGTTCGTCGAGGAGAGCCTCGAGCAGAAGCGCGACTACATCGTCGAGCACGGCGCCGACGTCCTGGTCATGGGTGACGACTGGGCCGGCAAGTTCGACGAGTTCGCCGACGTGTGCAAGGTCGTCTACCTCGAGCGCACCCCGGCCATCTCCACCACGGCGATCATCGAGCACATCGCGGACCTCTAGCCCGCCCTGCCGGCTTCTGGGTGTCACCCGATGGCGTTAGGGTCACCTCTTAGATGTCCGACATGAGGGGAACCATGCGCCGAATCATCACCACCGCCGTGGCCATTGCACTGATGGGCGGTGCGGCACTCTCCGCTCCCGCCGTCGCTGCCGACGACTCGCGGCCGTCCGGTCCCGGCGCTGCGGACGTCCCATCACCGGCCGAGGCGCTGGAGCTGGCGCCCGAGCCCGCGCTGCCGTCCTTCGGGGAGCAGACCGCGTCCGAGACGCTCGCCACCGCCCGCCGCGTGCTGGCCGGCAGCGCCCTTCCGCGCGACCCGTCCGCCACCCTCGCGCTGCGCGACCTCTGGCTCAAGAAGTCGAAGCTGCGCGGCCAGGAGCGCCGGATCGCCGACGCGATGCTCGCGCGCCCCACCGACGGCGTGGGCGACCCGCAGGGCTTCGGCTACACCGTCCCGGAGGCGGCGCCGCTGTGCAACACGCGCCTGTGCCTCCACTACGTCCCCACCGGACCGGACGCCCCGCCGTCGGCCGACTGGCCCGCGCAGAACCTCGCGGTCATGGACTCGGTGTGGACCCAGGAGGTCGACCAGCTCGGCTACCGCGCGCCGCTCACCGACGGCACCAAGGGCGGGAGCTCCCAGTTCGACGTCTACCTCAAGGACCTCGGCGGTGACATCTACGGCTTCTGCGCCGGCGAGACGCCTGTCAAGAAGCGCACCGGCTCCGGCTACTGCGTGCTCGACAACGACTTCGCCGCGGCGCAGTTCCCCAACGGCACGCCCACCGACAACCTGGTCGTGACCGCCGCCCACGAGTTCTTCCACGCGGTGCAGTACGCCTACGACTACGCCGAGGACCCGTGGATGATGGAGTCCACGGCCACCTGGATGGAGGAGCGGATCGCGACCGCGGTCAACGACAACCGCCAGTACTTCCCCTGGAGCCAGGTCTACGCCCCCTACATCCCGCTCGACGCCTTCAGCCGCAGCGCGGGCTACCAGTACGGCAACTGGACCTTCTGGGAGTACCTCTCCACCAAGTACGGCGTCGGCATCGTCGACAAGGCCTGGAAGCAGGCCGGCTCGCTCAAGGGCGACGGCGGCAAGAACAGCATCCCCGCCCTGCAGAAGGTGCTGAAGAAGAAGGGCGGCCTGACCAAGGTCTACGCCACCTACGCCGCCGGCAACCTCACCCCTGCCGCCAACTTCCCCGAGGGCGCCGAGTACGGCATCCCGAAGGTCCGCGGGGCCAAGAAGCTCAAGAAGGGCAAGCGCAAGCGCTTCGCCGTCAAGATCAACCACCTGTCGTCGGCGTCCTACGTCTACGTGCCCGGCAAGGGCGTGAGCGGCAAGAAGTGGAAGCTGTCGCTGCGGGTCACCGGCCCGGTCAAGCGCACCTCCCCGGCCGCGGTGGTGGTCGTCCACCTCGCCAACGGCAAGCGCCAGGTCACGCTGGTCCGGCTCAACCGCGGGGGCGACGGCGCGAAGAAGGTGAGCTTCGACAAGCGCAAGGTCGCCGCGGTGTCCGTCACCCTGGTCAACGGCTCCACCCGCTACCAGTGCGGCAAGCGCACCGTCCTGGCCTGCGGTGGCCGACCGCTCGACGACAAGGCGCGCTTCGCCGTGCTGGGTTGGGTCACCAAGCACTGACGTGATCAGGAGCTGATCCGCAGCAGCGCGTGGAGGGCCGCGACGCACTCCTCCACCAGCTGCTCCACCGAGACCGGGCGTTCACCCGTCGGCACTGCCGACCAGGTGAGCGCCCGGTCCTCGGTGTAGGCCCACCACGCACGGACGACGGCACGCTGGCGCTCCGGCACGTCGAGGGCCTTCACGACGCGGTCGGTGCTGCCGTCGCGGACCGAGTCCATCACCTCGCTGACGCGCGGGTCGGCCACGCCGTGGCCGTGCACGAGCGCGAGGTAGAAGGACCGGCGGCGCTCGATCTGCTCGACCATCAGCCGCGTGGTCTCCCGCACCTGCTCCTCGCCCGCGTGGCTCTCGTCCGGTGCGGTGTTGCGCAGGATGCGCCGGCCGGCCGCGGCGATGCAGGCGAGGTAGTAGTCGGTCTTGGTCGGGAAGTAGTGGAAGAGCAGCCCGCGCGAGATCCCCGCCTCGGCGGCGATGTCGTCCATCGAGAGGTCCTGGATCGGCGTCTCGACGATCTTGGCGAGCCCGATGGCCACGAGCTGGCGACGGCGCTCGTCGGCGCTCAGCCGACGGCGTACGGGTGACTCGGACACACTGTTGAGCATTGCTCAACAGGCGGTTATGGTCAATCCCATGGACTTCTCCCTCTCTCCGCGAGCCGCCGACCTGCAGACGCGCGTGCGCGCGTTCGTCACCGACGAGATCCTGCCGATCGAGGCGGCCGCGCACGCGCGCATCACCCGGCTGCGCGAGTCCGGGGGTGACAACTGGGCCCCGGACCCGGTGATCAGGGAGCTGCAGGCCAAGGCCCGCGCCCAGGGGCTGTGGAACCTCTTCCTGCCCGCGGAGCATGCCGGGCGCTACGCCGCCGACTTCGGCACCGACGGCGGCGAGGGCCTCTCCAACGTCGACTATGCCGCGGTCGCCGAGGAGATGGGCCGGTCCTTCCTCGCCCCCCTCGTCTTCAACTCCAACGCACCCGACACGGGCAACATGGAGGTGCTGCTGAAGTACGGCACCGACGCGCAGCGCGAGCAGTGGCTCGAACCGCTGCTGCGCGCGGAGATCCGCAGCGCCTTCTGCATGACCGAGCCGGCCGTGGCGTCCTCCGACGCGACCAACATGGCGGCCACCGCGCGGGTCGACGGCGACGAGGTCGTCATCAACGGCCGCAAGTGGTGGTCCACCGGCGTGGGCAACCCCGACTGCAGGATCTTCGTCTTCATGGGGCTCTCCGACCCGGACGCCGACAGGCACTCGCGCCACACGATGGTGCTCGTCCCCCGCGACGCGGAGGGCGTGAAGGTCGAGCGGATGCTCACCACGATGGGCTACTACGACGAGCCGCTCGGCCACGGCGAGGTGTCCTTCGACAACGTCCGCGTGCCCGCCGCCAACGTCCTCCTCGGCCCCGGCCGGGCCTTCGAGATCGCGCAGGGCCGGCTGGGCCCCGGCCGGGTCCACCACTGCATGCGGGCCATCGGGCTGGCCGAGCGGGCGCTCGAGCTCGGCTGCGCGCGCGCTCTCGAGCGCACCGCGTTCGGCAAGCCGATCGCCAACCTCGGCGGCAACCGCGAGCGGATCGCGGACGCCCGGATCGCGATCAACCGCTCCCGCCTGCTGGTCATGCACGCCGCGTGGCTGCTCGACCAGGGCATGAGCCGCGAGGCCTACTCCGCGGTCAGCGAGATCAAGGTCGAGGTGCCCAACATGGCCCTCGACGTCATCGACATGGCGATCCAGCTGCACGGCGGCGCCGGGATGTCCGACGACACCATGCTCGCCGCCGCCTGGGTGGGAGCCCGCTCGCTGCGGCTGGCCGACGGCCCCGACGAGGTGCACCGCAACGTCATCGCCAAGATCGAGCTCGGGAAGCACACGGCATGAGCCGCCGCATCCTGGTCACCGGGGCGGCCTCGGGCCTCGGCGCTGCCCTCGTCACGGCGTTCCGCGCCCGTGGTGACGAGGTGCTGGCCACCGACCGCGTCGCGGCCGACGGCATCGACCTGGTCCTCGACATCACCTCGGACGACGACTGGGCCGCCGCCGTCGACGCCGTACGCCAGCGGTGGGGCGGGCTCGACGTGCTGGTCAACAACGCCGGGGTCGCCGGTGGCGGACGCGTCGACCGCTGCACGCTCGAGGAGTGGCAGTGGATCACCGACATCAACCTCTTCGGCCTGGTGCGCGGCACGAAGGCGTTCGTGCCGATGCTCAAGGAGCAGGGCTCCGGCCACCTGGTCAACGTCGCCTCGCTCGCCGGCCTCGTGCACCCGGGCGGGATGGGCTCCTACAACGCGGTGAAGGCCGCGGTGGTGGCGTTCACCGAGACGTGCGGCCACGAGCTGGCGTCGTTCGGCATCCGGGCGAGCGTGGTCTGCCCGTCGTACTTCCGCACCAACCTGATGGACTCGATGCAGGGCAGCGACGAGACGGTCGGCCAGGTCGTCGCCGGGCTGGTGGAGCGCTCCCGGATCACCGCCGACGACATTGCGGCCGCCGTGCTCGCGGGCATGGACGCCGGCGAGGACGTGATCGTCCCCGACGAGGCCGCCCGTCAGGCCTACTTCCTCAAGTGGGCCGACCGCCCCGCCTACGACGCGATCATGCGCGACCAGGCCGCCAAGCTGCAGGCGGCCGGCTCGTGACGGCGGTCCCGGGCGCGCGCGAGGTGCGCGAGGAGGACGCCTTCGACGTGGCGCGCGTGGCCGAGTGGATCCGCACCCACGCCGACAGCCCCGACGGCCTGGACGGCGAGCCGGAGGTGCGGCAGTTCACCGGCGGCGCCTCCAACCTGACCTACCTCCTGCGCTACCCGGCCGGGCGCGACCTCATCGTGCGCCGGGCGCCGCAGGGCACCAAGGCGAAGGGCGCGCACGACATGCGCCGCGAGTACGTCATCCAGTCGGCGCTGGCGCCGGTGTTCGACTACGTCGCGCCGATGGTGGCCTTCTGCGACGACGCCGCGGTGGTCGGCGGCGACTTCTACGCCATGGACCGCATCGCCGGGATCATCCCCCGCAGCGAGTGGCCCGCCGACGTACCCCTCGCACCGGAGCAGGCGCGCGCCCTGTGCCTCGACGCCGTCGACGTGCTCGCCGAGCTGCACGGCATCGACGTCGAGGCGGCCGGGCTCGCCGACCTGGGCAAGGGCACGGGCTACGTCCGCCGCCAGGTGGAGGGCTGGTCCACGCGCTACCGCAACGCCCGCACGGAGGACGTGCCCGCCCTCGAGGAGGTCATGGCGTGGCTCGATGCGCGCCAGCCCGAGGACGTCGCCACGTGCGTGATCCACAACGACTTCAAGCTCGACAACCTCGTGGTCGACGGTGACGACGTCACCCGCGTCGTGGGGGTGCTCGACTGGGAGATGGCCACGCTCGGCGACCCGCTCATGGACCTCGCCGGCTCGATGGCCTACTGGGTCCAGGCCGACGACACCGAGGAGTTCCAGATGATGCGCCGGGTGCCGACCCACCTGCCCGGCATGCTGACGCGCGACGAGTTCGTGGCGGCGTACGCCGAGCGCACCGGTCGCTCGGTGTCGCCGGAGCAGTGGCGCTTCTACGAGGTCTTCGGGCTGTTCCGGATGGCCGTCATCGCCCAGCAGATCTACTACCGTTACTTCCACGGCCAGACCACCAACGAGATGTACGCGCTCTTCGGCCCGGCCGTGCAGATCATCGGCCGTCGGCTCGACGGCCTGATCGCGGAGACCGCGTGAGCAGCATCCTCCTGGTCCGGCACGGCCAGGCGTCCTTCGGCGCGGCCGACTACGACAACCTGTCCCCCACCGGGCACGAGCAGTCCCGCGTGCTGGGCGCCGCTCTTGCGGCCCGCGGGGTCACCGCCGACGTCGTCGTGGCGGGCGAGATGAAGCGGCACGCCCAGACCGCGGCCGCGGTCCTCGATGGATCGGGCTGGGACGCCGGCGTGGACGTCGACGCCGGCTGGAACGAGTTCGACCACCTCCAGGTGCTCGCGGTCCACGACCAGCCGACCACCGCGGAGGGCGAGTCCGAGAAGGCCGCCTTCCAGCGGTGGTTCGAGGAAGCGACCCTGCGCTGGACGTCGGGCGAGAGCGACGAGTCGTACGACGAGTCGTTCACCGCCTTCACCTCACGCGTCGAGGCGGCGCTGGCCCGGCTCGTGGACGCGCTGCCCCGGCGAGGGACGGCCGTCGTGCTCACCAGCGGCGGACCGATCGCCTGGGCGACAGCCTCGCTGCTGGCCGGCGACACCCGCGCACGCACCGACCTGTGGCTCCGGCTCAACCCGGTGTCGGTCAACACCGGCGTCTCCACCGTGGTGTGCGGCGCGAGCGGCACCACCCTGGTCACCTTCAACGCCCACGACCACCTCTCTCCCGACCTGATCACCTATCGCTAGGACTCCCATGTCGACGATTCTCATCACCGGCGCGAGCAGCGGCCTCGGCGCCGAGATGGCCCGCCAGTTCGCCGCCCGCGGCCACGACCTGGCGCTGTGCGCACGGCGTACGGAGCGCCTCGACGAGCTCAGGGCCGAGATCCTCGCCGCACGACCCGACGCCCGCGTCGTCGTCAAGGCCCTCGACGTGACCGACCACGACGCCGTCTTCCGGGTCTTCGAGGAGTTCCGCGACGAGCTCGGCGGCCTCGACCGCGTCATCGTCAACGCCGGCCTCGGCAAGGGACAGCCGCTGGGCACCGGCCGCTTCGACGCCAACCGCGAGACCGCGGAGACCAACTTCATCGGCGCCCTGGCCCAGACCGAGGCCGCGGCCCAGATCTTCCGCGCGCAGAACGCCGGGCACCTCGTGATGGTGTCCAGCTTCTCCGCGCTGCGCGGGATGCCGAAGAACATCACGACGTACGCCGCCAGCAAGGCCGCGGTCGCGCACCTCGCCGAGGGCTTCCGCGCCGACGTGCACGGCACCCCGATCAAGGTCACCGTGCTCTACCCCGGCTACATCGTCTCGGAGATGTCCGGCACCTCGGCGCGGACGCCGCTGATGTCGTCGACCGAGAAGGGCGTGCGCGCCATGGTCGAGGCGATCGAGAAGGAGAAGGCCTCCGCCCGTGTGCCCGCGTGGCCCTGGGCTCCGCTGGGGTTCGTGGTCAAGCACGTGCCGGTGGGGGTGCTGCGGCGGATGAGCTGAGGGCGCGCCCGGGCACCACACCTAGCCGCGCGACGGCACCCTGACGCTCGAACGCGCGACTGCCGGTCGCACGACATCGGTCCCCGCATAGCGCACGACCACCGGCTTCTTGCCTGGACGGAGGCCGCGCACGACGACCCGCGCCGTCCCTGCGACGAGCTGGACCTCCACCGTGCGTCCTCCCACGCTGACGGTCATCGCCCCATCCGGCCTGGACGCTCCAGGAGCGCGTACGCGAACGTCCACCGCGACGCGCTTCCGCGTGGCGTCGGAGCGCACCTTCACCTCGGGCACGGTCGTCACGGGTGCAGACACCGCGACGGACTCCGTGGTGCTGCGGTAGTGGCGTCGAGTCAGCGTGATCTGGACGGACAGGGCGCGGCCGACGTCCGCCCGGCGCACTGTGTACGTCGGGTTCGTGGCCTTGGCGATGCGTCGGCCGTCTCGGAGCCAGGCGAAGGTGGCCGACGCGTCACTGGGCCGGACGCTCCCGGCCCTGGCGACGAGTCGGCTCCCCACCTGAGGTGTGCCCTTCACCTGGGACGGGCTCGTGGTCGCGACGGGCTTGGCAAGGACGGGCGTGGTCTCCGGCGCGGTCGAGGTCGACTTCCGGTAGCCGCTCGCGCTTGCGGTGGTGCGTGCGCTGATGCGTCTGTCGATCTGCTCCCGGGTGAGGACGAGAGACGCCCCCGTGGCCCCGGGAAGAGCAACCCCGTCGGCGTACCACTGGGTCGTGACCTTCGCGGGTTGCGGCGACCACGACGAGGTGGTGAGCGTCAAGGTCTGACCGACCTCCGCAACACCTTGGATCGTCGGCAGCTCCGTGGGCTGGAACGCCCCAGGGGCGACGGGAGCGGTGGCGAGAACCGCTCTCCCGGCGGCGTAGCCACTCAGCTCCGCCGTCACCTCGGCGGTGAGGGTCTTGCCCTTCACACTGGGCGTGGGCACGTAAGCGGGCGTGGTGGCGCCCGGGATGGCGGCACCGTCGGCGAGCCAACGAATGGTGACGCTGGTGGGCGTGGGCGTCCACGCGCCAGCCGCCACCTCCAGCGGTGCACCGACCGCGGCAGACCCGACGATGGCAGGAGCCGTCGTCGGCACGACCACGCGGTCGTTGAAGTGGATGAACCCCGTGGGCCAGCCCCCGCCGGACTTGGTGACGCGCCGCCAGTGGAAGTCACCGCCCCAGTAGTCCTCCGACACGATGATCTCGGTGTCGGAGATGACCTGTTCCACGATGGCGACGTGGCCGTTCGCTCCTGCCGGGGTCACGTGCGGCTTGTACCAGGCGACGGACCCCACCGTGGGGGTCTGGTCGGTGATGCTGGCCATCGCCACGCCCCAGTTCGAGGCGTTGCCGCTGCCCTCCCAGGGCCGGACGTCCGGCATGCCGGACTGGATCAGCCGGTAGGCCCCGTAGTTGGTGCAGTTGTGCCCGACGTACATGCGCCAGTACGCCGTGGACGACGCCTGCCGGTAGCCGGCGTTCCCGTACCCGGCCGCTTGGCAGCTGGCATATCCGGAGCACAGGTAGGTCGACGTGGCCAGGCTGATCCTGTCGACGGTGGTCGGCATGGCGAGCAGGAGGAGCACGAGTACGCCGGTGAGCAGCTTGGTCGCACGACCAGCACGTCGTACGACGCGCTGGAGCGCTGGCAGTGCTGCGCGGGCGCGCTGTGACGTCTGTGACGCATGGGGCTGTTGTTGCACGTGAGTGATCGTAGGGACCATGAGTCAAGCCCGCCACGCCGATGAGTGAAGATCAATCGTGTAATTCGCTGGGGGCGCGCGACGTGCTGGCGCGGATCGGCCGGAAAGACGAGAAATCACCGCACCAGAGGCCAGGAAGACCAGCCAGAAGACCGATAGCACCGCGCCGACATTCAGTCATCGTGACATCAACGACCCGACGAGAAGGAGGAGACCTTGAGCACCGCGACCACGACCGAGACCACCACCAGGCAAGAGCTTCACGATCCGCCCGCGCCGGTCAGAGCGAGGCTCGCCTCAGCCTGGGCCAGCTTCATGTTCTTCTACATCTACGTCGACTACCTCCACCTGTACCAGCCCGGCATCGTCGACGACATCCGGGCCGGCGTCGTCTTCGAGTTCGACATCAGCCAGACCTTCGTCGTCACGTCGCTCATGATCGTGGGGATCCCGGCCCTCATGATCCTGCTCTCCACGACACTGCCCGCCCGTGCGAACCGCACGCTCAACCTCGTCGTGGCATCGCTTTGCATCCCCATTGCGGCCTTCAACGTGGTCGGCGAGTCCTGGGTGTACTTCTACGGCCTCGGCGCCGGGGTCGAGGTGATCATCCTCGCCTACATCCTCCGCTCCGCCTGGACCTGGCCCCGCCGTGGCAAAGGCACCTGATCGCGGGATGCGAGGGGTGCCACTTCGAGACATGGTGGGGGACAGTGCCGCGGCCGACCGGGTCGGAGCACTCGAGGAGGACGTCATGACCGATCCCGTCACCCCGACCGGAGCCCATTCCGCCGGCAGCGACCCGAGCACACGGCTGGTCACGCAGGTGGATCCCTCTCGCACCCTCGGCAGCGATCCACCCACCACCGACTCCCGTCCGGTCGGCCCGGACGACCAGGCCGTCATCGGGGTCTTCCCCGACCTCACCGTCGCCGAGCAGGCGGTCATCGAGCTCGCCAAGAGGGACTTCCCGGTCGACCGGATCTCGATCGTCGGAAAGGACATGGAGAGCGAGATCCGGATCAGCGGGTTCGTCACCACCGGTGACGTCGCGGGTCCCAGCGCGGCGACGGGAGCCTGGGTGG
>NZ_JAOPWY010000102.1 GCF_025965415.1 Nocardioides sp.
GGCGGCTCGCGAGATCGCCACCCGTTTCGACTTCAAGGGCACCGGCGCGACGATCGAGTGGAAGGGCGAGAAGGCGATCGAGATCACCGCGTCGGCCGACGACCGTGCCAGCGCCGTCCTCAGCGTCTTCCAGGACAAGCTCATCAAGCGCGACCAGAGCCTGAAGATCCTCGACGCCTCCGAGCCGCGGCAGTCCGGGCAGCAGTCCAAGATCGGGATCGCGCTCAAGGAGGGCATCAGCTCCGAGGACGCGAAGAAGATCACGAAGCTGATCCGGGACGAGGGGCCCAAGGGCGTCAAGGCCCAGATCCAGGGCGACGAGCTGCGGGTCTCGTCGAAGAAGCGCGACGACCTCCAGGCCGTCCAGCAGCTGGTGAAGTCGCAGGACTACGACTTCGCGGTGCAGTTCACCAACTACCGCTGAGACCCGTCAGCGCCGGCCCAGCGGCTCACCCCGCGACGGCCGCCATCCTCGGGACCATCGTCGCCCCGTCCGCGGGGGTCAGCCACACGGTGCTGCCCTCCGCCAGGCCCTGCGCGCGGGCGTGGGTGCGGGTGGCCACGACCGACACCTCGTCGCCGTCGACAGTGAGCACGGTGAGCCGTACCTCGAAGCCGATCCGGACCATGCGCGAGATCGTCCCCTCGACGGCTCCGGCCAGGCGCGGCGTGATGTCCAGCTCCACGTCGTGGGGCCGCAGGGAGACGCCGCCCAGGTGGGTGACCTCGCCCAGGAACGACATCACGAAGTCGTTGGCCGGCTCGTCGTAGAGCTGGTCGGGGGTGCCGACCTGCTCGACGCGGCCCTCGTTGACGACCACGATCTCGTCGGCGACCTCGAGGGCCTCCTCCTGGTCGTGGGTCACGAAGACGGTGGTGACCTGCACCTCGTCGTGCAGGTTGCGCAGCCACTCCCGCAGCTCCTTGCGCACCTTGGCGTCGAGCGCACCGAACGGCTCGTCGAGGAGCAGGACCGACGGCTCGACGGCCAGCGCGCGGGCCAGGGCCATGCGCTGGCGCTGGCCACCCGAGAGCTGCGACGGCATCCGGTGGGAGAACTGCGAGAGGTGCACGAGCTTGAGCAGCTCGTCGACCCGGTGTGCGATCTCGTCCTTGGGGCGCTTGCGGATCTCGAGCCCGAAGGCGACGTTCTTGGCGACGCTCATGTGCTTGAACACCGCGTAGTGCTGGAAGACGAAGCCGACGTTGCGCTTCTGCGGCGGGAGGTGGGTGGCCTCCGTGCCCTCGATCGAGACGGTGCCGGAGTCGGCGGAGTCCAGACCGGCGATGATGCGCAGCAGGGTGGACTTGCCGCCTCCCGACGGCCCGAGCAGGGCGGTCAGCTGGCCGGTGGGCAGCGAGACGGTCACGTCGTCGAGAGCGACGAAGTCTCCGAACCGCTTGTTCAGGTGACGGACCTCGATACTCACTTCTTCTCCTTGGCAGGTTCGGGGTGCGCGCCCTCGTGGGGCCGCAGGATGGCGACGACGATCAGGCACAGCACCGACGCCACGACGAGGAGGAGCGACACCGAGTACGCCACGTCCTCATGGAAGTTCTGGTACTCCCGCTGCACCAGCAAGGTGGCGGTCTCCATGTCGCCGATGCTCCGCCCGGCGACGATCTTGACCGCGCCGAACTCACCGAGCGACCGGGCCAGGCTCAGCACCACGCCGTACACGATCGCCCAGCGGATGCCGGGCAGCGTGATCCGCCAGAAGGTCTGGATGCCGGTGGCGCCCAGGCTCCGGGCGGCCTGCTCCTGGTCGTCGCCGAGCTCCTCGAGGGTCGGGACGAGCTCGCGCACGATCAGCGGGAGGACCACGAAGCACGTGGCCATGACGATGCCCGGGGTGGCGAACACGATGTCGAAGCCGCGGTCGTGCAGCCCCTCACCGAACCACCCGTAGCGGGGGTTGTAGACCAGGACCAGCGCCAGGCCGACCACGACCGGTGAGACCGACAGCGGCAGGTCGATCAGCGCCGAGAGCAGGCGCTTGCCGGGAAAGTCGTAGCGCACGAGCAGCAGCGACATGCCCACGCCGAAGACCAGGTTGATGGACACGGCGATGACCGAGACCCGCAGGGTCAGCCACAGGGCGTGGGTGACGTCGGGGTCGCCGAGCGCGGTGCGCATGCCGTCGAGCCCGTCGGCGAAGGTGTTCTGCACGATGAGGCTCGTCGGCCAGGCCACCAGCAGGACGAGGTAGGACACGACGACGATCCGGAGGGCCCAGGTGGTGACCTTGGACTGCTTGCCCACCACGGTGCTCGCGCTAGCCACGGCGGGCCAGCCTTCGCTGCATGATGTCGAGCACCACGATCGCGAGCAGGGCCACCAGCAGCATGATGGTGGCGAGGGCCGCGGCCGCCGGCCGGTTGCCGCCCTCGAGGAGCGAGGCCATGCGGTACGACGTCACCTCGGTGCGGTTGGGCAGGTTGCCGGACAGGAGGACCAGCGAGCCGTACTCGCTGATGCCGCGGGCGAAGGAGAGAGCCGCGCCGGCGAAGATGGCGGGCACCAGGGTGGGCAGCACCACGCGGCGCAGGATGGTCAGGCGGTTGGCGCCCAGCGACGCCGCGGCGTCCTCGACGTCGGTCTCCATCTCCTCCATCACCGGCTGGACGGTCCGCACGATGAAGGGCAGCGTGACGAAGGCGATCGCCAGGAACACGGCCTTGCGCGTGTTCTCGAACTCCACGCCGATCGGCCCCTGGCTGCCGTAGAGCGCGAGCAGCACGAGGCCGGCCACGATCGTCGGCATCGCGAACGGGATGTCGATGATCAGGTCGAGGGCGCGCTTGCCCCAGAACCGGTCACGGACGAGGACCCAGGCGATCACGGTGCCCATGACCATGTTGATGGCGGTGGTCAGGAACGCCACGCCGACAGTCAGCTGCAGGGCGTTGACGGTCTGGCTGTTGGTGAGCGCCGACCGGTAGGTGCTCCATCCCCCGCCCGAGGCCTCGACGACCACGGCGGACAGCGGGATCAGGACGAGCAGGCTGAACCAGAGCATCCCCACCCCCAGTCCGAGGGTGGCGCCCGAGGTCAGTGCGCGCGGCCGGGTCGACCGGCGCTTGCGCGCCGGCCGACTGGTCGTCAGGGTCGCGGTGGACAAGGTCAGCTACCGACCCCGGACTCGGACTGGATCTCGGTGATGATGCCGAGGGGGTTGTCCTCTTCACCGTCGCCGAAGAACTTGTCGTTGGCCTCGCCCCAGCCGTTGAAGTCACCGTCGATGGTGAGCTCGGTCGCGGGCTCGGGGAAGGCGTTGGCCGGGTCGAGGGCACCCTCGACCTCGACAGCGCCGACGTCGACGAGCGGACGGAAGCCGAAGCCGGAGTAGAGCTTCTGGCCCTCCTCGGAGCGCTGGAACTCGAGGAAGTCGGCCGCCTGGTCGGGGGCGTCCTCGGTGACCGCGCACGGGTTCTCGATCAGCAGGGTCGTGTCGGGGATGACGTAGTCGAAGTCCTCACCGTTCTGGCGGGCGAGGATCGCCTCGTTCTCGTAGGAGAGCAGGACGTCGCCCTGGCCCTGCGTGAAGGCGGTGGTGGCGTCGCGACCGGAGTCGGGCAGCGCGGAGACGTGCTCGAACAGCTGGCCCATGTACGCCGCGGCGTCGTCCTCGCTGCCACCGTCGGAGATGACCGAGCCGTAGGCCGCGAGCAGGTTCCACTTGGCCGAGCCCGACGAGGCCGGGTTGGGGGTGACGACGGAGACGTCGTCCTTCACCAGGTCGTCCCAGCTGTCGATCTTCTTGGGGTTGCCCTTCGGCACCACCATGACGACGATCGACTGGGTGCAGATGCCCTTGGTGTCGCCGTCCTTCCAGTCCGCGGACACGATGCCGGCGTCGACCAGGCGGGTCATGTCGGGCTCGAGGGAGAAGTGCACGAGGTCGGCGTCCTGGCCGTCCACGACGCCACGGCTCATGTCACCGGACGCGCCGTAGGCGGGGCCGTCGAACGTGACGTCCGTGCCGGCTTCTGTCTTCTGGAAGGCGGCGAAGGCCGCGTCGTTGGGGGTCTCCATGACGGAGAAGCCCACGACCGCGAGGTTGGTGCCGCCGTCACCACCTTCGGAGTCCGCATCAGCGGAGCAAGCGGAAAGAGCCAACGCTCCGAGAAGGGCGGCCGCTACGGCGGCACGTGAACGGATCTGCATGGGGGGTACTCGACTTTCTTGATCGGTGAGCAATGTCGAGAAAGATACATGACTTTATGAACACGGAGCACATTGTCTCGCGTGTCGTGGATCACGGCTGTCGTGCACGTCACGTCCACGAGGTGGGGAGAGCCCTTGTCACGCTCGTGCCGCGACTAATGTGGGAGGTCGGGAGACCACTCGCGAGACACCAAGGAAGCAGGGCCAGAGGTGACCTCACCCGCCAAGCAGGTCAAGCAGCTCGACCGCGTCATCATCCGGTTCGCCGGCGACTCCGGCGACGGCATGCAGCTCACCGGTGACCGGTTCACCCAGGAGACCGCGGCCTTCGGCAACGACCTGGTGACGCTGCCCAACTTCCCCGCCGAGATCCGCGCGCCCCAGGGCACGCTCCCGGGCGTCTCGTCGTTCCAGGTGCACTTCGCCGACCACGACATCCTCACCGCGGGCGACGCCCCCGACGTGCTGGTCGCGATGAACCCCGCGGCGCTGCGCGCCAACCTGGGCGACCTCGCCAAGGGCGCGGCGATCATCGTCGACACCCACGACTTCACCGCGCGCAACCTGACCAAGGCCGGCTACACCGAGAACCCCCTCGACGGCGACACCCTCGCCGAGTACGCCGTGCACACGGTCGACCTGACCGGCATGACCGTCGAGGCGGTCAAGGAGTTCGGCCTCTCGCGCAAGGACGCCTCGCGCGCCAAGAACATGTTCGCCCTGGGCCTGCTGTCGTGGATGTACGGCCGGCCGACCAAGTCGACCCACGCGTTCTTGGCCAAGCGCTTCGCCAAGGTGCCCGACATCCGCGACGCCAACCTCGCCGCCTTCAAGGCCGGCTGGAACTTCGGTGAGACCACCGAGGCGTTCGTCGTCCGCTACGAGATCAAGCCGGCGCCGATGTCCCCCGGCACCTACCGCAACATCACCGGCAACCTGGCCCTGTCCTACGGCCTGATCGCCGGCGGCGTGCAGTCGGGCCTGTCGGTCTTCCTCGGCTCCTACCCGATCACCCCGGCCTCCGACATCCTCCACGAGCTGTCGAAGCACAAGGGGTTCGGCGTGACCACGTTCCAGGCCGAGGACGAGATCGCCGGCGTCGGTGCCGCCATCGGCGCGGCGTTCGCCGGCCAGCTCGGCGTGACCACGACCTCCGGTCCCGGCGTCGCGCTCAAGTCCGAGGCCGTCGGCCTGGCCGTGATGACCGAGCTCCCGCTCGTGGTCGTCGACGTCCAGCGCGGCGGCCCCTCGACCGGCCTGCCGACCAAGACCGAGCAGGCCGACCTGCTGCAGGCGATGTTCGGCCGCAACGGCGAGGCGCCGGTGCCGATCGTCGCGCCGCAGTCGCCGGGCGACTGCTTCGACGCCGCGGTCGAGGCGGTGCGGATCGCGATCACCTACCGCACGCCCGTGATGATCCTGTCCGACGGCTACCTCGCCAACGGCTCCGAGCCGTGGCGCATCCCGAGCCTCGACGAGCTCCCCACGATCGACCCGAACTTCGCGACGGAGAAGAACTACGGCACCGGCGACGACGCCGAGTTCTGGCCCTACCTCCGCGACGACGCGACGCTCGCGCGTCCGTGGGCGATCCCCGGCACCCCGGGCCTCGAGCACCGCATCGGCGGTCTCGAGAAGGGCGACGGTCACGGCAACATCTCCTACGACCCCGCCAACCACGACTTCATGGTCCGCACCCGTCAGGCCAAGGTCGACCGGATCGCCGACTCGCTGCCCCCGCTCGAGGTCGACGACCCGTCGGGCGAGGCCAAGGTGCTCGTGCTCGGATGGGGGTCGACGTACGGCCCCATCGGCGCCGGCGTACGCCGCGTGCGCAAGGCCGGCTACCACGTCGCCCAGACGCACCTGCGCCACCTCAACCCGTTCCCCCACGACCTCGGCGACGTGCTGCGTCGCTACGACAAGGTCCTCGTGCCCGAGATGAACCTCGGCCAGCTCTCGCTGCTGCTGCGCGCGAAGTACCTCGTCGACGTGGTCGGCTACAACGAGGTCCGCGGCCTCCCCCTCAAGGCGGCCGTCCTCGCCGACGTGATCGGCGGGCTCGTGGCCGAGGCCGAGGGCATCGACGTCGACGTCACCCCGAAGGAGAGCAACGATGACTGAGCTCGGCATCCCCGCCCTGCGCTCCGGCACCGAGTCGGTCCCCACCACCGACCAGCCGCAGACCGGCAAGGACTTCACCTCCGACCAGGAGGTGCGCTGGTGCCCCGGGTGCGGTGACTACGCCGTGCTCAAGGCCGTGCAGTCCTTCCTGCCCGACCTCGGCCTGCGCCGGGAGAACATCGTCTTCGTGTCCGGCATCGGGTGCTCCTCGCGGTTCCCCTACTACCTCGACACCTACGGCATGCACTCGATCCACGGCCGCGCGCCGTCCATCGCCACCGGCATCGCGACCGCGCGCGAGGACCTCTCAGTGTGGGTCGTGACCGGCGACGGCGACGCGCTGTCGATCGGTGGCAACCACCTGATCCACGCCCTGCGCCGCAACGTCAACATGACGATCCTGCTCTTCAACAACCGGATCTACGGTCTCACCAAGGGCCAGTACTCCCCCACCTCGGAGACCGGCAAGGTCACCAAGTCCACCCCGATGGGCTCGCTCGACCACCCCTTCAACCCGGTGTCGCTGGCGCTCGGTGCCGAGGCGTCCTTCGTCGCGCGCACCATCGACTCCGACCGCAAGCACCTCACGTCGGTGCTCGCCGCGGCCGCCGCGCACCGCGGCACGTCACTGGTCGAGATCTACCAGAACTGCCCGATCTTCAACGACGGCGCGTTCGACGCGATCAAGAACCCCGACACCAAGGCCGACGCGATCATCCCGCTGGTGCACGGCGAGCAGGTCCGCTTCGGCGCCCTCGGCGAGGACGGCCGGGGCACCCGCGCCCTCGTGCGCGACCGGAGCACCGGCAACATCCGGACGGTCGCGGTGGCCGACGTCGACGACGCCGACATCCTGGTGCACGACGCCCATCAGGACGACCCCTCCACGGCGTTCGCGATCTCGCGCCTCACCGACTCCGGCTACCTCAACCAGTCGCCGATCGGCATCTTCCGCCAGGTCGAGCGCCGGACGTACGACGACGCGGCCCGCGAGCAGGTGGCGGCCGCCCTCGGCGGCTCCGGAAATGACGACACCGCCGGCCGCGCCGCCCGTCTGGCGGCGCTGATCGGCGGTGGCGACACCTGGACGATCCTCTGACCCCGCGGGGTCTCGGCGTCCAGGGACGGGTCCGGGTCAGCGGAAGTAGAGGGTCCAGATCTGACCCTTGGTGTTGCCGAAGCCGTTGGAGTGATCGACCTTCGAGCGCCACTTCCAACGGCCACGCTCGGGGGCGTAGATGCGGGTCTTGAAGACACCGCTGTCGTTGGTCTTGACCTTCTTGACGGTCTTCCACTTGCAGCCGCCGCACGCCTTCTTGAGGATCTTCACCTTCTGGTTGGCGTAGGGCAGCGTGGTGCCGTCGGCCTGGGGCTCGGTGATCGTGCCCTTGAGCTTGAAGGCGTTGTAGGAGACCTGGTGCTGCCCAGGGGGGTTCTCGTCGATGATGCGCTTGGGCAAGGAGCCGGCGCTCGCTCCGGCGCTGAGCGCTCCGGTGACGAGCAGTGCAGCGACGATGGCCGCCAGGACGGTGCGGAGCATCCGCATGGTGATTCCCCCTCGAGAACGATGATCTGACTGGTCGCGGGACCCACGCCCGAGACGGCCCCATCGTAGGCGACGGTGCGCCCCTACACTTCCGGAGTGCCAGATAGCCGCCGCGGACTAATCCTGGGGGCTTCGGCCTACATCCTCTGGGGCGCCTTCCCCCTCTACTGGACCCTCCTCGAGCCCGGTGGTGCCGTCGAGATCCTGGCGCACCGGATCGTCTGGTCTCTGCTGACGATGCTGCTGATCCTCGTGCTGTCGGGCCGGGTGTCGCAGCTGAGGGCCCTCCTGCGCGACCGGCGCAAGCTGCTGCTCCTCACGGCGGCCGCGGTCGTCATCTCGGTGAACTGGGGCGGCTACATCTGGGGCGTCAACAACGGGCGCGTGGTGGAGACCTCGCTGGGCTACTTCATCAACCCGCTGGTTACGGTGCTGATGGGCGTCCTCGTCCTCGGTGAGCACCTCAGGCGGCTCCAGTGGGTGGCGATGGGCCTCGCGCTCGTGGCAGTGGTCGTGCTGACGATCGACTACGGCCGTCCACCGTGGGTGGCGCTCGTCCTGGCGTTCTCCTTCGGCACCTACGGGCTGGCCAAGAAGCAGGCGGACGTCGGTGCGGTGGAGAGCATCACCTTCGAGACCCTCGTGCTGGCGCCGGTCGCGGCGGCGTACGTCGCGTGGCTGGTGGCGACGGGCCAGTCCAACTTCGGCAGCCACGGGGTCGGCCACGCGGTCCTGTTCACCAGCACCGGCATCATCACCGCCATCCCGCTGATGCTCTTCGGTGCCGCGGCGATCCGCGTCTCGATGGTGTCGCTGGGGCTGCTGCAGTACCTCGCCCCGACCATCCAGTTCGCCCTCGGGATCCTCGTCTTCCACGAGGACATGCCGCCCAGCCGCTGGATCGGCTTCGGCCTGGTGTGGGTGGCCCTCGCGATGTTCACCGTCGAGGCGCTCAACCACCGGCGCCGCCAGCTGCGGCTCGTGGCGCACGCCAGCGCAGTGTGAGGCTGACTGGCGGTGATCCAGCCACCGTCGAGCGACCGCGAACGTGGCTCGACCACCGCTGCACGGCAGGCCATGCGTACGACACGCCAGCGGCGGTGATCCACCCACCGTCGAGCGACCGGGAACGTGGCTCGACCACCGCTCGAGAGGACCTCAGGCGGAGCGGTTGGCCACGATGTCGGCGAACGACGCCAGGGCGGTGCGCACGGGGCCCGGGTCGAGCACCTCGAGCAGCCTCTTGGCCTGCGCGGCCTGGCCCAGGACGTAGTCGCGGGCCTGGACCATCGCGGGGTGCTTGCGGAGCAGGTCGAGCGCCTCGGCGTGCTCGGCGTCGTCGGTCAGCGGCCTGCCCAGCAGCTCGAGGAGGCGGGCGTCGGCCGGGTCGGTGGAGGCCTGCGCCATAAGGACCGGGAGGGTCGGCACGCCCTCGCGCAGGTCGGTGCCCGGCGTCTTGCCCGAGGTGTCGGACTCGGAGGTGACGTCGAGGATGTCGTCGGAGAGCTGGAAGGCCGAGCCGACGATCTCGCCGTAGGCGCCGAGCGCCTCGACCACCTCGGGGCGGGCGCCGGAGAACATCGCGCCGTAGCGCGCCGAGGTGGCGATCAGCGAGCCGGTCTTGCCGGCGACGACCTCGAGGTAGTGGGCGAGCGGGTCCTCCCCCGGCTCGGGCTTCACGGTCTCGAGGATCTGCCCCTCGACGAGACGGGTGAATGTCCGGGCCTGGATCCGCACCGCGTCGGGACCGAGGTCGGCAGTGAGCTCGGAGGAGCGGCCGAAGAGGAAGTCGCCGGTGAGGATCGCGACGTGGTTGTCCCAGCGGGCGTTGGCCGTGTCGGCCCCCCGGCGTAGGGCCGCCTCGTCCATCACGTCGTCGTGGTAGAGCGAGGCCACATGGGTCAGCTCGACGACGCAGGCCGCGGTGTGGACCTCCTCGGCCTCCGGCTGGGGGCCGGTCTCGGCGGCCAGCAGCACCAGCAGCGGCCGGAACCGCTTGCCGCCGGCCATCATCAGGTGCGTCGCCGCGCGGGTGACGTACGGCGTACGCCCCTGGCAGTGGACGGCCAGCAGCTCCTCGATGCGGGCCAACCGCTCGACGAGCCGTGCCTCCAGCTCGGCGTCGACGACAGGCAGTGCGAGGGGGGAGGCGTCGGTCACCTGAGGAATTCTCCTGCAAGCCCCGCCAGGTCGAGCACCGGGCCCGGCAGGACGCCGAGCACGAGGGTCACGGCCGCCGACACCGCGATCGTGGTGGCGGTCAGGACCGACGGGTACGAGACGCTCGGGCCGTCGCCGACGGGCTTGTCGAAGTACATGACCTTGATGACCCGGACGTAGAGGAACGCGGCGATGATGCTCGCGATCACGGCAGCCACGACGACCGGCCAGGCGCCCGCGGCGAGGGCCACGGAGAAGACGGCGAGCTTGCCGACGAAGCCGGACGTCAACGGGATGCCCGCCATGGCCAGCAGGAAGAACGCGAAGACCCCTGCCACCACGGGCGACTCCTTGCCCAGTCCGGCCCAGCGGTCGATGACCGAGGTCTCGCCACCGGCGTCGCGGACCAGGCCCACCACGGCGAAGGCGCCGATCGTGGCGAAGCCGTAGGTGGTGAGGTAGAAGAGCACGGCCTGGAGCGAGGTGATCTCGCCGACGGCCAGCTGGTCGGCGGCCTGCAGGCCCACCACGCCGGTGAGGATGAAGCCGGTGTGGGCGACCGAGGAGTAGGCCAGCAGCCGCTTGATGTCGCTCTGGGTGATGGCCAGCGCAGCGCCGAGGAACATCGAGAGGACCGCGATGATCCACAGCATCGGCTGCCACGACCAGCGGTCGGCACCGAGGGCGACGTAGAACAGCCGCATGATCGCGCCGAAGGCGGCGACCTTGGTGCCGGCGGCCATGAAGGCGGTGACCGGCGTCGGGGCGCCCTGATAGACGTCGGGGGTCCAGGCCTGGAACGGGACGGCGCCGACCTTGAAGAGCAGGCCGACCGAGAGCAGGCCGGTGCCGATCAGCAGCAGGCTGCTGCTGCCGACGTCGTTGCGCACGGCCTCGTTGATCGAGGCGAAGCCCATCGAGCCGGCGAAGCCGTAGACCAGGGCCGCGCCGTAGAGGAAGAAGCCGGACGAGAAGGCGCCGAGGAGGAAGTA
This sequence comes from Nocardioides sp., assembly GCF_025965415.1. Classification (GTDB taxonomy): domain Bacteria; phylum Actinomycetota; class Actinomycetes; order Propionibacteriales; family Nocardioidaceae; genus Nocardioides. Next base: position 10,991 of record NZ_JAOPWY010000102.1, read on the forward strand.
CTTGAGCGCCGCCTCCTGGCTCAGCAGCCGGCGACGACGCGCGAGGCCGCTCAGGAGGTAGAGCGGGAGCGAGAGCACCTCGAGGCCGACGAACATGGTCAGCAGGTCGTTGGCCGCCGGGAAGAGCATCATCCCGAAGACCGCGAACATCATGAGCGGGTAGACCTCGGTGTGCTCGCGGTGGGCCGCGAGCGCCGCGGTCTCCGCGTCGGTGCCGGGCACCGCGGCGGCCTGGCCGGCGAAGGCGGAGACCCCGCCGTCGAGGTGACGCTCGGCGAAGAGCAGGACACCGCCGATGGCCAGCGCCAGCACGAGGCCCCAGATGAAGAGGCTCGGACCGTCGACGGCGATCGTGCCGCCGACCGCCAGGACGCCGCGCGCGGCGCCGTCGTCGTACGTCGTCACGTCGCGGGCGACCAGGACCACGCCGACCATGGCGACGACGAGGCCGGTCAGGGCGAGCACGACCTGCGCCACGTAGCGCGCGGAGCGCGGAGCGAAGGCCTCGACGACGACGCCGAGGCACGCCACACCGAAGACGACCAGCAGCGGCCACAGCTCGAAGTACTCGATGCTGGGCTTCACGAACTCGGTCACTGGTGACCACCCTCCTGGCCGATGCCCACACCTGCGAGGGAGTCGTGGACGAACGGGTTGATGACGTCGAGCAGCGGCATCGGGAAGAAGCCGAACAGCACGAGCGCGAGCAGCAGCGGAGCGACGATGCCGACCTCACGCCGGTCGAGGTCGGCCACCGGGGCCACCCCCTCCCGACCGGGACCGGTCATCGTGCGCTGGTACATCCAGAGCGCGTAGAAGGCCGCCAGGACGATGGCCAGCACCGCGACCGAGCCGACCAGCCAGTGGTGGTCGAAGGCGGCCACGATGACCATCAGCTCGGACACGAAGGGCGACAGCCCGGGCAGGCCGCAGGCGGCGAGGCCGGCGACCAGGAAGAAGCCCGCGAGCACGGGGGCGGTCTTCTCGACCCCGCCCATCTCGCGGATCGACGAGGTGCCGGTGCGCTGGATGAGGAAGCCGGCGACCAGGAACATCAGGGCGGTCGCGATGCCGTGATTGACCATGTAGAGGATCGCGCCGGAGCTGCCGGTCGAGCTGAACACGAAGATGCCCAGCACGATGAAGCCGAAGTGCGAGAGCGACGTGAGACCGATCAGGCGCAGGACGTCGTCCTGCCCGATCGCGACCAGCGCGCCGTAGATGATCGAGATCAGCGCCAGGACCACCACGACCGGCGTCGCCCACTGCGAGGCGTCGGGCAGCAGCCCGAGGCAGAACCGCAGCATGCCGAAGGTGCCGATCTTGTCGAGGATGCAGACCAGCAGCACCGAGGTGCCGGGGGTCGCCTTCTCGGTGGTGTCGGCCAGCCAGGTGTGGACCGGGAACATCGGCGCCTTGATCGCGAAGGCGATGAAGAAGCCGAGGAACAGCCAGCGCTGGGTGATCGGGTCGATGTCGATCGCGGCCAGGTCGCTGAGCAGGAAGCTCGGGGTGCCGGCGTTCGCGGAGACGACGTACAGGCCGATCACCGAGGCGAGCATCACCAGGCCACCGGCGAGCTGGTAGATCAGGAACTTGGTCGCCGCACGGCCACGGCCCGAGCGACCGAACCCACCGATCAGGAAGTAGGCCGGGATCAGCGTGGCCTCGAACACGACGTAGAAGAGGAGCACGTCGGTCGCGGTGAAGACGGCCAGCGACATCGCCTCGAGGGCCAGGGTCCAGGCGAAGAACGCCCGGGCGCCGCTGTTGCCCTCGGCCTCGGACTCGCGCCAGCCGGCCAGCAGGACGATCGGCACGAGGACGACGGTGAGCAGCACCATCAGCAGGCCCAGGCCGTCGACGCCGAGGGCGTAGTGGACGCCGAGCGACTCGACCCAGGTGTGGGTCTCCGTGAGCTGCATGCCCCCGCCCGCGTCGTACTGGGTGGCGGCGACGATGCCGGCGAGCAGCGTCGCGACCGCGAAGCCGATGCCGACGAGCCGCGCGAGCGCGCCGGGCACGAAGGCCGTGACGAGCGCGCCGACCAGCGGCAGCAGGATCAGGATTGTCAGCATCATGCGGGGTCCTCGCAGAGTTGTGCGGCAGAGGAGCGGAGCGGGGCAGGCGTAGAACTCTGTCGGGTGCTCAACCGAGGTTCACCGCCAGGAGGGCCAGGACGACCAGCAGGGCGCCGGCGAGGAGCGACAGGGCGTAGGAGCGGACGAACCCGTTCTGGAGCCGGCGCAGCGTGCGCGACAGGCCAACCATCACGGCCGACCCACCTTCGACGGTGCCGTCGACGCCGACCCGGTCGAAGGTGGTCAGGCCACCCACGACCGAGGCGCCGGGGCGCACCACGACGGCGTCGTTGATCGCGTCGCCGTAGAGGTCGGCGCGGGCCGCCCGGGTCGCGAACGACACGTCCTGGGGCGCCTCGCGCGGGATGTCGCGCTTGCCGACGAGGAACCAGGCGGTCGCGACGCCTGCGGCCACGACCAGGGTGATGAGCAGCGTGATGACGATCGCCGGGAGCGGCGGCTCGTGGTGCTCGGCCTGGCCGGTCACCGGCTCGAGCCAGGTCACGATCCAGTCGCCGGCGAGCAGGACGCCGCCCAGCACCGACAGTGCGGCGAGCACGATCAGCGGGACGGTCATGACCTTGGGCGACTCGTGCGGGTGCACGTCCTCGGCCCAACGCTTCTCGGTGAAGAAGGTCATGAGCATCAGGCGGGTCATGTAGAAGGCCGTGATGCCGGCGCCCAGCATGGCGAGCAGGCCGACCAGCAGGTTGTCGGCGAGTGCCGACTCGATGATCCGGTCCTTGGACCAGAAGCCGGAGAAGCCCGGGAACCCGATGATCGCGAGGTAGCCCATCGCGAAGGTCAAGAAGGTGACGGGCATGGCCTTGTTGAGCGCGCCGTAGTGCCGCATGTCGACGTCGTCGTCCATCCCGTGCATGACCGAGCCGGCACCGAGGAACATGTTGGCCTTGAAGAAGCCGTGCGTCAGCAGGTGGAAGATCGCGAACGGGTAGCCGACCGGGCCGAGGCCGGCGGCCAGCATCATGTAGCCGATCTGGCTCATCGTCGAGCCGGCGAGCGCCTTCTTGATGTCGTCCTTGGCGCAGCCGAGGATCGCACCCCACAGCAGCGTGACGGTGGCGACCACGACGACCGCGGTCTGGGCGACGGGCGTGAGCTCGTAGATGAAGTTGGACCGGACCACGAGGTAGACACCGGCGGTGACCATGGTCGCCGCGTGGATCAGGGCCGAGACCGGGGTCGGGCCCTCCATCGCGTCGAGCAGCCAGGCCTGGAGCGGCACCTGGGCCGACTTGCCGCAGGCGCCGAGCAGGAGCAGCAGGCCGAGGGCGTTGAGGGTGCCCTGGTCGGCGCTGCCGGCCAGCTCGCTGACGCCGCCGAAGTCGGTGGTGCCGAAGGTGGCGAACATCAGCGCGATCGCCAGCGACAGGCCGATGTCACCGACGCGGTTGATGACGAAGGCCTTCTTGGCGGCGGCCGCGGCGGAGGGCTTGTGCTGCCAGAAGCCGATGAGCAGGTACGACGCCAGGCCGACGCCCTCCCAGCCCAGGAACAGGCCCACGAAGTTGGCCGAGAGGATCAGCGTGAGCATCGCCGCGACGAACAGGTTGAGGTAGCCGAAGAACCGGCGCCGGCGCGGGTCGTGCTCCATGTAGCCGATGGCGTAGACGTGGATCAGCGAGCCGACACCGGTGATCAGCAGCAGGAACAGCGCGGCGAGCTGGTCGTAGAGGAGGTCCATGCCCACGCTGAGCGAGCCGGTCTCGAACCAGGTCCAGAGGTGCTGGCCGACCTGGCGCGACTCCGCGTCGCGACCCAGGAGCGCGACGAACAGCACCAGGCTGAGCACGAAGGACGCGACCGCGGCGGCCGTGCCGACGAGGTGGCCGTGCTTGTCGAGCGTCGCCTTGGCGCTGCCCGGGAGGAACGGTGCGACGCCGAGCAGCAGGAGGGCGCCGAGCAGTGGCAGGGCGATCACCAGCCACAGCAGGTCGAACACGCCACCGGCCCCGGTGTCGGGCGCGACCACGGGGATGTGGGCGCCTCCCTCCGCGGACAGAAGGACTGAGTGGGACAACAGGTTCACGGGTGCTCCCTCAGTACTTCAGCAGGCTGGCGTCGTCGACCGAGGCCGAGCGTCGGGTGCGGAAGATGGTCATGATGATCGCGAGGCCGATCACGACCTCGGCAGCCGCCACCACCATCACGAAGAAGGCGGTGATCTGGCCGTCGAGGTTGCCGTGCTGGCGGGCGAAGGCGACGAACGCCAGGTTGCTGGCGTTGAGCATCAGCTCGACGCACATGAACACGACGATGGCGTTGCGGCGGGTGAGCACACCCACGCAGCCGATCGTGAACAGGATCGCCGAGAGGACGACGTACTCGGTCACTTCTCGTCCTCCTCGGTGCTGGCGGTGGCGCCGGACTTGCCCGCCGTCTCGGGCTGCGAGTCCGGGACGCCCAGCTGGCGGCGTACGTCGACGATGTCGTCGGCCAGCGCCGGGGCCGAGCGGACGGTGCCGCGGGCGGCGAGCACGCGGGAGACCGAGGACTCGGCGGCGGTGCCGTCGGGCAGCAGGGCGGGGGTGTCGACCGCGTTGTGGCGGGCGTAGACGCCGGGCGAGGGCAGCGGGCCGAGGTGCTTGCCGTGGTCGGCGTAGTCGCGCAACCGCTGCGCGGCCATGTCGGCCTGGGTCGCCTTGGGCGTGAGGCGCTCACGGTGCGCGAGCACCATCGCGCCGAGCGCGGCCGTGATCAGCAGGGCGCTGGTGGCCTCGAAGGCGAAGACGTACCTCGAGAACAGGATGTTGGCGATGGCCGGCACGTTGCCGCCCGCGTTGGCCTCGTCGAGGCCCACCACGGTGCCGAAGGTGACCTGGCCGATCCCGAGCACCAGGACCGTGCCGAAGACCAGGCCGAGGACGACCGCCGTCGCCCGCTGGCCGCGGATCGTCTCCACGACCGAGTCGGAAGCATCGACACCGACGAGCATCACGACGAACAGGAAGAGCATCAGGATCGCGCCGGTGTAGACGACGATCTGCACCGCGAAGAGGAACGGTGCGTCGAGGACGG
>NZ_JAOPWY010000151.1 GCF_025965415.1 Nocardioides sp.
CAGCGGCGTCGCGACCCTGCCCGACGCGGCGCTGGCGGCCGTGCGCACCCTCGGCCACGCCGCCGCTCGCCCGCAGGCGGTGGTCGGGTCCGCACTGAGGTACGGCGCGTCGGTCCGCCGGCTGCTCACCCAGGCCGCGCGACCCTCGCCGGAGCTGTCCCCGCGCACCGGCAGGAAGTGGACCTTCCTCACCCTCGACGCACCGCTCGAGCCGCTCCGCACCGTCGCGCGGCAGGGCGGCGGCACGCTCGACGACGCCGCGGTCGCGCTGGTGCTCGGCGGGCTCCGCCGCTACCACGCGCGCCGGGACGGCTCCGTGCACGAGATCCCCGTCGGCGTACGCGTCTCGCTCGACCGCGCCGACGACCTCGGCAACCGGTTCGCCGGCGCCCTGATCTCCGGGCCGCTCGCGATCGAGGACCCCGTCGACCGGGTCGCCGCCGTCCGCGGCGAGGTGCTGTCGCTGCACACCGAGCGGGCGCTGGAGGTGCTCGACGCCGCGGCCCCGATGATGAACCGGATGCCGTCATTCGTCGGCGCCTCGGCGCTGCGCACCGCCGCCGTCCCCGACGCCTTCGTCCTCACGCTGCCCGGGCCGCCGCGGCGGCGCTACATGGCGGGTGCCGAGGTGCAGGGGATGTACGTCCTCGGCCCACTGCCCGGCGCCGCGCTGACCGTGTGCCTGGTGACCGTCGGCGACACCGCCTGCATCGGCGTCAACGTCGACGCGAGCGCGGTGGCCGACCTCGGTGCGCTGCGCGAGTGCCTCGTCGAGGGTGTCGAGGAGATGGTCTCCGCCGCTCAGGGCGACGTCGGGGGAGCCGGGTCGGTCGGGCCGACGTAGTAGAGCATCCGGTAGTCCACGCCGGCCTCGATGTTGAGGAAGCCGTGGCGCTCGTAGAACCGCCGGGTGTCGACGTCGACCTCGTCGACGCCGATGTGCATCTCGGGCGAGCCCAGCCCGCGCGCCAGGCGGCGGCAGAGGTCGAGGACCCGGGTGCCGATGCCGTGCGACCGCAGGGCGGGTACGACGTACAGCTCCTCGAGCTGCGACACGGGGCCGTCGAACCAGATGGCCGGGCGCAGGCTCAGCAGGGCGAAGCCCACGGGGGTCCCGTCGGGCTCCTCGGCGAGCACCGCGACGATGTCGTCGAGGGCGAGGATCCGGGCGAAGCGCGCGGCCAGGACGTCGGCGTCGTCGGTCTCCGTCTCGAACTCGGTGTTGAAGTCCCACAGCAGCCGGCCGAGCACGTCGGCGTCGGCGGGGGTGGCGCGGCGCACCTCGGTCACGACGCGCCCCGGTGGCGGGCGAAGAAGGCGTCCAGCAGCGCGGTGGACTCGTCGGCCAGCACGCCTGCGACGACCTCGGGCCGGTGGTTGAGCCGACGGTCGCGGACCACGTCCCAGAGCGAGCCGACCGCGCCCAGCTTGTCGTCGTACGCCCCGAAGACGAGGCGGTCCACCCGCGCGAGCACGAGGGCGCCGGCGCACATGGTGCAGGGCTCGAGGGTGACGACGAGGGTGCAGCCGGTCAGCCGCCACTCGCCGCGCACGGCCGCGGCCGCGCGCAGGGCCACCACCTCGGCGTGCCCGGTCGGGTCGCCGTGGGACTCGCGGGTGTTGCGACCGGTGCCGATCACGGTGCCCGTCTCGTCGAGCACCACGGCCCCCACCGGTACGTCGTCGCCCGCCAGCGCGGCCCGCGCCTCGGCCAGGGCCAGGCGCATCGGCTCCTTCCAGGAGGAGCCGCATCCGTCGGGGCTCATGCAGACGTGAGGCCGACGGCGTCGTCGAAGAGGTCGCCGAAACCGAGACGGCGGGCGATGTCGGAGAGCACGTCGTCAGGGTAGAGGTCGGCGTCGTCGAGCAAGGCGCCCATGTCGATGGCGTGGAGCCCGAGGTCGCCGAGGAGGTCGAGGTCGCCGGCCGGCACCTCCTCGTCGTCGTCCTCCGGCGGGGGCAGGCCCAGGAAGTCGATGGCCGACTGGGCCAGCTCCCACTCAACGGCGGCGGTGACGTCGGAGAGCAGCACGCGGGTCGTGGACCCCGCCACCCGGACGAGCACGAAGAAGTCCTCGTCGACGGCGACCATGCCGACGGCGCCGGCCTCGCCGGAGACCTGGCGCAGGGCGTGGCTGAGGGTGTCGACGGAGTTGAAGGCCGGCGAGGCGATGTCCTGCACCTGCCAGGCGCCGTCCTCGAGGAACGCGACCAGCGCGTAGTCGACCTCGCCGATGTGCTCGGACATGTCCCGACCCTCCCCAGGCTGCTGACCCGTCCAATGTCGCAGATGCGGGCGGGTGCGCCAACCCTCTTTCGGACTCGTTCGCCCCCGGCGGGGCCCACTAGGGTGGCCGCATGCGCCTGCACGTGGTGAACCACCCCCTCGTCTCCCACAAGCTCACCGTCCTCCGCGACGAGGACACCGACTCCCCGACCTTCCGTCGGCTGACCGACGAGCTGGTCACCCTGCTGGCCTACGAGGCCACCCGCGAGGTGCGCGTGGACCCGCGCGAGATCACCACCCCGGTCGGCCCGACCACCGGCGTCTACCTCGCCCAGCCGCGGCCGATGGTCGTGCCGATCCTGCGCGCCGGGCTCGGCATGCTCGACGGGATGATGCGGCTGCTGCCCACGGCCGAGGTCGGCTTCCTCGGCATGGTCCGCAACGAGGAGACCCTGGCGGCGTCGACGTACGCCGAGCGCCTGCCCGAGGACCTCTCCGGCCGCCAGTGCTACATCCTCGACCCGATGCTCGCCACCGGCGGCACGCTCGCCGCGGCCATCCGCTTCCTCACCGACCGCGGCGCCGACGACATCACCGCCATCTGCCTCCTCGCCGCCCCCGAGGGCGTCGCCAACCTCGAGGCCGCGCTGGCCGACCTCGCGGTGCCGGTCGCCGTGGTGACCGCGGCCATGGACGAGAAGCTCAACGACAAGGGCTACATCGTGCCGGGCCTCGGCGATGCGGGCGACCGGCTCTACGGCGTCGCGCACTGACCCACTGGTAGTCCGCATCAAAGAGCTCGTCGACCAGGGCCCGGCACGAGTCAGCTGATGCGGACTACTCGATCGGCGACGAGGTAGCCGTCCGGGTCGAGCCCCACGGGCACCGGGTCGACGATCTCCATCGCGTCGACGCCCTCGCCCTCACGGTTGCGGAAGCCGATCAGGCACCACGAGCCGTCGCGTCGCTGCACCAGTGGCGCTGCGAACAGGTCGGGCACGGCCGTGAACGGGCGCGCGGCGTCGACGTCCCACGGGCCGAGCGCCGACGCTCCCGGCACCGACCACGTGCAGTGGTCGCCGGAGCGTGCGCGCCGCTCGGCGGTCTGCTCCTCGGGGTGACAGGTGAAGACCAGCACCCAGCGGCCGTCGACCTCCTTGACCTGCGCCACCTCGAGCTGGCCGAAGCCGGCACCGGGACGGGTCAACGGCTCGTACGTCGTCCAGCTCGCGAGGTCGCGGCTGCGGGCGTGGGCGAGCACGCCGTCGTCGTTGCGCCCGGCGCCGACCGCGCGGGCGCAGACCAGCAGGTGCCAGCCGTCACCATCGGGGTCGCGCAGCACGAGCGGGTCGCGCCAGGTCTCGCTGGCCGTCTGGTCGTCTACGTCCGTCTTGTACCACCGCGGGTCGACCGGAGCCAGGGGAGCGGACCCGGCGCGCTCCCACGCCACGAGGTCGTGGGACACCGCCTGCCCGAGCCGCTGGTCCTTCGGGCCGCCGCCGGTGGAGATGGCGGTGTAGAACATCCGCCACCGCCCGTCGTCGTCACGGACCACCGACCCGGTCCAGATGGCGAGGTCGTCCCACGCCCCCTCCCGTGGCCCGAGCGCGTCGGGCTGCGCGGTCCACGAGACCAGGTCGGGCGACGTCGCGTGGCCCACGACGGCGCGGGTGTGCCGCGAGGACATGCCGTCCTCGTGGCGTGACGCCTTGAGGAAGAAGAGGTGGAAGAGCTCGCCGTCGTCGGCGACCCAGCTGTCCCAGACCCAGTGCTCCGGAAGCCTCAGCGCCACCGGTCAGTCGCGGATCGCGAGACCGGTGTCAGGGTCGAAGTAGTGCAACCGCTCCGCGTCGATCGCGATCTGCACCTCGTCGCCGGGCCGCACCCGCGAGCGCGGGGTGAAGGAGGCCACCCAGACGTTGCCGGTGTGGGTGGTCGGCACGTCCTCGGTGCCGGCGTCCTCCTCGAGCGCCTTGGTGTCCTCGGTGACCACGCGCGGCGCGTCGACCGGGAAGTGCACCACGATCTCCGAGCCGAGCGCCTCGGTCAGCGCGACCCTGGTGCCCAACCGGGGACGGCCGGCGTCGCGGGCGAGCGCGGCGTCCTCCATGTCCTCGCTGCGCAGGCCGACCGCCACCTGGCGACCGGCGTACGACGCCAGGGCGGGGCGCTCGGCGGTGACCGAGGCGGGCACCTCGATGGTCGTCCCGCCGAACGACACCGTCACGCCGGAGCCGGTGCGGTCGATGGTGGCGAGGGCCATGTTCATCGGCGGGGAGCCGATGAAGCCGGCGACGAAGATGTTGTCGGGGTGGTCGTAGAGGTGCTGCGGGGCGCCGAGCTGCTGCAGCACGCCGGCCTTCATCAGGGCGACCCGGTCGCCCATCGTCATCGCCTCGGTCTGGTCGTGGGTGACGTAGATCGTGGTGACGTTGAGGTCGCGCTGCACCTGGGCGATCTCGGCCCGCATCTGCACGCGGAGCTTGGCGTCGAGGTTGGACAGCGGCTCGTCCATGAGGAAGACCTTGGGCTCGCGCACGATCGCGCGGCCCATGGCGACGCGCTGGCGCTGGCCGCCGGAGAGCTGCTTGGGCTTGCGGTCGAGCAGCGGTCCGAGCTCGAGCATGTCGGCGGCGCGCTTGACCCGCTTCTCCACCTCGCCCTTGTCCATCCGCCGGATCTTCAGGCCGTAGGCGATGTTGTCGGCCACGGTCATGTGCGGGTAGAGGGCGTAGGACTGGAAGACCATCGCGATGTCGCGCTCGCGGGAGGCCAGCGTGTTGACGACCCGGTCCCCGATCGTGAGAGTGCCGCTGCTGATGTCCTCCAGCCCGGCGATCATCCGCAGGGCGGTGGACTTGCCGCACCCGGACGGGCCGACCAGCACGATGAACTCGCCGTCGGCGATGTCGATGGACAGGTCCTGCACGGCGTGGAAGCCGTTCTCGTACTCCTTGTTGACCTTGTCGAGGACTACTTCAGCCACGATCCACTCATCCCTTCACGGCGCCGGCGGTCAGCCCGCCGACGATGTAGCGCTGGAGGTACATGAACAAGCCGACCGTCGGCACGGCGAGGACCACGGCGCCGGCCGCGAACTCGCCGAACTGGGCGTTCTTGGTCAGCGGGTCGGCGATCAGCCCGTAGAGGCCGACGGCCGCGGTCTTCGACTCGTCCTGGCGGAGGAAGACGCTGGCGATCAGGAACTCGTTGATCGCCCCGATGAAGCCCAGGAGCCCGGTGATCGCGAGGATCGGCGCCACGAGCGGGAGGATGATCCCGAAGAAGACCTGGACGTGCGTCGCGCCGTCCATCTTGGCCGACTCGTCGAGGTCCTTGGGGATCGTGTCGAAGAAGCCCTTCATCAGCCACGTGTTCACGCCGAGGGCTCCTCCGAGGTAGAGGATGACCAGCCCGGCGGCCGTGTTGAAGCCGATCGCCGGCCACAGCTCGGTGATGTTGGCGAAGATCAGGTAGATCGCGACGATCGCGAGGAACTGCGGGAACATCTGCACGAGCAGCAGCCCCATGAGCCCGGTGCGGCGGCCGGTGAACCGGAACCGCGAGAACGCGAACGCGGCGCACGCGGAGATCAGCATCGAGATCGCGGCCGACAGCGAGGCGATCACCAGGCTGTTGACGAACCAGCGCGGGAACGACCCGTCGAAGAGCTCCCGGTAGTTGGCGAGGCTGACGTCGCGCGGGATCAGCGTCGACGAGCTCAGCGTGCCCGTCGGGTTCAGCGACGCCGAGACGACGAACAGGATCGGGAAGATCGAGAAGGCCAGGGCCAGGATCCCCACGAGGTGGCTGAACCCGGTGCGGCGGAACCAGCCGCCCTTCGCGGACCCGAGTCGGACCACCTCGGGCGGATCACCCTCGGCACCCCTCGTGGCCACGGGCGCGGCGGACGTCGTGTGTGTCATCAGTTGATCTCCTCCAGGGCCTGGGTGCGACGGAAGCTCACGATCGAGACGGTCGCCACGATCAGGAAGATGAGCACGGAGATGGCGGCGGCGAACCCGTAGTCGGCGCCGGACCCGCCGAACGCCAGCCGGTAGGTGTAGGTGATCAGCAGGTCGGTGCTGCCGGCACTCGGGTTGTCAGGTGGGAAGGGACCACCGCGGCTGGTCAGGAAGATCGCCGAGAAGTTGTTGAAGTTGAAGGCGAAGGACGTGATCAGCAGCGGCGCGAGCGCCACCAGCAGCAGCGGGAACGTGATCGTGCGGAAGGCGTAGAACGGCTTCGCGCCGTCGACCCCGGCCGCCTCGACGAGGTCGGAGGGGATGGACTGCAGGGCCCCGGTGATCACCAGGAACATGTAGTTGTAGCCCAGCCACAGCTGGATCAGCAGGATGGCGAACATCGAGCTCGCGGTCGTGCCGAACCAGTTGAGGTCGAGGCCGAGGAGGCGGTTGATCAGCCCGAAGTCCTTGTTGAACATCTCGCGCCAGACGAGGTACATCGCGATGCCGGGCATGGCGTACGGGAGGATGATGAAGGACCGGTAGAGCGTGCGCCCGCGCATCAGCGGGTTGTTGAGCGCGATCGCCACCACCAGGCCCAGTCCGAACGTGATCGCCACGGTGCCGATCGCGAAGGCGAAGTTCCACACCACGATCCGCAGGAACGAGCCGCGGATGGTGTCGTTGGTGAAGACCCGGGCGAAGTTGTCGAGGCCGACGTTGACCTTCCAGCCCTGCGCGAGCGGTCGGGCGCCGTCGTCGCTGACGAACGAGCCCTCGCCGTCGTCGGCGGTCCACGTGTCGCCGGTGGCGGCGTCGGTGATGCAGTCGCACCCCTTGTCGTATGACTGCTGGGGCGACCCCTCGAACGCGGCCGACAGGCCCTGGCTCTTGATCGCACCGGCGTCGGTCGGGACGCTGAAGGCGGAGATGTCGTCCTGACGGGCGTTGACCTGCGGGACGGTGAGGACGGTGTAGTCGTCGGACGCGGTGATCTTGCCCCCCGGTGTCGGCGCCTCGAAGGTCCCCTCCTCGAGCGGCTCGAGGCCGTCGGCGGTGCCGACGAAGCTCTCCTGCGAGGTCGGGTCGGACAGCAGGAAGACGATGTCGCCCGTGGCGGCGTCGCCGTCCGTGGCGAGGGTCAGGGTGTAGATGGTGGAGCCGGGCACCTGCGTGACCGAGGCGCCCTGGATGGCGGTGATCGCCTGCTCCTTGGTGCCGCGGTGCCCGTCACTGAAGTTCGTGAACGCCGTCGAGACGGTGTAGAGGACCGGGATGACCTGGAAGGCGATGAGGAAGAGCGTGCCGGGCAGCAGGTACTTCATCGGCACCGTGCGCGGCGACAGGTAGATGTAGAACGCCAGTGCTGTCACGCCGGCGACGACACCCAGTCCCCACCAGTTGTCGGAGCGGATCAGCGGGAGCGCCGCCCAGAGGGCGATGGCCGCGACCACGGCGAGGCCGACGACCTTGACCATCAGCGTCCTGGGGCTGCTGGTGCCGTCGGCGCCCAGCCCCCACCGGGGTGCCTTGCGGCTCGGGGGCGATGTCGTGCTGCCTGCCACGTGACTCTCCTCGACGTAGTCGTGTGCGGGGGGACCGGCTCCCCGGGGCGAGCCGACGGCCCGCCCCGGGAGACACCTGGCCTATTCCTTCATCGCCGCCTGGATGGCCTTGGCCGCGCTGTCGATCGTCGCCTGCGGGTCGGCGCCCCCGATGACGGCCGCCTCGGCCTTGCCCAGCGGGTCCCAGACCGCCGCCATCTCCGGGATGCTCGGCATGATCTGGCCGTTCTCCGCACCGGCGGCGCTGACGGCCGCGACCGCGGGGTTGTCACCCTCGATCTGGGCGAGCGTGTCCTTGTTGGCGGGCACGTTCTTGGTGGCCTCGAAGAGCTGGGCGCCGACGTCGGCACGCGACCAGTAGTTGGTGACGAACTCCTGGGCCAGCGTCTTGTTCTTGCCGCCGCTCGCGACGTAGGCCGCGTCGACGGTGATGAACGGAGAGGCCGGGTCCATGCCCTCGAAGCCGGGCACGGCGGACACCTCGTAGTTGATGTCACTGTCGTCGATCGTGGTCAGCTGCCACGGGCCCTCGACCAGGAAGGGGGTCTTGCCGTCGGTGAAGAGCGCGATGGCGTTGTCGGTGTTGACCGAGCGCTTGAGCACGCCCGAGCCCTTCTCGCCGAGCTCGCCGATCTTCTTGTACGCCTCGACCGATCCCGGGGTGCCGACGCCGAGGTCGCTGGGGTCGAAGGAGCCGTCGTCGCCCTGGCCGAACATGTAGCCGCCGCCGGAGGTGTAGAGCGGGTTGATGAAGTAGGGGTTGCCGGTGTCGCTGACGGGCCAGGCCAGTGGCGCCGTGGCGTCACCCGACTGCACCGACTTCTGGCCGGCCGCGACCATGTCCTCCACCGTGGCGGGGGCGTCGGGAGCGAGGTCGGTGTTGCGGAACAGCACGATGTTGTTCATCGTGTAGGGCATGCCGTAGGTCTGCCCGTCGAAGGTGACCGCCTCGAGCGACAGTGGCTGGAGCGTGGAGCTGGTCGCCTCGGGGATCTGGATCGGGTCGATCGTGCCGTTCTGGACCAGGTTTCCGATCCAGTCGTGCGCGCCCATCACGACGTCCGGCGGGTCACCTGCCTGCGCGGCCGTCACGAAGTTGGCCTGGAGCTCCGCGCCCGGCAGGACCTCGACGGTCACGTCGACGCCGTTCTCCTCGCCGAAGGCCTTGCCGATCTCGGTGGTCGCGTCCCCGCCGGGGCCGTCGCCGACCCAGATCAGGAGCTCGCCGCCGGAGGCAGCGGGGGTCTCGCCGCCGCCACCGTCGCTGTCGTTGTCGTCGCTCGAGCCGCCTCCACAGGCGGAGAGGGCGAGGCCGGTCGCCAGCAGGCCTGCCGCGAGCCGGAACGTGCGGGTACTGCGTGTCATGCGGGACTCCTCTGTGCGGGATGAGAACCGGGGGTCGAGCCGTGAGACACGGTCTGGGTGGTGGTCACCGAGACCGGAAGCCCTTGATAAAACGATTTAGCAGGAGTAAACCTTGTGATGTGCGACACGTCAAGGGACCAGATCGTACGCTTCGCGGGGGGTGTCGACGAGGGCGGCCGCGCCGTCGGGAAGGAAGGCCATGCCCACCACCGCCAGGCCGCGCGTCCGGCTGCGCGACGTCGCCGAGCACGCGAGGGTGTCCGCGACGACCGCGTCGCTGGTCCTGGGTGGTCGCGACGTGCGGGTCTCCGAGCAGACCCGGCAGCGCGTGCTGCGGGCCGCTCGCGAGCTGGACTACCGGCCCAACCTCACCGCGCGGAGCCTGCGCACGCAGGTCAGCAGCACCATCGGCCTGGTGGCCGACACGATCGTCACCGGCCACTACGGCGGCGAGCTGATCCGGGGCAGCCTGACCGCCGCGCTCGCGCACGGGCACCGGTTGCTCGTCTGCGAGTACGAGGGCGATCCCGTGCTGGAGCCGATGCTGATCGAGGACCTCGTCGCCCGCCAGGTCGACGGCCTGCTCTACACGACGGCCTCGCACGACCGGGTCGAGCTGCCCGACGCCCTCGCCGGGCAGCGGGTCGTGCTGGTCAACTGCGAGAGCGAGTCGTCCCACCCCAGCGTCGTACCCGACGAGGCCGAGGGCGGCCGCGCCGCCGCGCGCCTGCTGACTGATGCCGGCCACCGCGAGGGGATCGTGCTGGTCGGCGAGACCCCGACGACCTCGTTGCCCGCCTCACGCCGGCTCGAGGGCGTCACGGCGGGGCTGGCCGAGGTCGGGGCCGTCGTCGCCGAGCAGCTCGACTGCTCGTGGTGGCCCGAGGCCGCTTTCGACGCGGTGACCGAGGCGCTGGCCGGCGGGATGCGGCCCCGCGCCCTCGTCTGCCTCAACGACCGCATCGCGCTCGGCACCTACCAGGCCCTCGGCGAGGCCGGGCTGAGCGTGCCCGGCGACGTCTCGGTGGTCTCCTTCGACGACTCCGAGCTCGCCAGCTGGCTGCGCCCGGCCCTGTCGACGATCGCGCTGCCGGAGTTCGAGATGGGTCGGTTGGCCGTCGACCTCCTGCTCGGCGAGGAGGCGGTCACCGGCGCCGTGCTCGTGCCGATGCCGGTCCGCGAGCGCGGGTCGGTGGCCCCGCCCTCGCGATAGTCCGCGGCAAAAGGCTCCTTCCGACCGCTTCCGGAGCAGCTTTGTGCAGCGGACTGCCGGGGAGGGAGGTCAGCCGACGAGCACGACGTGCAGCGTGCGCGGGCCGTGCACGCCCTCGACCCGGTCGAGCTCGATGTCGCTCGTGGCCGACGGGCCGCTGATCCAGGTGAGCGCGCGGGCGGGGTCCAGCAGGGCGATCGCGTCGGGGACGTCGGCCACCACCTGGCTCGCCTCGACGATGCAGACGTGGAGGTCGGGGACGAGGCTGATCGCGCGGCGGCCCTGGTCGGGAAGGTGGTCGAGCACGATCGTGCCGGTCTCGGCGATGCCGACACGGCACCGCGTGACCACGGCGTCGAGGCCGTCGAGCTCGGCCGCCGAGAACCCGTCGTGGGGTCCTGTCGAAGGGTCCACCACGGCTCCGGGGACCTCGAGGCCGAGGCCGGGAGGCACGACGGCGCTCGCGCCGTCGAGCACGCCGGCCACCACGGACGCCAGCTCCTCGGCGGTGCAGCGGGTGACGGTGGCGCGGTAGTCCTCGACGCGCTCGACGAAGAGCGCCACGAGGTCACCCCGGTCCGGCACGCGCGGCGCGGAGGGTACGTCGACCGCGGGCGAGACGTCGGCCAGCGCCGATCGGACCCGCGCGAGGATCTCGTCGCGGGCGTTCACGACCTGCCGCCGTCCGTGCGGTCCCACCACTCGCGGAAGGACTCCTCCGGTGGCGCGGGCAGGTCGCGCGCGCCGGTCCAGCCGGCGGCCGGTCCGGGGAGCCGGCCGGCGGCATGTCGGCCGCCGGGCAGCGTCGTACG
>NZ_JAOPWY010000163.1 GCF_025965415.1 Nocardioides sp.
GGATCACAACGCTCCGCACTGCAAGAGCCGCGTGCTCTACAAGGGCGCTCTGCAGGGACGTTCCGCCCACACCGTCTGGGTCGGCGACGTGCTGATCCGCGCCACGGCCGAGGGCACCGACACCTACGAGATGAACCGCAACCTGCTGCTCACCGACGGCTGCCGGGCCGACTCGATCCCCAACCTGGAGATCGAGACCGGCGAGATCGAGGGTGCCGGCCACGCCTCGGCGACCGCGCGCTTCGACGATGAGCAGCTGTTCTACCTCCAGTCGCGCGGCATCTCCGAGAAGGAGGCGCAGCGCCTGGTGGTGCACGGCTTCTTCAACGACCTGATCCGCAAGGTCGGTGTCCCCTCCATCGAGGAGCGGCTGCTGACCACGGTCGAGGCGGAGCTCGCCAAGAACGTGCTGAAGGAGCTGCTCTGATGACCTTCGAGCGCGTCTGTGCCCTCGACGAGGTGCCCACCGACCAGGCCCTCGCGGTCACCCTCGGGCGGTACGACCTGGCGATCGCCCGCGACGGCGACGAGGTCTTCGCCGTCGAGGACGTCTGCAGCCACGCCGAGGTCGCCCTGAGCGAGGGCGAGGTCGCCACCAACGACGGCGGCTGCCAGATCGAGTGCTGGCTGCACGGGTCGATGTTCGACCTGCGCACCGGCAAGCCCACCAACTTCCCTGCGACCGAGCCGGTCGCCACCTTCCCCGTCGACGTACGAGACGGAGACGTCTACGTCGACACCGAGACCACCCTGAACGGAGTCACCCCCGCATGAGCAAGCTCGTCATCACCGACCTCCACGTCACCGTCGACACCGAGGACGGCCCCAAGGAGATCCTCAAGGGCGTCACCCTCACCATCAAGGACGGCGAGACGCACGCCATCATGGGCCCCAACGGCTCGGGCAAGTCCACGCTGGCCTACTCGATCGCCGGTCACCCGAAGTACACCATCACCGGTGGCACCGTCACCCTCGACGGCCAGGACGTCCTCGCGATGACCGTCGACGAGCGCGCCCGCGCCGGCCTCTTCCTCGCCATGCAGTACCCCGTCGAGGTCCCCGGCGTGTCGGTGTCGAACTTCCTCCGCACCGCCAAGACGGCCATCGACGGCGAGGCCCCCAAGCTGCGCACCTGGGTCAAGGACGTCAACGCCGCGCTGGAGCAGCTCAACCTCGACCCGACGTTCGGCACCCGCAACGTCAACGAGGGCTTCTCCGGTGGTGAGAAGAAGCGCCACGAGATCGCCCAGCTCGAGCTCCTCGACCCCCAGGTAGCCGTGCTCGACGAGACCGACTCCGGCCTCGACATCGACGCGCTCAAGGTGGTCTCGGAGGGCGTCAACCGGTTCCGCGCGCGCGAGGGCAAGGGTGTCCTGCTGATCACCCACTACACCCGCATCCTGCGCTACATCGAGCCCGACTACGTCCACGTCTTCGTCGACGGCAAGGTCGCCGAGTCCGGCGGCAAGGAGCTCGCCGACGCGCTCGAGGCCGAGGGCTACGACAAGTACCTCAAGGCCGCGACGGCCTGACCAGCACCACTTCTCTCACCGCCGAAACGAGGTAACACCATGGAAGGGCTGCTCCCGGATCTCGACGTGATCCGCAAGGACTTCCCGATCCTCGAGCGCGTGCTCGCGGGCGGGCAGCCGCTGGTCTACCTCGACAGCGCCAACACCTCGCAGAAGCCGCAGGTCGTCATCGACACGATGGTCGACCACCTCGAGCGCCACAACGCCAACATCGCCCGGGCCATGCACCAGCTCGGAGCCGAGTCGACGGAGGCCTACGAGGCGGCGCGCGACAAGGTGGCGGCCTTCCTCAACGCGCCCTCGCGCAACGAGGTGATCTTCACCAAGAACGCCACCGAGGCGCTCAACCTCCTGGCCCGCACGATCGACCTCGGCCCCGGCGACAACGTCGTGATCACCGAGATGGAGCACCACTCCAACATCGTGTCGTGGCAGCTGGCGTGCGAGCGCTCCGGGGCCGAGCTGCGCTGGTTCGGCCTGACCGACGACGGCCACCTCGACCTCGCCAGCGCCGACCAGCTCGTCGACGAGCACACCAAGGTGGTGGCCTTCACCTGGGTCTCCAACATGCTCGGCACGATCAACCCGGTCGCCGACCTGGCCGCGCGTGCCAAGGCCGTGGGTGCCCTGTCGGTCGTCGACGCGTCGCAGGCGGCTCCGCAGCTCCCGGTCGACGTACAGGCTGCCGGGTGTGACTTCCTGGTCTTCACCGGCCACAAGGTCTGCGGTCCCACCGGCATCGGCGTCCTGTGGGGACGCGAGGAGCTGCTCAACGAGCTCCCGCCCTTCCACGGCGGCGGCGAGATGATCGAGACGGTCACCATGGCGCGCTCGACGTACGCCAGGGCACCGCACCGCTTCGAGGCCGGCACCCCGCCCATCGTCGAGGCCGTCGGCCTCGGTGCTGCGGTGGACTACCTCGGCCACATCGGTCTCGACGCCATCCACACCCACGAGCAGGCGATCACGGCCTACGCCCTCGACGGCCTGCAGACCGTGCCGGGCGTCACGGTGCTCGGACCGCTCGACGCGACCCAGCGCGGCGGCGCGATCTCCTTCGAGCTCGACGGCGTCCACCCCCACGACATCGCGCAGGTCCTCGACTCGCGCGGCGTGGCCGTGCGCGCCGGGCACCACTGCGCCAAGCCGGCGCACGCGCGCTTCGGCGTGCAGAGCTCGACGCGGATGTCGTCCTATCTCTACACGACGCCCGCCGAGATCGACGCCCTGATCGAGGCGCTCCACCACACCCGCAGCTACTTCAAGGTGGGCTGATCCCGTGAGTGCCGAGCTCGACAACCTCTACCAGGAGATCATCCTGGACCACTACAAGCACCCGCACCACAAGGGCCTGCGCGAGCCGTTCGAGTCCGAGGTGCACCACGTCAATCCGACGTGCGGCGACGAGGTCACCCTGCGCGTCCACCTCGCCGGAGGGGTCGTGGAGGACGTGTCCTACGACTCCGTCGGCTGCTCGATCTCGCAGGCGTCGGCATCCGTGCTGGCCGACCTGGTGATCGGCAAGCCGGTCGACGAGGCGATGACGATCCACCAGACCTTCCTCGAGCTCATGCAGGGCAAGGGGCAGGTCGAGCCCGACGAGGACGTCCTCGAGGACGGCATCGCCTTCGCCGGTGTCGCCAAGTTCCCCGCGCGCGTGAAGTGCGCGCTGCTCTCCTGGATGGCGTGGAAGGACGCGACCGCCCAGGCCCAGACTGAAACCCACGTTGGAGGAGAAGACCGATGACAGACGCTCTCGACCACGGCGACCTGCCCGAGGTTCCGGAGGCCACCGGCGGCGGCACGTCGACAGTGACCATCGACGACGTCACCGAGGCGATGAAGGACGTCGTCGACCCTGAGCTCGGCATCAACGTCGTCGACCTCGGCCTGGTCTACGGCGTGCACATCGACGAGGGCAGCAACGCCGTCCTCGACATGACCCTCACCTCGGCCGCGTGCCCGCTGACCGACGTGATCATGGACCAGACCAACCAGGCCCTCGAGGGCCTGGTCAACGACGTCGCCATCAACTGGGTCTGGATGCCACCGTGGGGCCCGGACAAGATCACCGACGACGGTCGCGAGCAGCTGCGCGCGCTGGGGTTCAACGTCTGAGCCTCGCGAACGGCGAAGCCGGACGCGAACGCGAAGAGGTTGAGCGAGCCCCGCGGGCGAGTTCGCGAGCCCGGGACGGGCGGGTCGAAACCACCTTCCGGGACGAGATATTGCATGGCGCCTTGCGGTGACGCGAGCGCACACTTCAGCCGTGCTCAACCCCCACCCCACGCGCTACGCCGAGCTCAACGGCGTGCTCCACGACCTCGTCACCGGCGCCCATGCGGCCCTGGGTGACGCGTTCGTGGGCGCCTACCTGCAGGGCTCGTTCGCCCTCGGGGCGGGGGACCTGCACAGCGACTGCGACTTCCTGGTCGTGGTGCGCGAGCGACTGGACGCGCAGCAGGAGGCCGCCCTGCGTGCGCTCCACCGCGACCTGCCCCACCGCGAGGGCCACTGGAACCGCCGCCTCGAGGGCCACTGGAACAGCCACCTCGAGGGGTCCTACGCCGTCGCCGCCGACCTGCGAGGCGTGGACGGGCTCGGGGCCGCGTGGCTCTACGCCGACCACGGCGCCGACGAGCTGCAGTGGTCCGACCACTGCAACCGCCCGTGGACCCGCTGGATCCTGCGCGAGCACGGCATCACGCTGGTCGGCCCCTGCCCCGTCGAGCTGGTGGATCCGGTGCCGGAGCACGTGCTGCGGCAGACGGCCCGCGCCGGCCTCGCGACGCTGACCGACGACGTCCTCGGCTGGTGCCCACCGCGGATCGCGTGGTGCCAGCGCTACCTCGTCGTCCAGGCCTGCCGCAGCCTCTACACCGTGCGGACGGCGCAGGTGGCGAGCAAGCGGGACGCGCTGCGGTGGGCGATGATGCACGGCGACCCGCGATGGCGACCGCTCCTGCAGCAGGTGCTCGCCGACCGCGAGCGCGGCTTCGATCCCGACGACCGGCCGCGGGCGGGCTCGGTGGACGCGGCGCGCGAGTTCGCGGCGTACGCCGCCTCCGTGGCCTGAGGCGCGGCCCACTACCCTCGGTGCATGAGCGAGCCCGAGGTCGACCTGTCGGAGATCGAGTTCGACCACGAGGAGCTCCGCGTCTTCTGGGAGCTGGCCCGCTACCACGCCAAGCTCAATGCGGCCCCGACCTACTTCGGGCCCACCACGCTCGAGTCCGTCCCGCCCCCGGCGTGGGCGTACGGCGACGCGGCGGGGGAGTCCGACGCGTTCGTCACCCGGGTGCTGGCCGACGAGCGGGGCGAGACCACGGCCGCCGCCGCGGACTACGCCGGGGAGCTGCCCGAGGTGGGCGTGCTGTCGATCCTCTGCGACGGCTCGGGCAAGCCCCGGGCCCTGGTGGAGGTCGCCGACGTGACGGTGTCCGGCGACGACGTCGTCGAGTCGTTCACGGTCGTCTACCAGCCCTGACTCCCGCTCGTCCCGTCGCCACCACCGGGTGTGGGAGAGTCCTCGCATGGCCGAGCGGATGACCTACCTCCTCGTCGACGGGGAGAACATCGACGCCACCCTGGGCACCTCGATCCTGGGTCGGCGTCCCCGGCCCGAGGAGCGCCCGCGGTGG
>NZ_JAOPWY010000115.1 GCF_025965415.1 Nocardioides sp.
AATCCTCCTTGGCACGGGCAACTCACTCAGACTAGGTCGGCACTGCGCGCGCCCCGGCGCCGCTCCCTGGCATGCGTGAACCAGCTCGCCCGGATCGTGGCCGCGAGCACGTGCGTCTATCCGCCGCGAGTCGGCAGCGTCCCGTCTCGCCGTTGCGGATGGCGTTTCCAAGTCAGGGGACGTGTGCATCGGGCCTCGAAGCGAGAGTTCATCGCGCGGCATGGTGCCGTCCCGCCTTCGAGCACTCCTGCAAGCAGTGGGCTGGGCGTCAGGCGCGACCAATAGTCACCCGCGCCGCACCTGACCCGGAAGGGCACGTGCGCCCACGCGAGCCGCGTCCAGGCTGCCGTTCTTGGCGACGATGTTGGCTCCCCGTCCGACAGCCCAATGGAAGCGTGGGCCGAAACCCAGCGTGGCACCACCGTTCCATTCAGCCTGCTGCGCCTGCCCTCGGAACGTGATGATGTTGACTCGTCGTCCCGCAAGCCAGCACACGCCCGAGCCAAGGTTGAGCTCGCCTGCCCCATGGCCGGTGAAGTCCCGACAACCAAGATGCCTGGCGACAGTTTCGCGCTCATGCCGTAGTACGGCTGGTGATCTGCTTGGGCCGCGGGGGCCACCGCAAGCAGCGCAACCACGGCAAGGGCGGCAGCGAGGCCAGTCTTGAGTCCGAACGACATGGTGGCAACCGTAGGCGAAGTGGCTAGGTGCCGCGGCGCTATCTGACACTCCAGCGGGGTGGTAGCCGATCGGTTGGAGGTTGGCGCGGAACCGGATCTGCGGGCTAGCTGGCCAGGAAGCCCCGTGCATGCGGCCGACAGTGTCGCTCCGCCGCGAAGCGGCGGTGTGCTCGCCTTCCTCGTTCGAGCGTAGACAGGTTCGCGTTTGTCACCTAGGTTCGTTGTCGGTGGTTGGGATCGCAGCCCGCGGCAAAGTGTGTTGGCCGTGATGGTCCCGTTGGAGAGGTCAAGGCATGTCCACCGACCCCCGCGTCGTCACGCGTGACGCGCGCCGCACCCCTAACCGCCTGCTTGACGTGCTGCAGCGCGAGCGAATCGCCGGTGCCACCGACACCTCCGACCTCGGGCCCTCCGAGATCCACGCCAAACTCGCACTCATCGAACGGGCCAAGGGCGCGTTGATGCTGCATTACGGGGTCGACTCACATCAGGCCTTCGCGGTGCTGGTCGGTTGGGCGCGGATATCTCACATCCCCCTGCCCACAATTGCCCGCACGCTTCTGCGTGGGATCTGCGAAGGAAATCCGCAGACCGAGATTTCGGCAACGGGTGTTGATGCGGTGGCTCGAGGCGCAGCTTCGCGGCCGCGATCCTGGCCACGCACAACTCCGGCCGGCGCCGGCCCCATGTGAACCGGCCCATGAGACTCCGCGCTCGGCCTGAGTGCGGAACGGGGGTGTGCAGGGGCGCGTCTCACGCAGACACGCGTCCCTGCATCACCCGACCACCCCCACGTGGCGCCCAGCCACGCTGCGCCTATGGCCTCTCTGGATGACCCTCAGGGCATACGGCGTTCCTCGACTGGCCCGCGCGCTCATGGGTTTCATGAGCCAGGAGACCGCGCTTGCCAACGCGGCGGAGGCCAGTGCGAAGCTACGGCAACGACGTCACGAACGTGAAGAGGTCGACGCGTACCTGCGGGCTCTGCATTCTCCGATCGCGGCGGACACTCGATGACTGCCACCGCCTCGAGACACGACGAGATGAGAACGGTTCGCTGACGTCACCTGCGCGATCCGACCTCGTCATGGTCGACTACCGCCGAGCATGCGGATCAACCGTTACCTCGGCGTTTCACGGGTGCGCACCAGTTCCTCGGCTACGCGGTTCAGTTTCACGTTGCGGCGCTGTGAGACGCGGCGGAGTACAGCGAACGCCTGATCGGGTGGCATCCCAAAGCGTTCCATCAGGATGCCCTCGGCCCGACCGATCACAGTGCGATTGCTAATGGCCATTTCGAGGTGCTCGGCATGTTGCGAAGCCGCCAACGCCACCCCCACGTGGGCAGCCAGCGCGTGTCCGTTGTTGATGTCGTCGGCGTCAAACGCATCGGGCTTGACGGAGTACAGGTTCATTGCACCGAGGGTGTCCTGGGTCGTATAGAGGCGGTAGCTCACAATGCTGACGACACCGACCTCCTTCGCAACCAAGGGACCCCATCTGGGCCAACGCTTGTCGTTGGCCAGGTCCCGGCTGTGGACGATCTCGTGCAGGTGAAGCGCGTCGAAACATGGGCCTTCCTTGAGCACGAACTGCAGTTCGTCGATTCGGATCAGCGTCTCATCGCTCCCGACCGGGGTGTCGATCCCCTCGCTATGGACGATCGAGATCCCGACAAGGTCACATCCCCGGATGATCTCGGCAGCGACGAGCACGACCTTCTCGAGCGTCAGTTGGGTGCTCGCCCATCCCTGCATCGAGCGTGCGGCATCCGCCAGCTGATCGGCGAAGATCTCGGGAGCCTCCATGATCAAGATGGTCCTCCCACCATCCGAGCCTGACTAGTTGTTCCGACCTGAGACTCACGAAAATGGTCCGCGAAACGGTGCGCGTCATCGGGGTAGGAGGAGTGTGCTGTCGTTGGCGTCTCGACAGCCGAGGTCACCATCAAGCGGGACAGCACATGCACGCGCAGTTCCTGCAACGCAACGTGCCTCATTCCGGCTCCCTTCTGTTGTCAACCGGTTCGGCGTAGCGTCTTCTCCGCGGGGTCCGGGAAGTGCTGATCCGAAGTGTCGATGTGCGGGAGCAGATCGACCGCGCTGGATTGAAGAGTCGCCCCGCAGTGCCCTCCCGGGCCGCGTCATCGGCCTGCTGGGCACGTTCGGTGTCGGCGACGAGCTGGCGGTAGACGACGTCGGACAGGCGTCGCTACAGGCACCGCAGCGCCTCCATCGGGGTCTTGCCGGCGGCGAGCTTGCGCCGGTAGTACGCGCGGCCCTCGGTGTCGTGGCGGATCTGCACGATCGCCGCGACGTGCAGGACGTGGTTCATCCTCCGGTTCCCGGCACGTGAGAGCCGGTGGCGGATCTGCTCGCCCGATGAGGCGTCCAGGGGCGCGGTCCCCGTCCAGGACGCGAACCGGTTGCGGTCGGCGAACCGGGCCCCGTCGCCGACGTCGGCCAGGACCCGGGCGGCGCCTGCTCGTCCGACGCCGTAGATGTCCATCAATCCTCGAGCCGCGCTCGAGGACCGCGGCCTTCAGCTCGGCCTTGATCTTCTTCAGCTTGGCGTCGACCGAGACCAGGTCGCCGATCTCCTCGGCGGCCATCCGTCGTCGGGTCTCACCGGCGATGTGGCGGGGCCGCACGGTCGCCAGCATGGTCTTGGCCTGGGCGGCGGACAGGTCGCGTTTGCGCTGGCCAGGCAGCAGTTCGCTGAGGAGGCGCTGCAACCGGTTGACCATCTGGACTCGTTGGTGGGTGAGCTCGTCGTGGCGGTCGGTGAGCATCCGCAGGGCTTCGAGCTCACCGTCCTCGACCACGACCCGCCGTACCGACCGCGACGACGGCAATCGAGTGGGCGTCCAGGGCGTCGGTCTTGCGGTTGTGGCCGGTGTCGAAGAGCCGTACCCGGGCCGCGAGCTTGGCCGGGACGACCCGTTCACCGGCGGCGACGAGTCGCTGGGCCAGCGGACGCCCAGCACCGTTGGCTCCCTCGACCGCCCAGACCCGCTCTGGCCACCGCCTCACATAACGCTGCATCGCGGCGTATCCGGCCTTGTCGGTGTCGAACCGTCCGCTGCCGAGGAAACTGCTCGCGGGGGTCGACGACCTCGATCGTCACCGACATCTTGTTGGGATCGACCCCGATGATGACGCCCTTGGTGTTGCTCACCTGCTCACCTCGTCTGTGCCTGGGAACCGACAGAGTCGACGAGGTGGGCAGTGCTATTACGAGCTGGGCAGACCCGTCTGGAGCCACGCCTCGTCACGGTGAACGGCGAGTCGCAGTCCAGGTCAGAGCCACACCCAAGACTCAGGTGGGCAGCCGATATGAGCGGCCCGCCGACCACCTAGATCGAAGTCTGGCCAGACACCGATCCTGCGGGAAGTCTCCTAGTAGCCGATGAGCGGACAGGTCAGCAGCGGCCACGATTCGCCCAACCCTGTCGGATCCAGATGCACCGGCGTACTTTTGTATGAGCAAGCCCAGGGAGGCGCGGGCTTTCTGGCACCTTCGAGCCCGCCTGCCCCGGGGGGGATCCCGACCGCGACCGGAAGACACGATCCCTCGCTGGCGGGTTCCAAACGGGAGGTCATGAAGTGGATACTCAGAAGACCGCACGACTTTTCGGCTGGTTGTTTATAGGCACCTTCGTTACGTCCATCGCAGCCAAGGTTCTGTTCGTGAACGGGGTGGGTGGCACCTTCGATGAGTTGCGCTTTATCCCGGGCGACGTTTCAGAGAACAGTGTGTACTTGGGCGCGATCCTAGAGTTCGGGGTCATCCTGACCAATATCGCGACCGCCGTGGTGATCTATCCGATAGTTAAACGACAAAACGAAACGGTCGCGCTCGGGTACGTGGGTGCGCGGATCATGGAGTCCGCCTTCATCATGGTGGGCATCTTGAGCATCGTGTCGATCGTGTCTGTGAGCGATGCCTTGGTCGGAGCGACCGGAGCCGAAGCCACCGCGCTCGCCGTCCAGGGCGACTCCCTCGCAGCCACCTACGACTGGGCGTTCCTTTTCGGTCCGGGACTCGTGGTCGGCTTCGGTAACGGGTTGATGCTGGGCTACCTGATGTATCGCTCGGGTCTGGTGCCTCGTCCGATGGCGATGTTGGGACTGATTGGCGGCCCAATGTTGATCCTTTCCTTCGTACTCATCCTCTTCGGTGTATACGAGAACGGGTCGGCACCCGCGTTCCTGCTGGCAGCGCCAGAGATCGCCTGGGAGGCGTCGCTCGGCATCTACGCTGCATGGAAGGGCTTCAGGCCGTCGCCCATCACGTCCGAGACGTGGGCATCCGATAGCGGTTTGGTTCGACCTTCGGCGTCGTGAACATGGCCTCGAAGCCGGGGCGTTGCCGAGGCGGTCTGAGCCGTTGAGGCAGGCGGCTCGGGCCACTCGGACGCCCTTGGACGGACGTCCGCTCATGCCGCCATGAAGTGCGACGCTCCTATGCTTCGTCAAGCCGCTGCGGCACCTTCAAGTAGGCGGTAGAGGTCGCGGGCGACGTAGCGGGCAAGTCAGCGTTTGATCTCTCGGCCGGTCTTGCCTTCGGCGGTGCGGCGGGTGACGTAGTCGCGGGCGGCTTGCTGGTACTGGATTCGGCTCTGGACCACGGTGTGCAGGGCGTTGTTGAGGTTCCGGTCGCCGTAGCGGTTACGCCGATGACGGGTGGTGACTTGGCCGCTGTTGGCCGGGGTGGGACCAGGCGCACAACACCGTCGCCGCGACGATCGGTCCGACGCCGAACTCCTGAGGAGATCCGGGCGCCAGTTGCGGATGATGGCCACGATCGCCTTCTGCAGCTCACGGGCCTCCCTCAGCATCGCGTGCGCGCGACGAGCCAAGGTCCGCAGCGCCACGACCGTGCTGGTCGTCTCGGTGTCCCACGACGAATGCATGCGCAGGGTCGCAGCGGTGTTGAGCATGGCGGCGAGCTTCTGGCCGCGGAACCGGCCCCGGATGGGTTCGGGTGCGGCGATGACCAGGCTGAAGACCTGCTGCTGGGCTTCGGTGGAGGCGTTGATCGCTGAGCGGCGGGCAGCCAGAAGCACCGACAGTGCTTGGCGTTCACCACCGCTGCGGGGAGTTCCCAACCGCGGTCGGGCCATCGCTTCACGTGCCACGTGGATAGCGTCGAGCGGGTCGGACTTCGCCCCATTGCGTCGCGCGGCCCGCTTCGGGCGGTCCAGCTCGATGACGAGTTCGGACATCTCCGAGAGGTGTCGACTCAGACCGGCGCGGTGACCACCGGTGCCCTCGATCGCCCAGGCCCGCAACGTCGCGTGGTTGTTGGCAAATCCACCAGCTCGGCATAACCCTGGGCAGTTGCATCGACGGTGATCTCGTCGAGGACACCACCGGTCGCGGTGTCGAGGAACGCCGCGGAGTGGGTATGGACATGGGTGTCGACGCCGATGACGACATCGACCACCTCGCGCAGATCGGTCAGACTGTTCATGCGTTCTCTCCTTCGCCGGACGGGACGTGGTTCCGGTCCGGGACGGAGGCTCGGCAGGACTGTGATGAGACACATCCGGC
>NZ_JAOPWY010000116.1 GCF_025965415.1 Nocardioides sp.
AGCTCGCGGGCGTGCGCGACGCCGGCGAGCCCGTCGAGGGCGTCCGCGGCGCGCAGCGGCAGGTGCATCGTGCGGCAGTGCTCGAGGGCCGTGAGGTACGTCGTGGTGGCCTGGTCGAGGTCGTCGAGCTGGACCAGCGCCCGGCCGAGCAGCAGGCGGGCCTCGACGCCGTCACGCCCGAGCCGCGCGGAGTCGGCCAGCGCCACGACGTCGGCGGCCAGGCCGGCCGCCTGGCGTACGTCGCCGCGGGTGAGCAGGTCGCGTCCGTCCTGCGCCATCACCGGGAGGCGGACCGCCCAGGGCAGCGTCTCGCGCACGACCTCCGTGGGCACCCAGGCCGGGTCGAGGCCGCGCAGCAGCGTCTCGGCCAGGAGCCCGACGCGGTCCTCGGCGAGCTCGCGGGCCTCGAGGACGACGGCACGGGTGCCGGCCACGGCCTCGGCGATCCGGCCCTGCTCGAGCGCGATGCGGGCCAGCACGGTGCGGGCTGAGAGGTCGATCCAGCGCTCGTCGCGACTGGTCCGGGCGGGCATCGCGTCGCCGGCCGCACGGGTGGCCTCGGCGAAGCGGCCCTGCGAGGCGTAGACGTCGGCGAGGGTGCGGGTCGCCTGCCGGCTGATCGATCCCTCGGGGTCGAGCTCGATGGCGCGCCTGGCCTCGGCCTCCGCGAGCTGCATCTCGCCGGCGTCGAGGTGCATCTCCGCACGGATGGACGCGGTCTTGGCGAGCTGCTCCTCGGGGCGGGGCGCGGACGAGGCGTGCTCGTCGGCCCGGTCCAGCAGCCAGAGTCCCTCGTAGGTGCCGCGCACCTCGGAGGCCGCGATGCCGGCGCGCCGGGCCACCTGGGCGCCGATCGCGGGCGGCCCGTCCCCGCTCGCGAGGGCGCCCTCCAGGATCTCGAGGGCCTCGCGGGCGCGCATCGAGGTGTAGAGCGAGGAGAAGATCCGGTTGGCCATCGAGTAGCCCTCGGACCGCGTCTCGGGGCGGGCACAGGCCGTCAGCACCGCGTGCCGCATGGCTGCCAGGTCGCGCAGCCACTCGGCGTCGGCGGCACCGAAGTTGTCGTGGGCCGGGGCGTGGCCCTGCGCCCACCCGAGCAGCCCGGCCTCGACGGCGGCGACGTCGTCGGGCCCGGCGAGCGCGCGGGCACGGCCGCGGAGGGGGGAGAGCATGTCGAAGTGCCCGCGCGGGTCGACCTCGAGCAGGCTGCGCCGGACCAGGCCGCCGGCGAGCTCGGCGGCCTCGGGCACGGGGAGGTCGAGCACCCGGGCGAGCACGCCGAGCCCGACCGGGAAGTCGAGCACACCGATGCGCCGCAACGCCGTCGCGCTGGCGTCGTCGAGGAGCGCGTGCGCGGAGTCGACGGCCTGGTCGAGGCTGACGGTGGACATCGCGTTGCTGAGCCCCACCAGCGCCGACTGCACCGCCACCTGCTCGATCAGCAGCGGCAGGCCGCCCGTGGCGCTCAGCAGCCGGCGCACCTCGTGGGCCTGGGTGGCCAGGTCGACCCGCTGGCCGCCGGCCGAGCGGATGCGGCGCAGGAACAGCTCGACGGCCGGTCCCTCCAGCGGCGAGCGCTGGCTGGGCACCGGCAGCGGCCCGACGCGTACGACGGACTCGAGGGCCTCGCCGGCCGTGGTCCGTGCGGTGACGACGACGCGCGCGTCGGTGGTGCTCTCGAGCATCGCCTGGAGCATCGGACCCGCCGCGGTGGCGTCGAGGTCGAGGCCGTCGAGGACGAGCAGGCACTCGCGGCCGTCGACCGCACGGCCCAGGGCGTCGGCGAGGGAGTCGCCCGGAGCCGTCTCGGACTCGAGGCGCTCGAGGGCGGCGACCAGCAGCTCGTCGAGGGTGTGGAGGTTGCGGGCGTCGACCCACGACGCGCTCGACGATTCCGCGGCGGCATGGCGCACCAGGAGCGTCTTGCCGCTGCCGGGGGGACCGACGACGGTGACCCAGCGGGACTCGCCGAGGGCCTCGTCCAGCGCTCGCCGGACCTCGTCACGACCGAGACAGGGGGACAGCACGACCCGAACCTATCGCTCTCCGTAGGTGAGATAGGTAGGACTACGGATGCCGACACCAGCAGGTTCGCGGGAGTCTTCTCGTACGCCGAGGGCAGCGGGACCGCACAGGGGATGGTCCCGCAGCCCACCGGCCGCCATTGTGAGGAGGTCGCGCGTCGTCGGGGGTCGACGCGCGACCTGCTCCGACGTGGTGCTCCGGGGCGGCCGCGACCTTGCCGCCGCTGCGTACGCTGTGGCCATGGAACTGGTCCTCGTGCTCGTCGTGCTCGGTGGACTGACGGCCGTCGCGGTGGCCGCCGGCACGTCGGGCAAGAAGCGCGAGCTGGCCAAGGCGCAGGCCGAGGTGGAGCCCGTGAAGCGCCTCGCCGAGGAGGACGTCACGGCGCTCGGCGTCGAGCTCCAGGACCTCGACATCGACCTCGCCGGTGAGCAGCTCGATCCCGGCGCCAACGCCGACTACCAGCGCGCGCTGGACTCCTACGAGTCGGCGAAGACGGCCGCCGCGGCCCTGACCCGTCCCGAGGACGTCCGGCACGTCACCGAGATCCTCGAGGACGGCCGCTACGCCATGGCGTGCGTGCGCGCCCGCGTCGCCGGGCAGCCGCTGCCGCAGCGTCGTCCTCCCTGCTTCTTCGACCCGCGCCACGGACTGTCGGTGGCCGACGTCCCGTGGACCCCTCCGGGCGGCGCCGCGCGCGACGTCCCCGCGTGCGCCCTCGACGTCGAGCGCGTCCGGGCCGGGGCGGAGCCCGACATCCGCAAGGTCATGGTCGGGTCGCGCCGCGTCCCCTACTGGCAGGGTGGCCGCGCCTACCAGCCCTACGCCCAGGGCTACTTCGGCGGCTTCGGGCCGATGGACTGGATGTTCATGGGCATGTTGTTCGGCGGTGGCTTCGACGGGCTCGGCGAGGGCATCGGTGCCATCGGTGAGGGCATCGGCGACCTCTTCGGCGGCATCGGCGACGGCATCGGCGACCTGTTCGACGGCTTCGACTTCTAGCCCTCCGGGTCCGCCCCCAAGGGTGTGCTGGGCCGCCTGCGGCGGGTCTAGCGTCGCGAGGCATCGCCGGCGTCGAGACAGGAACCATCACCACCGACATCCCCGCCCGGATGGACCGGCTCCCGTGGGCGAGGTGGCACTGGCTGGTCGTCATCGGCCTCGGCACGGTCTGGATCCTCGACGGTCTCGAGGTGACGATCGTCGGCTCGATGTCGGCGGCGCTGACGTCTACACCGTCGCGACCGTGCTGACGGCGTTCTCGATGAACCCGGCGTGGTACTTCGCGTGCCGCTTCCTCACCGGCACCAGCATCGGCGGCGAGTACGCCGCCATCAACTCCGCGATCGACGAGCTCATCCCGGCCACGCACCGCGGGCGCGTGGACGTGGCGATCAACGGCTCGTTCTGGG
Organism: Nocardioides sp.; assembly: GCF_025965415.1. GTDB lineage: Bacteria > Actinomycetota > Actinomycetes > Propionibacteriales > Nocardioidaceae > Nocardioides. Next base: position 3,438 of record NZ_JAOPWY010000116.1, read on the forward strand.
TGGGCGCCGCCCTGGGGTCCTTGCTCACTATTCCGCTGCTCGACTCCAACGCCCGCGCACCTGACCCGCCCCCACCCGACCTGCGCACCGTGCGCGAGGATGATCCGGTGAGCCTGCACACGACGGTCCTCGGCGACCACGGACCGACGGTCGCCTTCTGCCACGGCCTCTTCGGCCAGGGCAAGAACTGGACCCAGGTCGCCAAGGCGCTCAGCGACGACCACCGGGTGCTGCTGCTCGACATGCCCAACCACGGCCGTTCGTCGTGGACGGACACCTTCGACTACGTCGAGCTGGCCGACCTGGTCGCCGACGAGCTCCGTCCCCACGGCCCGGTGGCCCTGGTCGGGCACTCGATGGGCGGCAAGATCGCGATGTGCGTGGCCCTGCGGCACCCCGAGCTGGTGGAGCGCCTGGCCGTCGTCGACGTCGCGCCCGTGGCCTACCCGAGCGGGCGGGAGTTCGTCGGCTACATCGAGACCATGCGGTCGCTGGACCTCACGACGATCGAGCGGCGCAGCGAGGCCGAGGACGCGCTGCGCGAGGCCGTCCCCGACCCCGTCGTGCGGAGCTTCCTCCTGCAGAACCTGCGCCGCACCGACGACGGGTGGCACTGGCAGCTCAACCTCGACCTGCTCGGCGACGCCATGGACGGCCTCACCGGCTGGCCCGGCGACGCGCTCGGCGAGGCGACGTACGACAGGCCCGTGCTGTGGGTGGGCGGTGCCGACTCCGACTACATCGCCGACGAGCACTCCGCGGAGATGGACCGTCGCTTCCCGCGCAACCGCCGGGTGCTGGTCAAGGGTGCCGGCCACTGGGTGCACTCCGAGCAACCGGCGATCTTCCTCGAGGTGATGCGCCGCTTCCTGGCGTGAGGGCTCCTCAGGCCTTCTGCCGGGCGCGGTAGGCCGCGACGGCCTCGCGGTTGCCGCACGTGATCGAGCAGTAGCGGCGCGAGCGGTTGCGGGAGAGGTCGAGCACGACGTCGTCGCAGTCCTCGGCGGCGCACCGGTCGAGGCGCGACATCTCGTCGGCCCGGATCACGTCGATCATCGCCATGGCGGTCTCGACCACCACGCGCTCGTCCAGCGGGCGGTCGGGCTCGACCGCGTGGACGTGCCAGTCCCACTGGTCGTGCCGCTGGAGCTGGGGGAGCGCGCGGGCCTTCGCCAGCATGCCGTTGACGATGTCGACGGCCTCGTCGCGACCGGCCAGCAGGAGGGCCCTGAGCGCGGGACGCAGGCGGCGTACGGCGTCGAGCTCGGCGGCGGTTGCGTCGTGCCGTCCGGTGTAGGACCACGACACGAGGAACGCGGACAGGTCCTCGACGGAGCCGAGCGGGTCACCGGGATCGTCGGTGGAGTTCACGAGGGCCACCGCGGCCTGGAGGGCGGCATCCGTGTCATCCGTGAAAAGCACATTGACACATTACATGACGCCGCCATAGTGTCATGACCGTGACGGTTATGACCCATGACACCAGCGCTCCGCGTTCGGCCACCGGGCTGCTCCTGGCGCTCGCGTCCGCCACCTCCTTCGGCATGTCGGGTGTGCTGGCGCGCGGACTCCTCGACACCGGCTGGAGCGCGGGGGCAGCGGTGACGGTCAGGACCCTCATCGCCGCGACCGTGCTGCTCGTCCCGGGCGTGCTCGCGCTGCGCGGACGCTGGCACCTGCTGCGCGACAACGCCGGCCTGATCACGGTGTACGGCATCTCGGCCGTGGCCGGGGCGCAGCTGTGCTACTTCTACGCCGTCACCTACATGCAGGTCAGCGTGGCCCTCCTCCTCGAGTACACCGCCCCCGTCGCCGTGGTGCTGTGGCTCTGGCTGCGGCACGGGCACCGCCCGTCCGGGCTGACCGTGCTGGGTGCCGCCATCGCGGCCAGCGGCCTGGTGCTGGTGCTCGACGTGATCTCCGGCGCCGAGCTCAGCACCGTCGGGGTGCTGTGGGCGCTCGGTGCGATGGTCGGCGCGGCGTCCTACTTCATCATCTCCGCCGACCACGGCAACGGACTGCCGGGGATCACGCTCGCGGCCGGCGGGCTGCTCGTCGCCTCGGTCGTCCTGCTCGTGGCCGGTGCGGTCGGGGTGCTGCCCCTCGAGGCGGCGACCGCCGCCGCCGTCTACGACGGGCACGAGGTCCCGTGGTGGCTGCCCGTCCTGGCGCTCGGCCTGGTCACGGCGGCGTTCGCCTACGTCACCGGCATCGAGGCCGGTCGCCGGCTGGGCAGCCGGCTTGCGTCCTTCGTCGCCCTGGGCGAGGTCCTGGCCGCGGTGGTCTTCGCCTGGCTGGTGCTCGGCGAGCTGCCCCGCGCGGTCCAGCTGGCCGGTGGCCTGCTCGTGCTCGCCGGTGTCGTCGTGGTCAAGCTGGGGGAGGGACGTACGCCGCTCGTCGTCGAGCCGCTTCCCGAGCCCGAGCCGCTCAGCGAGCGTCCTGCCGCTTGAGGAACACCTCGCGGTGCAGCAGCAGCAGGGCCGCCGCCACGGGCACGGCCAGCAGCGCGCCGATCACGCCCAGCAGCGAGCCGCCCACGAGTGCCGCCACCACGGTCACCGAGCCCGGGATGTCGACGGACTTCTTCATGATGCGCGGGTAGATGAGGTAGGACTCCACCTGCTGGTAGGCGACGTAGTAGACGAGCGCCACCAGCGCCACGGTCGGTGAGACCGTCAGTGCGAGGAGCGTCATGAGCGCCCCGGACACGAAGGCGCCGACCACCGGGATCAGCGAGAACAGGCCCACGACGAAGGCGAGCGCGAAGGCGTAGTCGCCGAGCCCGACGATGAACGAGAAGACCAGCGTGCTCAGGCCCGCGCACAGCGCGACGAGGAAGGCACCGGCGACGTAGGCACCGGTCGCGCGGATGATCTGGTCGCCCAGCTCGCTGACGCGGGGACGCTTGGACGCCGGCGCGAGCGAGTAGCCGGCGTGCTTGATGCTCGGCAGGGAGGCCAGGAAGTAGATCATCAGCACGATCACGATGAGGCTGTTGGCCACGGCGGAGAGGACCTTGAGCCCGACGCCGAGGGCGCCGCCGAAGACCTTCTGGCCGAAGTCGCCGTTCTGGATGTAGTCGCGCGCCTTCGCGATGACGTCGTACTGGTCGTCGAGCTTCTGGACCTGCTTGTTGGCCTGCAGGTCGTCGAGCCAGCCGGGCGCGTTGCGGGTGATCTGGGCGATCTGGTCGCTGATCACCGGGGCGATCGCGACCACGAAGAGCGCGAGCACCCCGATCACCACGACGAGCACGAACAGCACCGAGATGCCGCGCCGCATGCCGCGTCGCATGAAGAACTCGACGACGGGGTTGAGCCCGATCGCCAGGAACATCGACATCACCAGCAGGATCAGGATCGAGGAGATGCTGAGCAGCTGCTGCGCCAAGAAGATCGCGACGAGCGCGCCCAGGGCGCCGAAGAAGCCGATGTTGAACGGCGTGTGCCGCAGCAGCGTCGGGTGCGGCGTCGGCTCGACCGGGACGTACGGCGCGGGCGCGGCCTCGTCGATGACCAGGTCCGTCGCGTCGTCGATGCGGTCGGCGATCTCGGCGGCCGACTTGGCGGAGTCCTCGGCGGACTCAGCAGCCGCCTCGGCCCGGTCGGCGTCGTCGCTGACCTGGTCGACGACCTGCTCGAGCACCTCGGCCGGGGCCTCCTCCTGGGCACCGGGCTCGGCGTCGTGGGCGGTCACTGCCTCACGGAGCCGAGCACGCCAGCTCAGGACTCGTCCTTGTCGAACCCGGCGACGACGTCGCGCAGGGCCCCCAGCTGGGCGGTGATCGCGTCGCGGCGCTTGGTCACGCGCTCGACCTCGGCCTGGATGTTGGCCAGCTCGCGCTCGGCCTCGGCGACGCGCGTGGCGTTGATCGAGTCGGCCTGCGTGCGGGCGGAGGCCACGACCTGCTCGGCCTCGCGACGCGCACGGGCCAGCAGCCCCTCGGCCTCGCTCTGGGCCTGCTGGCGGTGGGTGTTGGCCTGCGCCGTCGCCTCGCGGGCACGCTGCTCGGCCGCGGTGGCGCGACCCTCGGCCTCGGTGACCAGGCGCTGCGTCTCGGACGTCGCGTTGCTGTGGTGCTCGGCGGCCTCGCGCGCGAGGCGCTCCTTCTCCACGGCGAGCGTGCGTCGAGCCTCCTGCACCTCGCGGTCCGCGGCCGCGCGGGCCAGCTCGGCCTCACGGGTCGCGGTCACCCGCAGCTCGTTGGTCTCCTGCTGGGCGGCCAGTCGCAGCTGGTCGGACTCGCGGCGGGCGGCGGCCAGGATGTCCTCGGCCTCCGCCTTGGCCAGGCTGCGCTCGTTGTCGGCGTCGGCGGTGAGCCGGGCGCGCATCTCGTCGAGCTCCTTGAGCTGCACCATCCGCATGTCGTCAGCCTCGCGGGCGGCGTCGGCGCGGATGCTGTGGGCGTCGCGCTCGGCCTGGCTGCGGATCTCGGCGGCGTCGCGCTGCGCGGCAGTGCGGACGTCGTGGGCCTCGTCCTCGGCGAGCTTGAGCATCGACGTGGCGCGGCCTCCGAGGCCGGCGTAGGTCGGGTTGGTGTTCTCCTGCAGCTCGCTGCGCAGGCGCTCGAGGTCGGTCTCGAGGTCGATGACCCGCTGCTCGCTGCTGGCCAGGCTGCCGGCCAGGCCGGCCTTCTCCGCCTGGAGCTGGCCGACGCGCTGGTCGACCGCCGCCTTGTCGTAGCCGCCGCGGCGGACGAGGGGGAGCGGGGCCGCCGGCGCCGGGCCGGCGGGGCGGGGCATCACCGGGGCCGGACGGGCCGGCTCGGGCGTGGCTGCCGCGGGCTTCGCGGGCGCGGAGGCTGGGGGCGCGGGGGACGTGGGCGTGACCTGCATGGCCTGCGTCGCCTCACCCTCCGGCTCCGGCTCACGCTCAGGCGTCGGGGTGGCCGCCGTTGCGTCCTTCGGGGTGACCGGGAGGACCTGGGTCTCCTCGGCTGCGTCGTCGGCGGACTCCGGCTCGTCGAAGATGGACAGGCCCTGGTCGCGGCTCATGCTGTGGTACCCACTCTCACATCGTTTCCACTGCGTCGGGTCCAGTCTGTCCGATGGCCGCGGACAAACACACCCCGGCTCGCGGAAAGGTCCGCGAACCGGGGTGGTGCGTTGCCGATCCGACCGGTCAGACCCCGCGGAAGCGGTTGATGGCGGTCTCGTGCTGGGCGCGCATCTCGTGGTCGAGCACGCCGAGGCCCTCCTCGGGGGCGAGGCACAGGACGCCGACCTTGCCCTGGTGGGCGTTCTGGTGGACGTCGAGGGAGGCCTGGCCGACCTCCTCCAGGGTGTAGGTCTTCGAGAGGGTGGGGTGGATCTTGCCCTTGGCGATGAGGCGGTTGGCCTCCCAGGACTCGCGGTAGTTGGCGAAGTGGCTGGAGATGATCCGCTTGAGGTTCATCCACAGGTAGCGGTTGTCGTACTCGTGCATGTAGCCCGAGGTCGAGGCGCAGGTGGTGATCGTGCCGCCCTTGCGGGTCACGAACACCGAGGCACCGAAGGTCTCCCGCCCCGGGTGCTCGAAGACGATGTCGATGTCCTCGCCGCCGGTCAGCTCACGGATCCTGGCGCCGAAGCGCTTCCACTCCTTCGGGTCCTGCTGGGTGTTCTCGTCGTTCCAGAACTTGTAGCCCTCCTCGGAGCGGTTGATGATCAGCTCCGCGCCCATGCTGCGGGCGATGGCGGCCTTCTCCTCGTTGGAGACCACGCACACCGGGGTGGCGCCGCCGTTGAGGGCGTACTGCGTCGCGAAGCCGCCGAGGCCACCGGAGGCGCCCCAGATCAGGACGTTGTCACCCTGCTTCATGTCGCCGCCGTTCTTGCTCACCAGCTGGCGGTACGCCGTGCAGTTGACGAGCCCGGGGGAGGCGGCCTCCTCCCAGGTGAGGTGCTCGGGCTTGGGCATCAGCTGGTTGGCCTTGACCATCGCCACGTCGGCGAGGCCGCCGAAGTTGGTCTCGAAGCCCCAGATCCGCTGCTCGGTGTCGAGCATCGTGTCGTTGTGGCCGTCGGGGCCCTCGAGCTCGACCGACAGGCAGTGGGCCACGACGCGGTCGCCGGGCTTCCACTTGGTGACGCCGGGGCCGGTCTTGAGCACGACGCCGGACAGGTCGGAGCCGACCACGTGGTAGGGCAGGTCGTGGCGCTTGGTGAGCTCGGAGTTGCGGCCGTAACGCTCCAGGAAGCCGAAGGTCGAGACCGGCTCGAAGATCGAGGTCCACACCGTGTTGTAGTTGATGGCGCTCGCCATCACGGCCACGAAGGCCTCGCCCGGGCCGAGCTCGGGCAGCGGGACCTGGTCGACGTGGAGGGACTTGCGGGGGTCCTTCTCCTTCGCCGTCAGGCCCTCGAACATGTCCACCTCGTCCTTCTTGACGAAGGCGGCGCGGTAGGACTCGGGGAGCTCGAGGTGGGCGAAGTCCTCCCGACTGGCGCTGCCGGACTGAATGGCTTCGAGGATGTTCTGCACGGGCGTGGCTCCTGGGTTCGGGTGCGCGGGGCTCGGGTGCAGGGAATGTACCGACGGGTAACGGTGGTGTCATCCGAGTGTGACCCATCTGGCGCGGTCAGGCCCGGCAATCGTAGGCCTCCACGAGCCGGGGCCCATCCCCTACGGTCAGACGATGACCCAGCACACACCAGACAGCAGCGCGGCCGCGAGCGAGCCCGCGGAGACCGCCTCCGGTGCTCCGGTCGGTGGCTCGGGACTCAGCCGGACCGCGATCATGGGAGCGGTCTTCCTCATGGCGACGAGCGCCATCGGCCCCGGCTTCATCACGCAGACCGCCAACTACACGATCAGCCTCGGTGCTGCCTTCGCCTGCGCGATCGCCATCTCGATCGTGGTGGACATCGCGGTGCAGATGAACGTGTGGCGCGTCATCGGCGTCTCCGGGATGCGCGCGCACGAGCTCGGCAACGCCGTGCTCCCCGGCGTCGGCTACGCGCTCGCCGGGCTGGTGGTCGTGGGTGGCCTGGTCTTCAACATCGGCAACACCGCCGGCGCCGGCCTCGGCGTCAACGCGATGTTCGGCCTCGACCCGCGCATCGGTGGCGCCGCCTCGGCGGTGATCGCGATCGGCATCTTCTTGAGCCGTCGCGCCGGCGTGGCCCTCGACCGCGTCGTCGTGCTGCTCGGCCTGCTCATGATCGTGGCGACCCTGGCGATCGCCATCACGTCCGCCCCGCCCGTGGGCTCGGCGCTGCTCAACGTCGTCGCCCCCGAGGAGTTCGACTTCGTCGCGACCACCACGATCATCGGCGGCACCGTGGGCGGCTACATCACCTACGCCGGTGCGCACCGGCTCCTGGACTCCGGGCTGACCGGTCCCGAGCACGTCCGCGACATCGGTCGCAGCTCGGTGATCTCGATCCTGGTCACCGGGCTGATGCGGGTGCTGCTGTTCCTGGCCGTCCTCGGCGTGGCCGCGGGTGGGGCGGCGCTCTCGCAGGACGCGGTCGGCGGACCGGCCGGTGCGGCGTTCAGCGCGGCGGCGGGCGAGGTGGGCCTGCGCGTCTTCGGCCTGATCCTGTGGTCCGCGGCGCTCACGTCCGTCATCGGCGCGGCGTACACGTCGGTGTCCTTCCTGACGACGACCGCCACCCCGGAGCGCACGCGCAACCTGCTGACGGTGGCGTTCATCGCCTTCTGCGCCGTGGTCTTCGTGGTCATCGAGGAGGCGCCGACGCGGCTGCTCATCTTCGCCGGCACGTTCAACGGGCTCATCCTGCCGATCGGCTTCAGCGTGCTGCTGTGGGTGGCCTGGCGCCGCCGCGACCTCCTGCACGGCTACGCCTACCCGCGGTGGCTGCTCGGGGTCGGCGTGCTGGCGTGGCTGCTCACGCTCTACCTCGGCTACAACTCCCTGCTGCTGCTGGGTGACCTGTGAGCGGCGCGCACGTCGACCTCAACAGCGACGTCGGCGAGTCCTTCGGGCGCTGGGAGCTCGGCGACGACGACGCGGTGCTGCGGGTCGTGAGCAGCGCCAACGTCGCGTGCGGGTTCCACGCCGGGGACGCCTCCACGCTGCGGCGCTGCTGCGAGACGGCAGCGGCACACGGCGTCGTCGTCGGCGCCCAGGTGGGCTATCGCGACCTGGCCGGCTTCGGGCGTCGCTTCATCGACTACGACCCGACCGAGCTCACCGACGACGTGGTCTACCAGATCGGGGCGCTCGAGGCGGTGGCCCGCGTGGCGGGCACGCGGGTGGCATATGTCAAGCCGCACGGCGCCCTCTACAACGCGACCGTGCACCACGCCGAGCAGGCCCGGGCGGTGGTGGAGGCGGTCCGCGCCTACGACCCGGAGCTCCCCGTCCTCGGGCTGCCGGGCTCGCGTCTCCTGGCCGCCGCCGAGGCCGCCGGGCTCCGCACGGTCCGCGAGGCCTTCGCCGACCGCGGCTACACCCCGGAGGGCACGCTCGTGCCCCGCAGCGAGAAGGGTGCCGTCCTCAGCGACCCCGCCGTCGTGGCGGACCGGGTGGTGCAGCTGGTCACCGAGGGCACGGTGGTCGCGGTCGACGGGTCCACCGTGCAGGTCCGGGCCGACTCGGTGTGCGTGCACGGGGACAGCCCCGGCGCCGTGGCGATGGCCACGGCCGTGCGCGACGCCCTCGGCGAGCACGGCGTCGACCTCAGGGCGTTCGCGTGACGACCGTCCCCGACCTGCTGCCGTACGGCGACCGGGCGCTGCTCGTGGAGCTGGGCTCCACCGATGAGGCGGTCTCGTACGCCGCCGCGCTGAGGGCGGACCCGCCCGCCGCGGTCGGCGAGGTGGTCCCCGCGGCCCGCACCGTGCTGGTCGTGGCCGCCGACGGGGTCGAGGTGGGCGACCTGCGCCGGGCCCTGCTGGAGGTGTCACCCGCCGCCGGCGAGGACGCCGTCGACGAGGGCACGGTGGTGGAGGTGCCGGTCACCTACGACGGGGAGGACCTCGGCGACGTGGCCACGCTGACCGGGCTGACGCCGGACGAGGTCGTGGCCGCCCACACGGGACAGACGTGGCAGGTGGCCTTCGGCGGGTTCGCGCCCGGGTTCGGATACCTGGTCGGCCAGGACGAGCGGCTGCACGTGCCGCGTCGCCAGGAGTCGCGGACGCGGGTGCCCGCGGGCGCCGTGGGACTGGCGGGGGAGTACTCCGGCATCTACCCCCGCCCCTCCCCGGGCGGCTGGCAGCTGATCGGACGCACCGACGTCGTGCTGTGGGACCTCGAGCGGGAGCCCGCCGCGCTGCTCTCCCCGGGTGTGCGGGTGCGCTTCGTGCGGGTGGAGCCGTGAGCCGCGCGCTGCACGTGCACGCCACCGGCCCGCTGGCGCTCGTCGAGGACCTCGGTCGGCGCGGCCACTCGGGTGTGGGCGTGGGCAGGTCGGGCGCCGCGGACCGCCGGGCGCTGACCCAGGCCAACCGCGCCCTGGCCAACCACGAGGGCGCCGCCGCCGTCGAGGTGACCTTCGGCGGCCTCGAGGTGGAGGTCGTCGGGGACGGGATGTGGCTGTGCGTCACCGGGGCTCCGTGCCCGGTGGTCGTCGACGGCCGCGAGGTCGGCTCCCACACCGTGTTCTTCGCCGAGCCCGGCAGCCGGGTGGGCCTGGGACGTCCGGCGAGCGGGCTGCGCTCCTACCTCGGCGTGCGGGGCGGCGTCGGCACCGACCAGGTGCTCGGGTCCCGCGCGAGCGACGTGCTCTCGGGCCTGGGGACGGAGCCGTTGGCGCCGGGCGTGGTGCTGCCCGTCGGCGAGCCCGGCGAGACCTTCCCCGACGTCGACACCGTGCCCGCGCCCGACCTGCGGGGCGAGGCGGTGCTCCGCGTCGTCCGCGGTCCCCGCGACGGCTGGGTCCGTGACGCCGACGCGCTGGTGGGCACGAGCTGGCAGGTCAGCGAGCGCAGCAACCGGGTGGGCATGCGGCTCGACGGCGAGCCGCTGCACCCGTCACGGGACGAGCAGCTGCCCAGCGAGGGTGCCTGGCGCGGAGCGGTGCAGGTGCCGCCGAGCGGGGAGCCGGTGCTGTTCCTGGCCGACCACCCCGTCACCGGTGGCTACCCGGTCATCGCTGTCGTCGTGGACGCCGACGTCGACCGCGCTGCCCAGCTGTGCCCGGGGCAGCCGGTGCGCTTCCGCTGGGTGGAGGCCCCATGAGCGAGCACGCCTCCCTCGAGCCGGCAGCGGTCAGGGCCCTGGTCAGTGCGCCGCGGCCGGCTCGACCAGCTCGACGAGCACCCCGCCGGCGTCCTTGGGGTGGATGAAGTTGACCCGGCTGTCGGACGTGCCGCGCCGAGGCGCGTCGTACAGCAGCCGCAGGCCGCGCTCGCGCAGCACGGCGGCCACGTGCTCGACGTCCTCGACCCGGAAGGCGAGCTGCTGGATGCCCTGGCCGTTGCGGTCTAGGAACGTGGCGATCGTCGACTCGGGGGTGAGCGGGGCCAGCAGCTGGATGCACGAGCCGGAGTCACCGACCCCGACCATCGCCTCGCGCACGCCCTGCTCCTCGTTGACCTCCTCATGGAGGACCTGCATGCCGTAGACGTCGCGGTAGAACGCCATCGCCACATCGAGGTCGGGCACCGCGATCCCGACGTGGTCGATGGCGGTGAAGAGGTGGCGGACGTCGTGCAGCGGGTCGGGAGCGCTCATGGGGCACATCGTGTACGACGTCGGCGCCGGGGGCGAGGGGGTGTGACGTGTGCCTCACGGAAGGCGGGCCGCACACCCTGCCGGACCGGCGGCCCCGGTGGGTATCGTCGGCCCCATGACTGGATCAGTGATCGTCGCCGGAGCCCGCACCCCCATCGGCCGCCTGCTCGGCGGCCTCAAGGACCAGTCGGCCGCCGACCTCGGCGGCGTAGCCATCAAGGGCGCGCTCGAGAAGGCCGGCGTGACCGGCGAGCAGGTCGACTACGTGATCATGGGCCAGGTCATCCAGGCCGGCACCGGCCAGATCACCGCCCGGCAGGCCGCGGTCAAGGGCGGCATCCCCATGACCGTCCCCTCGATCACCATCAACAAGGTGTGCCTCTCGGGCATCAACGCCATCGCGATGGCCGTCCAGCTGATCCGCGCCGGCGAGCACGAGATCGTCGTCGCCGGCGGCATGGAGTCGATGACCCAGGCGCCGCACCTGCTGCCCAAGAGCCGCGAGGGCTTCAAGTACGGCGACACCGCCCTCGTCGACTCGATGGCCTACGACGCGCTCTACGACCAGTTCACCGACCAGGCGATGATCAACCTGACCGAGAGCTGCAACGCCGCGGGCGCCCACCTCACCCGCGAGGAGCAGGACGCCTTCTCGGCGCAGTCGCACCAGCGTGCGGCGCTCGCCTGGAAGAACGGCGTCTTCGACGACGAGGTCGTCCCCGTCACCATCTCCTCCCGCAAGGGCGACATCACCGTGGCCGAGGACGAGGGCATCCGCGGCGACACCACGGTCGACTCCCTCTCCCGCCTCCGCCCGGTGGCCAAGGACGGCAGCATCACCGCCGGCTCCGCCTCCCAGATCTCCGACGGCGCCTGCGCCGTCGTGGTGATGAGCAAGGCCAAGGCCGAGGAGCTCGGCCTGACCTGGCTCGCGGAGATCGGTGCCTCCGGCCAGGTCGCCGGTCCCGACTCCACCCTCCAGCTCCAGCCCGCCAACGCGATCGCCAAGGCGGCGGAGAAGGAGGGCATCGCGGTCTCCGACATCGACCTCTTCGAGCTCAACGAGGCCTTCGCCGCCGTCGGCATCGAGTCCGCCCGCCAGCTCGGCGTCGACCAGGACAAGGTCAACGTCAACGGTGGGGCGATCGCGCTCGGCCACCCGGTCGGCATGTCCGGCGCCCGGATCGTGCTCCACCTCGCCCTCGAGCTGCAGCGCCGCGGCGGCGGCGTCGGTGCCGCCGCCCTGTGCGGTGGCGGTGGCCAGGGCGACGCGCTGATCATCCGCGTCCCCTCTGCGTGAGCCGGGGTCTGGGTCGGCGCATGGGGCAGGCGTGACGAGGAGGGGTGCCCTCGAGGTCCCCGACCTCGTGGAGCGGGCCCGCACCGGTGACCCGGCGGCGGTGGCTCGCCTGATCACGCTCGTGGAGGACGCGTCACCGGTCCTGCGCGAGGTCATGGTGGCGCTGCGCGAGCACGCCGGACGGGCCCACGTCCTGGGCATCACCGGCGCCCCGGGCGTCGGCAAGTCCACCTCGACCAACGCGCTCGTCACGGCGATGCGACGCGCCGGCAGGCGCGTCGGCGTGCTGGCGATCGACCCGTCCTCCCCGTTCTCCGGCGGGGCCCTGCTCGGCGACCGGGTGCGCATGGGCGACCACGCGCTCGATCGTGACGTCTACATCCGCTCGATGGGGGCCCGGGGGCACCTGGGCGGCCTCGCCTGGTCGACACCGCAGGCGGTGCGGGTCCTCGACGCCGCCGGCTGCGACGTGGTGATCGTGGAGACGGTCGGCGTGGGGCAGAGCGAGGTGGAGGTGGCCGGGTTGGCCGACACCACGCTGGTCCTGCTCGCGCCCGGCATGGGCGACGGCATCCAGGCGGCCAAGGCCGGCATCCTCGAGATCGGTGACGTGTACGCCGTCAACAAGGCCGACCGGGACGGTGCCGACCGCACCCGGCGCGAGCTCCGGACGATGCTGTCGATGGCACAGCGGCGCGACGGCGCCTGGCGACCTCCCGTCCTGCAGACCGTGGCCAGCACGGGAGAGGGGATCGAGGAGCTCCTCGGCGAGCTCGACCGCCACGCGGCCTGGCTCGAGGAGTCGGGAGAGCTGGCCCGGCGTCGTACGGTCCGGGCACGACGCGAGGTCGAGGCCATCGCGCTGGCGACGCTGCGCGAGCGGTGGGCCCGCCCGGGCGACGGCGCGGACCTCGACGCCCTCGCGCGCCGCGTCGCGGCCGGTGACGTCGACCCCTACGCGGCCGCCGACGAGCTGATCGACTAGGACGCCTCGGCGGCGAGCACCTCGCGGAGGTCCTCGGCGGCGCGCCGCGTCCAGGCCTCGAGCAGCGGCAGGCTGACGCCCTCCGCGGTCACGGCGAGCAGGTGGTCGGTCTGGGTGGAGCCGGGCACCGAGGCGATCACCGTGTGCCGCTGGCCGGCGGTGAGTTCGACCGTCTCCACCTCGGCAGGAACGACGTCCGCTGCAGCGACGGGCTGGAGGCGCGCGGCGAAGACGGTGCCGGTCTCCGCGGAGACCCTGGTCAGGTCGGTCCGGTGGAGCCCGTAGGCGGCGATCGGCGCGCCGTCGGCCGTGCACAGCAGCGCCGAGGACGGACTGTCGATCGCACGGAGCACCTCCACGAGCGACTCCCACAGCGGCTGCACGCGGGCGCCCTCGGCGTCCCGGGAGACCTGCCGACGACGGTGCTGGGACGCGCGGCCTGCCCACGAGGCACCTCGCCTGAAACCGGGCGGGGAGATGAGTTCTGCAGTCATAGCGAGCACGTCCTTCCGAAATGACGGGAGAGCGACGGAGCCCGAGACGGCACCAAGTTGTGGATGTCCTGTTGCTGTGTGTGGATGGACTGTAACTGGGCGTTTTCGACCGTGACGGGCATTTGGGGAAACTCGTCCCCGTGTCGCGCCGACGGTGACGGGAGGCTCCGGCACGGTCGTCGTGCACAGCGAGGACGGCATCACCCCCGTGCAGCGGCGCGCGCTGCGCGACCCCACGTCGCCGATGCTGGAGCGAGGCGGAAGAGGCCGAGCGGGAGCTGGCAGGCGTCAGCTGAGGCGCAGCGTCTGGCCGGTGATCCGCGATGCCGAGCTGCTGGCGAGGAAGAGGGCGGCGTCGGTGACGGCGTCGCTCACCCGCTGCTGCGGGGTGCGTACGATCGTGCCGCCCGCCGCCCGGCTGCCACCGGTCGAGGCGTCATGCTGGGCGTACTGGCGCGGCAGCACCGCACGCGGCGCCCCCAGCACGGAGTTGACCCGCACGCCCAGCCCGGCCCACTTGTCGCCGGCGCGGACGGTCGACTCGACGATCGCGGCCTGGGCCGCCTCGGGCGTCGAGGAGAGCTCCAGCCACGCGCGTACGGCGCCGGTGTTGACGACGCAGCCGCCGCCCAGCGCAGGGCTGTGGCTGAGCTTGAGCCGCAGGCGGGTGGTGAGGAAGGTCGGCCCCAGCAGGCCCGAACGGGCCGCCTCGGCGATGAAGTCCCGCTCGCCGGCGGGCAGGGCGAAGGGCAGGTTGCAGGAGGCGGCGAGCACCAGCACGTCGACGTGGTCGATGGCCCCGACCAGGTGGTCGATGGACGCCTGGCGCGCGAGGTTGACCGACTCGTAGGTGAAGGGCGACAGGTCGGTGTCGTAGAGGGCGCGCAGCATCATCGTGCCGGTCACGGTCACCGAGGCGCCCGAACGCGCGAAGGCGGTCGCGATGGCGTGCCCCTCGCCGCGCGTCCCCCCGACGACCAACACCTCGTAGCCGGTGAAGTCGTATGCCCCCGATGTCATGCCGCGGCGCCCCTCCCGTGAAACTCCGGGGTTTTCTACCACGCGGTAGTCCCCCGGAGATAGGCGAGGCTGTGCTCAGTTGGGCCACAGACCGCGGGCTTCAGGCCACATCCTCCCCAACCATCACTTCACCCTCACGGATGGGGTCGGCCAGGTCGGGGTGACCGGTCCGGACGGCGGCGAAGGTCCAGAGCTTGTTGAGGACGAACGAGATCGGGAGCACGAGCGCGATGACGATCAGCTGCGACCAGTAGAGCCGGTTGCGCAGGCCGGTCGAGTCGTCGAAGACGCTCGGCGGCAGGCTCAGTGGGGAGTGCGGGTGCATGAGCAGGGTGAGCAGCGCCAGACCGACCGCCTGGCCGCCGAGACCGACCACCAGGAACGGCCAGTACTCCGTCCACCAGCGCGAGGCCCGGCTGCTGCGGAAGGTCCAGGTGCGGTTGAGCTGGAAGTTGGAGAGGTTGGCGACGAGGAACGCGACCGTGGAGTAGACGTGGTACCAGCGGAGGTTGAAGTCGGAGGTGCCCAGGCCGACGATCGCCTCGTCGAAGTGCGGACCCAGCTTGCGCAGCGCGATCAGGGTCAGCATGTTGACCAGGACGCCGGAGGCCCCCACCACCCCGAAGCGAGCCAGCAGCTCGACGTTGTGCCGGTGGCGCGCCAGCAGCGCGGTGCCCCGGGATCCCATGTCGTCGAGGCTACCGACCGCTGCCACCACCCGTGGAGCTTCTCCCTAGGATTGACCCATGACGCAGCAGCCGTTCAGCCGCCCAGGTGCCATCGACCTCTCAGGACTGGGACGGCCCGCCGCCCCGCCACGGCCCACGACGCCGACCGCGGCCGGGTCGTCGTACAGCGTCGTCGTGGACGAGCAGAACTTCCAGGGCCTCATCGAGCAGTCGATGACGGCGCCGGTGCTGCTGGCCTTCTACTCGCGCACCACCATGCCCGAGAGCGGCCAGCTGGCCGAGGACCTGGCGACGGTGGTGGGGGAGCACGAGGGCCGTTACCTCCTGGGCCTCGTCGACGTCGACTCGGCGCCGCAGATCGCGCAGGCCATGCAGATCCCCTCGATCCCGCTCGTGGTGGCCGTGGTCGACGGCCGGCCGATGCCGCTCCTGCAGGACGTCATCTCGATCGAGGAGCTGCGCACGCTCATGACGCAGGTGGGCCAGCAGCTCACCGCCCAGGGCATCGCCGGGCGGCACCAGCCGCGCTCGAGCGCCCCGGTCGCGGAGGGCGAGGAGGAGGTCGTCGACCCGCGCTACGCGCCGGCGCAGGACGCCCTGGCCGCAGGCGACATCGACCTCGCGGTGGCGGAGTACCAGAAGCTCGTCGACGCCAACCCCGCCGACGTCGAGGCGGCGGGTGGTCTCGCCATCGCCAGGGTCATGCAACGCACGCAGGGCGTTGACCTGGCCCAGGCCCGCGCCGCTGCGGCCGACGCCCCCGACGACGTCGACGCCCAGACCATGGTCGCCGACCTCGACATGCTGGGTGGGCACGTCGAGGACGCCTTCACGCGACTGGTGAACCTGGTGGCCCGCACGGCCGACCCGGACCGGTCGCGGGCGCGCGACCACCTGCTCGGCCTGTTCGCCGCGGTCGGCAACGACGACCCGCGCGTGCTGGCGGGCCGGCGCAACCTGGCGTCCGCGCTCTTCTGATCAGCGCTGGCCCAGCACCGACCTCCCGGCCTCCAACCGCGCGACCGGCACGCGGAAGGGGGAGCACGAGACGTAGTTGAGGCCGACCTGGTCGAAGAAGTGCACCGACAACGGGTCGCCGCCGTGCTCCCCGCACACGCCGACCTTGAGGTCCGGCTTGGTCTCACGGCCCTTGACGGTGCCCATCTCGACCATCCCGCCCACGCCACGCTGGTCGAGGGACTCGAAGGGGGACACGTCGAAGATCCCGTGCTCGAAGTAGCGGGAGAAGAACGAGGACTCGACGTCGTCGCGGGAGAAGCCCCACGCCATCTGGGTGAGGTCGTTGGTGCCGAAGGAGAAGAAGTCGGCCTGCTTGGCGATCCGGTCGGCCAGGAACGCCGCGCGCGGCAGCTCGATCATGGTGCCGATCGCGATGTCGAGCTTGACGCCGCGGTCCTCCTCGACCTCGGCGATGACCCGCTCGATGTCGGCGCGGACGATCTCCAGCTCGCGGACGCTGGCGACCAGCGGCACCATGATCTCGGGTCGCGGCGTGCCGTGGACGGCCATCCGGTCGGCGGCCGCCTCCGCCATCGCCCTGGCCTGCATGAGGAACAGCCCGGGGATCTGGATGCCGAGGCGTACGCCGCGCAGGCCGAGCATCGGGTTCTGCTCGTGGAGCCGACGGACGTGCGTCAGCAGGGTCGCCGCGCGCTCGTCGACCTCGCCGCGGGCCTCGGCGAGGGCGACCTCGACGCTCAGCTCGGTGAGGTCGGGCAGGAACTCGTGCAGCGGCGGGTCGAGCAGGCGGATGGTGACCGGGAGGCCGTCCATCGCCTCCAGGATCTCGGTGAAGTCCTGGCGCTGAAGCGGCAGCAGCGCCGTGAGGGCCGCCTCCACACCGGCCTGGTCCTCGGCCACGATCAGCTTCTCGACCAGCTCGCGGCGCTCGCCGAGGAACATGTGCTCCGTGCGGCACAGCCCGATGCCCTGCGCGCCGAAGCGCCGCGCACGGGCCGCGTCCTCGGGGGTGTCGGCGTTGGTGCGCACACGAAGCCGGCGCGCGCCGTCGGCGTGGGCCATGATCCGCGAGACCGCGTGGGCCAGGTCGTCGTCGAGCTTCTCGCCCTCGAAGTGGCGCACCACGACGGAGTCGGAGACGGGGACGGCGCCGGCGAACACCTCACCCGTGCTTCCGTCGATCGAGATGACGTCGCCCTCGCGCACGGTGACCCCGTCGCGGACCCGGAACTCCTTGCCCTTGGTGTCGACGTCGAGCGACTCGGCGCCACACACGCACGTGCGGCCCATGCCGCGGGCGACCACGGCGGCGTGGGAGGTCTTGCCGCCGCGGCTGGTGAGGATGCCGCGGGCCGCCACCATGCCGCGCAGGTCGTCGGGGTTGGTCTCCTTGCGGACCAGGATCACGTCCTCGCCCTCGGCCGCCCACTGCACCGCCGTGTCGGAGTCGAAGACCGCCTTGCCGACCGCGGCGCCGGGGGAGGCGTTCATCCCCGTGGCGAGCAGCGTGCGCTCGGCCGAGTCGTCGAACCGCGGGAACATCAGCAGGGCCAGCTGGTCGCCGGTCACGCGCAGGACCGCCTCGTCCATCTGGATCAGGCCCTCGTCGACCATGTGGACCGCGATGCGGAACGCCGCCTCGGGGGTGCGCTTGCCGACGCGGGTCTGGAGCATCCAGAGCTTCCCGCGCTCGACGGTGAACTCGATGTCGCACATGTCGCGGTAGTGCCGCTCGAGCCGCGTCATGATGCCCAGCAGGTCGTCGTGCGACGTGCGGTCGATGTCGCCCATGTCGGCGAGCGAGACCGTGTTGCGGATGCCGGCCACGACGTCCTCGCCCTGCGCGTTCTGCAGGTAGTCGCCGTAGACGCCCTGCTCGCCGCTCGCGGGGTCTCGGGTGAAGGCCACGCCGGAGCCGGAGTCCATGCCGAAGTTGCCGAAGACCATCGCCTGGACGTTGACGGCCGTGCCGAGGTCCTCCGGGATGCGCTCCTGCCGGCGGTAGAGGCGGGCGCGGTCGGTGTTCCAGGAGTCGAAGACCGCCCGGATCGCGAGGTCGAGCTGCTCGCGGGGGTCCTGCGGGAAGTCGCGCCCGGTCTGCTCCTTGATGATCGCCTTGAAGGTCTCGACGAGCGCGCGCAGGTGGTCGGCGTCGAGGTCGAGGTCGGACTCCGTGCCCGCCGCGCGCTTGGCCTCGTCGAGGGCGTCGGAGAAAAGCTCGGAGTCGACGTCGAGCACGGTGCCGCCGAACATCTGCAGCAACCGGCGGTAGGAGTCGAGTGCGAAGCGTTCGTCCTGGCTGCGCGCCGCGAGCCCGCCCACCGACGTGTCGTTGAGACCGACGTTGAGGACGGTCTCCATCATCCCGGGCATGGAGAACTTGGCACCCGAGCGCACCGAGACCAGGAGCGGGTCCTCGGCGTCGCCGAGCCGCTTGGACATGGCGGACTCGAGCGTCGCCAGGTGCGCGGTGACCTCCTCGGCGAGGCCGTCGGGATCACCGCCCTGCCCGTCGGCGGCCAACGCGAGGTAGGCGCGACACGTCTCGGTGGAGATCGTGAAGCCCGGCGGCACCGGGAGGCCGAGGTTCGTCATCTCGGCGAGGTTGGCCCCCTTGCCGCCGAGGAGGTCCTTCTGGTCCTTGTTGCCTTCTGAGAATTCGTAGACCCACACCATGAAGGCATCCTGCCTCAGCGACCGGACTCCGTATACGTCTGATCGCCGCCGACTGCGGCCCGGACGCGGCGAGCGGTGAAGTCGGCCGCCAGCTCGTCGACCTCCTCCAGCGTGCACCAGCGCACGTCGCGGATCTCGCGCTCCTGCTTGACCACCTCGTCGAGCACCGCCTCAGGACGGGTGCCGCCGTCGAAGACCAGGCACACGGCGTCGTCCCAGCCACCCCACTCGGGCAGCCAGTCGGTGAGCAGGAGGTCGCCGGGCTCGATCGCGAGGCCGAGCTCCTCCTCGACCTCGCGCTGCACGGCCAGCCGCGGCGACTCGCCGACCTCGACGACGCCGCCGGGGAGGTCCCAGTCGCGCTTGTAGGTCAGCTGGCACAGCAGGACCCGGCCCTCGGGGTCGCGCACGAGCATCTGCGAGATGGCCCGCTTGCGCGGCAGGAAGGAGTTGAGCAGGGAGCGGAAGCCGCCGGGCTCGTGGACCGGGGCGTCGGTGACCAGCCGGGCGAAGACGATCTGGTCCTGCTGCTCGCCGTCGGGCCCCACGCCACGGCGTACGCCCTCGCGATGCAGCCCGGCCCACGTGGCGGCGCGCTGGCCGACGGTGTCACCGGCGCCGACGAGGGCCTCGACCCGGGAGTGCTCCGTCAGGGCCTCGGCGATCTCGCGACGCAGCTCGTCGGTGTTGACCTCACCGGCCCAGTCGAGGCGCGCGACGCCGCCCTCGGAGGAGACGGAGATCGGGTTGGGCACCCGGCCACCCTAGCGAGCGGGCCCCGTCGTCAGGGCACCACGTCGAAGCGGGCCATCATCCCGTGGTCCTCGTGGTCGAGCATGTGGCAGTGGATCATGAAGGGCCCGGTGTAGTCGGTGAAGCGGGCGGCCACCTCGACCTCCTCGCCGGGCTCGAGACGCCACGTGTCCTCGAGCCCGAGCTCCCACGGCGGTGGCGCGTGGCCGTCTCGCAGAAGGGTGCGCCACTGCTCGGCGTGGATGTGGACGTAGTGGGTCACGTCGCTGGTGTTGCGGAAGCGCCAGCGCTCGACGGTGCCCAGGGTCACGCGGTGGTCGACGCGTGCGGGGTCGAAGGCCTTGCCGTTGATCGACCAGAAGCTCGCGTGGTGGCCGCCGCTGTGGTCCTCGCCCAGCCCGAAGGTCCACGTCTTCGCGACCCGGCGGGGGACGGGGGAGACGAGGGTGGGGGCCGGCAGTCCCGTGGGGAGTCGTGAGCTGTCGCGTGCCGGGTCGCCGACGCGGAACTCCATGACGGCCGTCTCGCGGGCGTCGGCGCCGGTGCCGCCCGGAGCGGCAGGCACCGACTCGAGCACCAGCCGCCGCCCGCTCGCACCGCTGAAGTCGACGAGGACGTCGGCCCGCTGCGCCGGTCCGAGCAGCACGCTCGTGCGGACCACCGCCTTGGGCAGCAGGCCGCTGCCGGTGCCGATCTGGAGGAGCGGCCGGCCGTCGGACAGCGTCAGGTTGTAGCTCGAGAACGGCGAGGAGTTGAGCAGCCTCAGGCGGTAGCGGGTGGCCGAGACGGTGAGGTACGGCGCGGCGCGACCGTTGACGAGCACGGTGTCGCCCACGGTGGCGTCGTCCGGTGGCGACTGGGGTCCGACCCAGGCCATCTGGCCGTGGTGCCCCACCATCCGCGGACCGTCGGCGAACGGGTCGGCGAGCTGGTTGTCGGCGCGGAAGGACCGCTCGGAGATCATCAGCGGCACGTCGCGCGCACCGGACGGCAGCCGGAGGCCCGGGGTGGGCGGATCGGTGACGACGAACATGCCCTGCAGGCCGCGCCAGTTGTTGCGCGCGGTGCGGTCCATCCGGTGGTCGTGGTACCAGAAGAACGACCCCGGCTCCGCCCGGCCGTCGACGGTCAGGGGGTAGTCGTAGGTGCGGCTGTCGCCGCGCCGGATGAGCTGCGTGGTCGGCTGGCCGTCGTCCGCGGAGGCGTGGTGGTCGCCGTGCAGGTGCGTGGACATCGACCCCGCACCGCGGGGGAGCCGGTTGACGATGGTGACCTGGGTGCCCCGACCGCCGCGCCGGCGGATCGTCGGGCCGGGGTAGGTGCCGTCGTAGGTCCACATGGCCGTGCGCGGCCCGTGCGGCATCGTGCGCACCAGCGCGCGACGCATGACCAGGCGGACCTGGGCGCCGCGCCTCGTGGGAGGCACCACCAGCGGTTGCTCGAAGGTGGGGCGCTCCGGCTCCACCCCGCCGCCCCCGCCCTCCACGGTGAGCACGCCGCGCATGGAGGGGTGGAACTTGCAGTAGAAGGCCCAGTCGCCGGCGGCCAGCGTCTCCACCCCCGGCACGGTCGCCGTCGTCCCCGCGCGGACCCGGACGTCGAAGACCGGCAGGCCGTCGGCGCCCTTGGCCACCGAGGTGACGGTGTGGTCCATCGAGTCGAGGTTGACCACCGTCACGACGCCGCCGGAGACCGTCACCCGCGGCGTGGCGTACCCCTTCCGGGCGCCGCCCTCCTCGATGACGATCGTGGCGTTGACGACCGCGCCGGCGGAGGCCCGGGGCGCCTGGCGCGGCGGTCCGACGTCGTACGCGACGGGCGCGAGGGCGGCCACCACCACGGCGGCCGCCCCGACCGCAACCCTGCGCATCGTCCCCCGCATCCCGTCGAGTCTGCTCCTGCTCGGCGCGCGTGGCACCCCCCTTTCGCCGCTGGTCTGGACCTCCGCGATATTGCCGATGACGGGGCGACCCGACCGTGCCTTTACTGGACTGCTGTGCCGGCGGAGGCCGGCGCAGCGCAACCAAGAAGGGTTGGGTCACTCATGCACATGCTCAAGAGATTGCGCAGGGTGGTGGCGGTCGTGAGCGCAACAGCGCTCGCCGGCTCGCCGCTCCTGATGGCGCCGACGGTGGCGAACGCCTCCAGCACGCCCAGCACGTCGCGCGCGGCGATGGCACACGTCACCGCCACGTTGACCAAGAAGTCGATCAAGCTGACCGGGATCGACCGCCTGCGCGCCGGCCGGGTCATGCTGAGCGTCAAGGGCAAGGGAGTCGTGGAGCTCGCGATGTTCACCGCGGGCTACGACAGCGACGACTTCGTGGCCGACCTCAACAAGTTCGGCGCCAAGAACGACATCAAGGCGCTCAAGCACGCCCTCAAGAACACGCAGATCCTCGGCGGGATCTCCGGTGGCGGCTCCGGGACCGTCGAGCTCCCGAAGCCCGGCTCCTACACGCCGTTCTCGTTCGGCGACCGGGGGCTCGTGGTCGGCGACGCGTTCGTCGTCCGGGGCCCGAAGCGCACGTCGTCGGTGCCACGCACCGACGGCACGATCATCGCGAAGAGAGGGCCGTCGTGGGGAGGTGCGTCGACCCTGCCGACCAAGGGCCGGTTCCTCTTCAAGAACAAGCGCAGCACCGGCGTCCCGCACTTTGTGATCCTGCAGCAGGTGGCTGAGGGCACCACCACCGACCAGGTGCTGGAGGTGCTGCAGAGCGACGAGGGCCCGGAGCCGCCCTGGGTGCTGCCGGGCGGCATGGAGACCGGCTCGCTCAGCCCGGGCCGCAGCATGACGGTGGACTACGACCTGCCCGCAGGCCAGTACGTCGTCATGTGCTTCTTCCCCGACCCCAAGATGGGCGGCATGCCGCACGCCCTCATGGGGATGCTGGAGATGATCCACCTGGTGTGAGGCGCCCGACCTGGCTCCGGAGGATCGCCGCGGCCTCCTCCGGAGCCGGTCGGCTGCTCAGTCCTCGCTGCGTCGGAACCACACCGTGGCCAGCGGCGGCACCACGATGTCGGCGTACGCCGGCTGGCCGTGGTGCTCGCCCGGGACGGCGGTGATGGAGCCGAGGTTGCCCACGCCCGAGCCCGTGTAGGCCTCGGCGTCGGTGTTGAGCACCTCGGTCCAGGTGCCGGCGGACGGCAGCCCGAGGCGAAGGCTCTCGTGCGGGTGGCCGGCGAAGTTGGCGACGCACACCAGGTCCGGGTGGCCGGGGGAGCGGCGCACGAACGAGAAGACGTTGCGCCCCGCGTCGTTGGCGTCGATCCAGGCGAAGCCGGACGGGTCGTTGTCGCGGCCCCAGAGGGCCCCGCTGGCCGCGTAGGTCGCGTTCATGTCGCGCACCATCGCGTGGACCCCGGCGTGCTCGGGGTGCTCGAGCAGCCACCAGTCGAGCTCGCGGCTCTCGGCCCACTCCGACTCCTGGCCGAACTCGCAGCCCATGAAGAGCAGCTGCTTGCCCGGGTGCGCCCACATCAGGGCCAGGTAGGCGCGCAGGTTGGCCAGCTGTTGCCAGCGGTCGCCCGGCATCTTGTTCAGCAGCGACCCCTTGCCGTGCACGACCTCGTCGTGGCTGATGGGCAGGAGGAAGTTCTCCGATAACGAGTAGACGAAGGAGAAGGTCAGCTCGCCCTGGTGGTGGGAGCGGTACA
>NZ_JAOPWY010000166.1 GCF_025965415.1 Nocardioides sp.
GACCCGGTGGTGCCCTCGCCGCCGTGGGCGTCGACGTGGCGCAGCAGCGCGGTCGCCGCCGGGCTGAGCTCGGCGAGCCGGGCGGCGATCTCGGCAGGGGTCGCGGGCTCGGGGCTGGAGGGGCGGAGGCCGCTGAGACCGACCGGCAGGCCGCGCATCGCGTCGGCGACGCCGCTCAGCGCGCGGATGCCGCCGGGGGCCTCCCAGGCGAGGGCGAGGTCGAGCAGCCGCTGGAGCGCGGCCGCCGTCCGGTCCCGGTCGGCGTGGACGATCGAGATCACCTCGTCCGAAGTGGTTTGACCTGCAACCAGCAGGGCATCAAGCACGGAAAGTTCCAGACGGTCGAGGCCGTCGAGGGCGCGGTGGATCGACGAACGCGTGGCGGCCCGCGAGGCCAGCTGCGAGGAATCTTGAGGGGCGGGTGTGGCGAGATCCGGACGGGCCCTGAGCAGCCCCACGAGCTGGTCGTCCGACCAGCTCCTGAGCTGGTCGGCAAGTGTGCGCGCGGGTGTAGCCCGCCCTCGACTGGACATCCCTCTTACGCTACTCGCCGGGTCGGTGCCGCCGCCCCACATCTCGACACCGGGCGCGGAGGGCTGGGCATGAGGAACGTCGACCTGCACGTCGACCTGCACCACGGGTCGTCGAGCGACGTCGGCCTCGTGCGCAAGGTCAACGAGGACTCCTACCTCGTCGCACCACCGGTCTTCGTCGTCGCCGACGGCATGGGCGGTCACTCCGGCGGCGACGTCGCCAGCCGGATGGTCGTGGAGGAGTTCGAGCGCCTCGCCGAGGCCTACGACCCGGCCTGCGGCGCCGAGCAGGTCGCCGACGCCTTCGCCCGGGCGCAGGCCCGGATCATCGACTACGGCGACGCCCACCGTGCGCTCTCGCCCGGCTGGCACGCCGGCACCACGGCGGTGGTGGCCGTGCTCGTCGACGACCACGGCACCACCAAGTGGCTGCTGGCCAACCTGGGCGACTCCCGGATCTACCGGATGACCGAGGGCCGCCTCGAGCAGATCAGCGTCGATCACTCGGTCGTGCAGGAGCTCATCGACGCCGGACAGATCTCCGTCGCGGAGGCGGCCGTCCACCCGGAGCGGCACGTCATCACGCGCGCCCTCGGCAGCCCCGAGGGCATCGAGCCCGACTTCTTCCTCCTTCCCCTCGGTTCGGTCGAGCGCCTCCTGCTGTGCAGCGACGGCGTCACCGGGATGATCGAGGACGCCGAGATCGAGGAGATCCTCGAGACCGTCGCCGACCCGCGTGACGCCGCCGACCGGCTCGTCCGGGCTGCGGTGGCGGCCGGGGGTCGCGACAACGCCACGGCCGTGGTCGTCGATGTGGTGGGATTGGTGAAGGACGCCAGTTATGACTCGCAGCGCCAGCTGCAGAGCCTCGAATCCAAGCTTGGGGGACGACAGTGAGCGCAGCGGCCAGGTTCGCGGCGGGGGACTGGTACGCCGTGGTCGGCGAGCACGTGACGGTCCTGCTGCCCACCAGCCAGCGGGCCCGCGTGGCCGCCCTCTGGGACCTCGCCGACGCCGGTGCCGACGCCGACGCCGTGCTCGACGCGCTGCTCGCCGACGGGCTGTCCTCCCTCGACCACTTCGCCCTCGTCGCGCACAGCGACGACGCGACCCGGCTCCTCGTGCGGGGAGCCCCGACGGCGTCGGTCTCCACGGCCGCCGGCGACGAGACCGTCACCGCGGCTGCCGGGACGACGTGGAGCGAGCACGTCGTCACCGGTGCCGCGAGCATCCGGGTCACCCTCACCGGTGGCGGCGCGGTCGAGCACGCCCTGACGCCCGGCCTCGCGCGGGTCTCGGTCGTCGAGTTCGGCACGCCGTCCGCGTCCGCGTCCGCTGCCCCGGCGGGCCCCGCCGCGCCGGTGTGGACCGAGGAGCAGCCGGTCCTGGCCGTCGTGCCCGAGCCGGAACCCGAGCCGACCCCCACGCCCGAGCCGGCGGCCGCGGCGCCGCTCAGCTTCGGCGAGCCCGAGGACGACCCCACCACGACCGGCGACGTGCCGGTCGTCGAGGAGGACTGGGACCGCGACGGCCAGACGATGGCCGGTCCGCCGCACGCCGACTTCGAGCGACCGCCGATCCCCGGTCAGGAGATCGCGCCCGACGTGGTCTCGAAGCCGGTCGCGTCGCTGGTGTTCTCGACCGGTGACGTCGTGTCGGTCGACCGCACCGTGCTCGTGGGGCGCGCCCCGGAGGCCCGCCGCTTCGCCTCGCACGACCAGCCCCACGTGGTGACCGTGTCCAGCCCCCACCAGGAGATCTCCTCGACCCACCTCGAGATCCGCCCCGGGGCCGGGGCCGACCACGGCTCGGCGATCGCCACCGACCTGGGCTCGACCAACGGCACCGTCCTCGCGCAGCCGGGCCTCGACCCCGAGGAGCTGACGCCCGGCATCGCCGTCAGCCTCATCCCCGGCGCCGTCCTCGACCTCGGTGACGGCGTCACCATCCAGGTCACGAACCCCTGAGCACCCCCGCCGCCGTGACCCAGCAACCGTTCCCCGTGACCTACCCGATCGCCCAGCTCGACCGACGGTTCACCGCGTTCGCCGTCGACCGCCTCCTGGCCTGGAGCCTGCTGGCGGCGGTCGGCGTCGTCACCGCGCTCTTCGTCTCCGACGACGTCTGGGTCGTGGTGGGTGCGGTGTCCGGCGCGACGGTCCTGCTGTGGCTGGTGTTCGCGATCGTGCTCGGCGTCAGCGGCAGCTCGCCCGGCAAGGCGATGTCGGGGCTGCGGGTCGTCCACCACGGCGACGGCACCCCGATCGGGGTCGGGCCGTCCCTCCTGCGCTCGCTCGTGCTGGGGGTCGCCGGCCTCCCCACCTTCGGCATCGGCATCGCCACCCTCGCCTGGACCGCCGTGGAGGACCGCGGCCGCCAGCGCCGCGGCTGGCACGACCACCTCACCAACACCGTCGTGGTCGACGTACGCCCCGTGGTCGAGGTGAGCGAGGCCGACGCCGACGAGGGCCCGCGCCACATCGTCAACCTCACGGCGATGCGGCTGATCCCGGCGCCGCCCGTCGAGTCGGTCCGCACCCCCGAGCGGTCCGAGGTCTCCATGCGCCGCCAGCCTCTGCCGGCCGACCTCGCCGCACCGCCGCAGCCCCCGCAGTCCCAGCCCCCGCAGTCCC
>NZ_JAOPWY010000171.1 GCF_025965415.1 Nocardioides sp.
GGTGGAGCCCGCCCACAGGTTCCACGCCAGCCCGAGCTGGATGAGCTGCGCCATCACGACCGGCCCCCTGGCCCACCGGCGTACGCTCGACAGTGACCACGCGCACCAGGCGAGCCCGGTAGCCGCGGCGAGGAAGAAGACCGAGGTCGTCAGACCCATGGTCAATCGCATCGAGCTCAGGTTGACGAGCTCCAGGAGGCCCAGCGCGGCGAGGACGAAGGCCTCGATCGCGGTCAGCGAGGCCGCCACCACGAGAGGTGGCGGAGCACCACGGTCCGGACCAGAAGGCGTAACAGGCACTCGGCAATCCTAGTTGTGACCGACACGACCCGGTTTGGGGTTGTGTGAACGTTCAAGTCTTGCAACTCTTGTCGCTGCGCTTCGGGCGCCCGGGCCTCGCTGAATGTCCGCAAACAGCCACTTTGCCTGTGAAAGAAAGAGGGAATCCCCCACTCATGGATTGGCGCAGCCGCTCCGCATGCCTCGACGAGGACCCTGAGCTGTTCTTCCCGATCGGCAACACCGGACCCGCGATCCTCCAGATCGAGGAGGCCAAGCAGGTGTGCCGTCGCTGTGACGTGCGCGAACAGTGCCTGGCCTGGGCCCTGGAGGCCGGACAGGACCATGGAGTGTGGGGTGGCCTCAGCGAGGACGAGCGTCGGGCGCTGAAGCGCCGCAACGCCCGCGCCCGCATCCGCACCGCCTGAGCTCGCGCCCGGTCCGTCCGGGTCAGTCGACCGGCAGGTCCGCCTGCACGCGGGTGCCCTGACTCCCGGGACCGATCTCCAGGATGCCGCCCAGCTCCGACTCGACGAGCGTGCGCACGATCGACAACCCGAGCTGGGTCGACCCGTCGAGGTCGAAGCCGTCGGGCAGCCCGCGACCGTCGTCCTCGACGATGACGTGCAGCCGGCCGACGATCCGGCGTGCGGTCACCACCACCCGACCCCCGGTGCGGTCGGGCAGGTCGGTGTAGCCGTGCTCGACGGCGTTCTGGAGGAGCTCGGTGAGCACCATCGCCAGCGGCGTGGCGGCCTCTGAGGAGAGCTTGCCGAACGACCCCTCGCGCACCACCCGCACCGGCAGCTCGACGCCGCTGACGTCGACGACCATGGCCCCGAGCCGGTCGGCGATCTCGTCGAAGTCGACCGTCTCCTCGAGCGCGTGGCTCAGCGTCTCGTGGACGATCGCGATCGACCCCACCCGGCGCACCGCCTCCTCCAGCGCCGCCTTGGCGTCCTCGGCCTGAGTACGTCGTGCCTGCAGGCGCAGCAGCGCCGCGACCGTCTGGAGGTTGTTCTTCACCCGGTGGTGGATCTCGCGGATGGTGACGTCCTTGGTGACCAGCTCGCGGTCGCGGCTGCGCAGCTCGGTGACGTCGCGGACCAGCAGCAGCGCGCCGCTGCGGTCCCCCTGCGGGCGCAGCGGGATGCTGCGCACGATGAGGGTCACCTCGTCCGTGCCGACCTCGGTCGCGCGGCCGTCGCGGCCGCCGAGCACGGCGCTGAGCGTCTCCTCGTCGGGGCGCTTGCGGGCCGGGACGAGGTCGCGCGTCAGGTCGGTCAGGACGAGCCCGGCCAGGTCACCCTGCAGGCCGAGCCGACGGTAGGCGGAGAGCCCGTTGGGGCTCGCGTAGACGACCTTGCCCGCCGGGTCGAGGCGGACGAACCCGTCGCCCACCCGCGGTGAGTCGGCGTGGTCGCTGCGCTGCCCCGGCAGCGGGAAGTGGCCCGACGCGATCATCTGGGTGAGCTCGGCGGCCGTCTGGAGGTAGCTGAGCTCGAGCCGGCTGGGAGTGCGTACGCCGAGCAGGTTCGTGTTGCGGGCGATGATCGCGATCACGCGGCCGGCCCGGCGCACGGGGATGACCTCCACCCGCACCGGCACGTCGTCGCGCCACTCGGGGTCACCCTCGCGCACCAGCCGGCCCGACCCGTAGGCCTCGTCGAGCATCCGGCGGCGACCGGTGGGGATGAACGTGCCGAGCACGTCGTCGACCAGCGCCGTGGGGCCGGTCGTGGGACGCATCTGCCCGCCCGCCCAGAAGCCCCGGCCCTCCCGGTCGGGCAGCCACAGCACCAGGTCGGCGAAGGAGAGGTCCGCGAGGATCTGCCAGTCGGCCATGAGCAGCTGCAGCCAGGTGACGTCGTCCTCCACGAGGTCGGTGTGGGCTCGCACGAGCTCGTGGAGGGAGGGCACCGGACCACCCTAGGTGCTGCTCGGTCCCTCCCACGGACAGCCGCAGGTCCCGCGGACGACGAGGCGCGTGGGCAGCACCTGCGGGTGCACGTCGTGGGTCCGGCCCTCGATCCGCTCGTGCAGCCGGATCGCGGCCCAGTGGCCGAGGGAGCGCGTCGGCTGGAGCACCGTCGTCAGGCCCCGGCCCATGTAGCGCGAGGTCATGATGTCGTCGAACCCCACCACCGCCAGGTCCTCGGGCACGCGCACGCCCTGGCGCGCGAGCACCGACCACCGCACGGACCGCCCGGGCGATGACCGCGCAGCAGGACTGGCTGGCGCGGATGACCGAGGAGCACGACCGGGTCGCGCTCGGCCTCGTGCTCGACGCCTACGCGACGGAGTACCACCACCCCGGGTCCGACCTCATGAGAGAGGTCGTGGCCGACCTCGCCGCCCGCCGGGGGGCCGGGCAGCGCCGGTTCCTCGCCCGGTCGATGCTCCTGGCCGGCTTCCGCTACGGCGCCGTGCACCTGGAGGAGCGCGACCCCGACCCGGGCTCGGTGCTGGCCCTCGCCTCGGGCCGGCACCTCTCGCCCGTCGTCCAGCAGCGGGTGCTCGACCCCGTGCAGGCGGGCGGCGGCCTGCTCTACCTGGGTCCGCTCCCCGAGCGCGACCTCGACGGCACGCCGTGCACGCTGCTCGCCGACGGGCTCGGGCTGCACCCCGGCGACCTGCTCCACGACGGCCCCCCAGCTGTTCCCGTCGGTCGTGCGGCACGGTTGGGCCGCGCCCGGCCCGGAGGTTCGGGTCGGCTTGCGGCAGCGACTCGTGCCGGCCGACGGGACCGGCGTCGACGTGGTGCTCACCGACGTCGACGGAGCGGTGTGCGGGGTGTCGGTGGCGAGCGGCCACGGCCGGGCCGTGGTGCTCGCCGGGGGCACGTGCTGCCGCTGGGGATCGACGTCGCAGGTCACCGGATCGTCTGGGCGAGCGCCGAGGTCACCGGCCACTCCGCCGACCATCTCGACCTGGCGTCCGGGCTGGATCCCGACGGGGGGACCACGGTCCTGCTCGCCCCCGGCACAGCGGTCAGCCCCCACGCCTCGTACGTCGTGGAAGCCGGCCCGGAGGGGACGGTCCACGTCACCGGCGGCCGCGGCCCCCTCTCGATCCGGTTCGGACAACCCGACTAGGGCGCTGCGCGAACGGCTGGCAGGATGGCCGCATGTCGATCGGCTACTGGGACCAGGTGCAGGCTGCCGGGTTCGAGGTCCCGGCCGACCGGCCGCTGGACGACCTCACCGCCGAGCTCACCACGATGCTGGGCTCGACCCGCCCGGAGGTCCGCGACGGCACGGCCTTCCCGGCCCTGTCGACCTGGATCGACCGCGGCGTCTACGACGACCTGCTCGCCGGCCTCGGTGACGGGATGGTCGCCGGCCTGTCCGTGGGCCTGGGCGAGGCCGGCACCGACACGGTCTTCCGGCGCAGCTTCAGCGCGCTGATCCTGGCGGCGTGCCTCGAGCGTGACACCGCCCAGCACCTGCTCCCGGGCGCCAAGATCCTCGAGTGGGGCGACCGGGTCGCGACCTGGTTCCTCACCGAGAAGGACACCCGCGGCTTCGTGCCGGACAAGGGCTGGGCGCACGCGGTGGCCCACGGCGCCGACGCCATCGGGGCCCTCGCCGAGTCACCGCACGTCGCCGGTCCCGAGCACGCCGTGCTCCTCGACATCCTCGCCGAGCGCCTGCTCCTGCAGCCCGCCGACGAGCCGCTCGCCGCCGGTGAGCCCGACCGCATCGCGGCCGCCGTGATGCAGGTCCTGCGGCGCAACACCCTCGGCACCGACGTCCTCGAGCCGTGGGTGCACCGCCTCGCCGCGTCCGGCAACCCCTTCCACGGGCCGGTCGACCACGACCCGTTCGCGCCGACGGCAGCCCCTCAAGCCTTCCTCCGTGCGCTCTTCGTCCATCTCTCCCTCGCTCCGCAGGCGCCGATCGTCCGCCCCGACCTGCTCCTCGTCGTGATCGACGCGCTCCGGATGTCGAACAGTCCCTACCTGCGGGTAGGCAGCGGCTAGCCTTCCGGGCATGAACGAGATCTCTGGTCACAGCGGCGAGCTGGCCGTCCACGTCGCCCGCGCCCACGGTGTCGAGACGATGTTCACCCTCTCGGGTGCCCACGTCTTCCCGATGTACGACGGCGCCGTCAAGGCAGACCCGCAGATGCGCCTCCTCGACGTGCGCCACGAGCAGACGGCCGCGTTCGCCGCCGAGGCCACCGGCAAGCTGACCCGCGTCCCCGGCCTCGCGGTCCTCACCGCCGGTCCCGGCGTCACCAACGGCATCAGCGCCATCGCGCAGGCCCAGTTCGCCGGGTCGCCGATGGTCGTCGTCGGCGGTCGCGCGCCGCAGAACCGGTGGGGCACCGGATCGCTCCAGGAGCTCGACCAGCCGCCGATCATCGCGCCCGTCGCCAAGGCGGCCCGCACCCTGATGACCGCCGGCGAGGTCGCGGCCGGCATGGACGAGGCCTTCACCCTGGCCCGCTCCAGCCACCGCGGTCCCGTCTTCGTCGATGTCCCGATGGACGAGTTCTTCAACTCCTCGACCGGCTCCGCCGGCACGGGCGAGGGCACCCGCATCGAGCCCGACACCGACGCGATCGAGGCGGTCGCGCGGCTCCTGGCCGCGGCGCAGCGGCCGGTGCTGATCCTCGGCACCGACGTGTGGGCCGACCACGCCGAGGCCGCTGCCCTCCGCTTCGTGGAGGACCTGGGCATCCCGACCCTGACCAACGGCATGGGCCGCGGCGTCATCCCCGGCGGCCACCGCTCGCTCGTCACCAAGGCACGGGGCGCGGCCCTCTCCGGCGCCGACCTCGTCGTCGTCGTCGGCACCCCGCTCGACTTCCGGCTCGGCTACGGCGCCTTCGGCGGCCCGGACAAGAACCCCGACGGCGTGTTCGCCAAGGTCGTCCACATCGCCGACTCCCCCGGCCAGGTCTCCGGCCACGCCGAGCTGGCCGGCTCGGTCGCGGGCGACCTGACGACCGTCCTCGACGGCCTCCAGGCCGCGATCGAGCGCGGCGACAAGCCCGACTGGCGCGCCTGGGCCGACCAGCTCGCCGACCAGGTCAAGGTCGCGGCGTCCCGGGACGCCGAACTCCTCACCGCCGAGGCCGACCCGATCCACCCGGCCCGCATCTACGGCGAGCTGGTGCCGCGCCTCGAGGACGACTCGGTGGTCATCGGCGACGGGGGCGACTTCGTCTCCTTCGCCGGCAAGTACGTCGAGCCGAAGCGTCCCGGCGGCTGGCTCGACCCCGGCCCCTACGGCTGCCTCGGCGCCGGTCTCGGTGCGGCCATCGCGGCCCGCATCGCCCGCCCCAGTGCACAGGTGACGCTGCTCCTGGGCGACGGTGCCGCAGGCTTCTCCCTGATGGACGTCGACACCCTCGTGCGTCACGACCTCCCGGTGGTCATGGTGATGGGCAACAACTCGGCCTGGGGCCTGGAGAAGGGCCCGATGCAGATGCTCTACGGCTACGACGTCGTGGCCGACCTCGGCCAGCGCACGGCGTACGACGAGGTGGTCAGGGCGCTCGGCGGTGCCGGGGAGACCGTCACCGACCCCAAGCAGATCGGCCCGGCACTCGACCGCGCCTACGCCTCGGGTGTCCCCTACCTCGTCAACGTGATCACCGACGTCGAGGCGGCCTACCCCCGCGCGACGTTCGGCATCTGATCGACGTGCGCCTGCGCCGCGCCACCCCCGAGGAGCTCGAGCGCGTCGGGGACCTGACCGTGCGCGCCTACGCGGGGTTCACCCTCGGCCCCGCAGATCCGTACGTCGAGCGGCTGCGGGACGCCGCGTCCCGCGCGCGGGAGGCGGAGCTGTGGGTGGCCGTGGACGACGACGACCTGCTGCTCGGCAACGTCACCTACTGCCCTCCCGGGTCGTCGTACCGCGAGGTGAGCCGCCCCGACGAGGGCGAGTTCCGGATGCTCGCCGTCGACCCCGACGCCCGGGGTCTCGGGGCCGGCACCGCACTGGCCACCCTGTGCGAGGAACGGGCGCGCGAGCACGGCGCGATCGGCATGGCGCTCTCCACACTGGCCGAGATGACCGACGCACACCGCGTCTACACCCGCCTCGGCTACGCCCGCGACCCCGGGCGCGACTGGTCGCCGCTTCCCGGGGTGGAGCTCATCGCCTTCAGCAAGGTCTTCTGACTCAAGCTGGCCCGCACCGTCGAGGGTCCTCGTGCCCATGTCTGGTAGACGTGTGGGTGGCACTGAGGTTGCCCCCACCGCTGCACCGAATCGTCGAAAGGCCCGCCATGTCGCCCCCCGAGCCCGCCACGCTGACCTTCCGGGTCGCCGACGACGACACCGCCGCGGCCGTGGGCAGCGGGTCACTTCCCGTGCTCGGCACGCCGCGGCTCCTGGCGTGGCTGGAGGCCGCCACGTGTGCGTGCCTCGACCCCGTGCTGCCCGAGGGGTCGACCAGCGTCGGCACGCGGATGCAGGTGGAGCACCTCGCCGCGAGCCCGGTCGGCGCCGAGGTCGAGGTGAGCGCGTCGAGCGCCTACGAGGACGGGCGCCTGCACCGCTTCACGGTGAGCGCGCGCGACGCCGGCACCGGCAAGGTGCTGGCCGCCGGCGAGATCACCCGTGTCGTCGTCGACGCCGAACGCTTCCTGTCTCGCCTCTGAGGTCTCGTCATGTCAAGGAGAACTTGACTAGACCAGTAGGGCCAAGCCAGACGAGTTGCTGACCCGCGGCACCCACATCTGGCAGGCTCTCCGCGGCATCCGCGTGGGGCGGGGGCCGACAAGGGGGCTTGACATGCACGGACTGCACGACATGGACGACCGATTGCGCGAGGCGCTTGCCACACTCGGCCAACGCATCGAGGTCGCGGACTACGAGCGGCGGATCGCCGTGGACGAGGTGCGCGAGCTCATGTCGCGCCACCACCGCGAGCTGCACCTTCCGCACGTGGCCGAGCTGACCCTGCTCCCACAGCATGCGCTCGTCGCCATGGTGCCGGACTGATCCGACATCGAGCACGTCCTGGCTCGGCCGTAGGCCACCAGACCTCCACACGAAGGGCCGGAAAGCCTTCTTCCACAGGGATGTCCGCGCTGTCGGCCACATGTCGGTCGAGGCGTGGAGAGTGGTCTGCATGTCAGCTCTCCAGCACTCTCCCGAGCACCGCGTGACGTCCCTTGCGCGGCGGTGTCGCGAGGAGCTGGGCGCGGTCGCGGAGGCTCCGCTGTGGTCGCTGTCTGCGGCCGAGGCGGGCGACGCGCTGGTGATGCTGACCCAGGCACGGGCGCAGCTCGAGGACCTGTTGATGCGGGTCCTGCGCCACGCGGAGACCGTCGAGACCGGTCTGGACGCCGGCGCCACCTCGACGGCGAGCTGGTGGGCCCACACCAGCCGCACGACCCGCGCCGAGGCCCACCGCACCGCCCGCCTCGCCGCCTCGATCGAGCGCCACGACTCCGTCCGTACGGCGCGCGCCGCCGGCGACCTGCGCATCGACCAGGCGAGCGTGATCGTGGCCGCGGTCGACGGACTCCCCGACGACGTCGGCGACCGGGTCCCAGCGGCGGCGACGGCATTCCTGCTGCGGCAGGCGACCGAGCACGACGCCCGGGCGCTGCGGATCCTGGGCCGGCGCCTGCTGGAGGTCATCGACCCCGCAGCAGCCGACGCCGAGGAAGCCCGGCGCCTCGCGGCCGAGGAGCGCCACGCCCGGGCCCTCGCATCGTTCACCATGTCCGACGACGGCCATGGCGCCTGGAGCTCGAGACCCTCCTCGGCGGACTGAAGGCCGCCTCCCTCGACACCGGCGGCCGGATCAGCGCGGGCGAGGCGCGCCGGCTCGCGTGCCGGGCCGGGATCATCCCGATCGTCCTCGGCGGCCCCTCGGTCGTCCTCGACGCCGGCCGCAGACGCCGCTTCCACTCCGAGACCCAGCGCATCGCGATGGGCGTCCGCGACGGCGGCTGCACCGCTGTCGGCTGTGACGCCCCACCTGCCTTCTGCCACGCCCACCACGACGAGACCGCCTGGTCCCGTGGCGGAGGCACCAGCGTCGACAAGGGCCGACTGCTGTGCTCCCGCCACCACACCCTCATCCACGACGCCGCCTACCACCACACCCTCGACAAGCACGGCAAGGTCAGGTTCGCGAGGCGGACGTAGGCCGACGACTGTCCGACCGCCCCGCGCCCGGATCTGCCGATGAGCGTTCGCCTCGCGCAACCATCAGGGGGGTCCATACTCGGTGCATGATCTGGGCCAAGGCTGCACTGGCGGGTGGGTTGCTCGTGCTCCTCGCAGCGTTCGCCGTCGGCACGGAGAATCAACTGTCCACGTCGGTCATGGGCCAGACGCGAGACTGCGGCCCCTCAATCTCCGCTTCGTGGTTGGTGTCCGGCACCGCCGATCGAGCGCAACCGGGCTCGACGGCCACCGATGATGAGCGACGTACTGCGGCAGCCTGCAGCCCTGTCGTTCACCAAGCCCGAATGCTGATAGTTGCGATCATGGGCATGGGCTGCCTGCTTGCTTTCGGCGGGTGGACTGCCATCCGAACGCGAGGAGAAGCCGGCCCGCGCACGGTGACCCTCGCACACGTGTAGATCGAGGCGCCGAGTCGACGCCAACTATCCGGATCTGCCGCGACTCGAGCGTCCGCTCATGCCTATGCGCGATAGCCGCAGTCAAAGGTCAGTGGTGGGACGGGATAGATCGATCCGGGATGCTGCTGTCGCGGGCAGGAGCGTCACTGCTGGCCGCGCAGGATGAGGGTCGCCACCCCGAGGAGAATCAGTCCGGGCACGACAAGCGACAAGACTCCGATGGCCAGGCCTGCCATGGCGGTCTTGCCGTTGGTGGCGGCTCCTGCTCGAGCCCTGGAGAGACCTATCGCGCTCAACACGATGCCGATCAGCGTGGCATTCGGGTAGACCATGGGGACCCAGAACAGGAGAATGCCGCAGGCGCTCAAGATGAGTCCCGCTTGCCCCATCCCATTGCGGGGCTGGGGCGGAGATAGCGCCTCGCTCGGATCGGTGTACGAGATGCGGTTCAAGGAGAGGCCTTCGCTCACGACGGAAGCGTCCCGGAGGTCCGAAGCGCGATCCCGCAACATAGCCGCAGGACGACGGCGACGCTGGCGAATCGGTCTCCTCGTGTGCACGTCTCGACATGGCCCCTCACTCATCCACGGGCGCAGACGCCCGTCTTGTCACGATCGTGAGCCACCAAGGCCGAGTGTCCGGATCTGCCGCGATGGGTTCGTCTTCCGCCGGCATTCCTATGCCTCGCCCGACCGCCGAGGGGCCGGAGGTCAGCGGTTCGAGGATGGCGAGATCCGTTGCGACCGACGAGGCATGGACGACCGTTCCCATTCGTGCCACGGTTGAACGAACCACCGCTTGGAGGGAACACGTCATGCAACAGTCACCACCGCCGTCGACGTCATGTCCTGACTGCCGCGCCCTGACCGACGACCTCGAGGCTCATGATCGCTGCACTCGCGCCTGGTCCATGACATTGCTGTCGCCGTCGACAAGGAGAACAAGCGCCGCGACCCGGCGCCACGTGCCGAATGATTAGCTCAGCGCAGCCCATGGGGTGCTGATCCCTTCACGGGCGGGCCAACCGGCAACACGTGCACGGATCTGCCGCGATCAGCCATCCGCACACGCCGATGAGGAGAGGTTCAGGTTCGACCTATCCACGTGCTTGGCCTTGCGCCACACTCACGTCATGTCTCTCCGCCCATTCACCAGCGCGACGCCATGTCGGCGTCGTCGGTCTTGGTCGATCTTCTGGGCTGTCTCTGCAGCCGCCGTGGGCACCTGCTTCCTTGCAGCGCTTCGATCGAGCGGTACGACCAGCGCCGGTCTGGTGCTGATGGGTGGCTTCATCGCGGTCGGCATCGCGGCGGCGCTGATGTACTCCATCATCTCGCCATCCCCCGATCAACTCGAAAGCAGCCAGCGCATGCGAGGCGGCTTCGACGGCGGCGGGGTTGACGTCGCTGGCGGCGACTCCGGGGGTTGACGTCGCTGGCGGCGACTCCGGGGGTTGAGCCGGACAGCGCATTGTCCGGATCTGCCGCGATGGGTTCGTCTTCCGCCGCCGGCATTCCTGTGCCTCGCCCGACCGCCGAGGGGCCGGAGATCAGCGGTTCGAGGATGGCGAGATCCGTTGCGACCGACGAGGCATGGACGACCGTTCCCATTCGTGCCACGGTTGAACGAACCACCGCTTGGAGGGAGCACGTCATGCAACAGTCACCACCGCCGTCGACGTCATGTCCTGACTGCCGCGCCCTGACCGACGACCTCGAGGCTCATGAGCGCTGGCACTCGCGCCTGGTCCATGACATTGTTGTCGCCGTCGACAAGGAGAACAAGCGCCGCGACGCGGCGCCACGTGCCGAATGACTAGCTCAGCGCAGCCCCTGGGGTGCTGATCCCTTCACGGGCGAGGCAACCGGCAACACGTGCACGGATCTGCCGCGATCAGCTCACGGATGTGCCGATGTGCGGTCCTCGTACGACTTGGTTTACATCTGCTCGGTTGGCGCTCCTCAGTTCGCCGACCCCGCGATTCGAAGACGTCGCCTACCTCGACGGCTGATTGATCGGGTGACGCCGATAGGACGCGACGCCGACACTGCGAACATCCGGATCTGCCGCGTTTCGGTGGCTGACGGTCTCATGCGGCTGCGCCCACGGCGATCGGTGATGTCCTGCTTCCGAGTCGCGAGGCAACCAAACTGGCGGTCTCACCGGTTCTACTGGTGAGGCCGAGAGGAGGGGACGCGTGCGGACAGAACCATCAGGCTTTCGTGAGTTCGTCGTGGCACGCTCCCCTGCGCTACTCCGGACGGCCTGGATGCTGACTGGAGACCAAGCTGCCGCAGAAGATCTCTTGCAAACCGCTCTCGCACGAACCTGGCCCCACTGGGCTCGCATCGCAGACGGTCAACCTGACGCCTACGTCCGGAAGGTCATGGTGCGCGTCAACGCCAACTGGCGGGCTCGACGCTGGAACCAAGAGACCCCCACCCCCGATGCCGACCTGCACCATCAGCGCCACCACACACCGGACGAGAATGACCCGGCCCGGCTCGACGACCGACTGATCGTTCTCAAAGCCCTCATGACCTTGCCGGTGCGTCAGCGGCAAGTCGTAGTGCTGCGCTTCTTCGACGACCTATCGGTGGACGCCGTCGCAGACGTCATGGGCTGCTCAACGGGCACGGTCAAGAGCCAGAGCGCCAAAGGCCTCACCAAACTCCGTCAGGCACTCGAAGCCACCGAACCCGACCGAACGAGTACACGATGAACACCGACGAACTGAGCGACCTGCTGCGCACCCTTCCACCCCCGATGGATGGCCCTCCGGACCGCTTCGAGATCGTTCAACGGCGCGCCCGGCGGCGTGCCCGCACCATCCACGCGGGGGTCGCCGGTGGTGTCGCTGCCGCAGTGGTTGCCGCAACCGCCGCACTGCTCCTCAGCCCGCCGCCGTCAACGCAGTCCGACGGCCCCGACATCGCAACGGAACCGCCATCGCCGACCGAAACCGTCCGCTACGAGGATGTCGGACCGCTGCCTGGCGCAACGAGGGCCATCGACCTGAGCGAGCCCGTCGAAGTCACGGGAACCGGAACAGACACTGTGGAACTGGGGTCGCGCCCCGACCGCGCCACCGCAGCCAACGTGTCCGTGGTCTGCCTGACTGCCGGACGGATCGTATATCCCGACGGCGCGTCAATCGTATGTGACGACCCGGCAAGCGAGAGCGAGATTGCAGACCCCCGAAGTGCGAACTACACACTGATCGACCTCGACCCAGGACAGACCTCGCTCAGGCTCCGGGCCAAAGCGGATGTGGGGTGGAAGGTCGTCGCCAACTACGTCCGCACCGAAACCTCCGAGTGGGGAGTTAACGCTCATGGCGAAACGTTCGGCGTCCAACGCCACGGCAAGTCGCCTGACCTGATCGCCGTCTACACAACGGACGGCAAGCAGGGCTACGCGTACGTCGAGGACCTCGACGGGCGCTGGCCCGTGCCGACCTCACCGGCAGACGCGCGCGCTCAGCAGGAAGCCAACGAAGATCGATCACACTCAGTCCCAGTCTACGAATCGGACGGCGAAACGACCATCGGTGAGTACACCATCGGGCCATAGCCCGTCCGTGCACAACGTGCCACGAGCCCGCGCCGGCGTTGTCGACCAGCGGGCGCTGTCGACTATGAGGAAGCCAGGACGCTGTCCGGCGTAGGCGGAGCCTATGTATGCCTTGGACATCCGGATCTGCCGCGATCCGTGGCTCCCGTCGAGCCGGCCGCAACCCAGGCTCAGACTCAGCTTCAAACCCCAGGCTCGCAGCATGGACCTGGCGGAGGCGGACGAACGACTCCGTCGCTTGCTGGCCGACGTCGAGGCGGCTTGCCAGCACTTGCCGAGGCAGGCGAGCATCTCTGGGCACGGTGGATGAGTGCTGCGCACCGCTCGTCGGCCAGCTCGACCATCCGCTCGACGTCGGCGGCGCGCGCCTCCCGCGCAGTCATGCCGTCGAATGTACGTCCACACCTGCGGCCCGACGCCACACGCGCCACCTCCGGACATGCAAAAGTCCCCGCCTTGGGCGGGGACTTCCACTGGTGCGGTGCGCGTCAGGCGTTGGGGCGCTTGCCGTGGTTCGCGCCCTTCTTCTTGCGAGCGCGGCGCTTGCGTCCGGTCTTGCCCATGTCGTCCTCCTGGAATCGGTGCTCGGAGCAGTGTCTCAAATGACACCGGGTGCTGCTAATCGGGTCAGGCCCCGCCCTCGGTGAGGTGGATCTCGACCTCGCGCAGCCGGATGCGTACGCGGTCGCGCAGCGACTCCGGAGCGGACTCCGAGCAGGAGCGGGCGACGAGCTGCTTGACCGCCCGCTGGAGGTCGTAGCGCTCGAGGCAAGGCCCACACTCGCGCAGGTGGAGCTCGACGACGGCGCAGTCGGCCTGGTCGAGCTCGTTGTCGATGAGGTAGACGATGCGCTCGATGTAGTCGACGCAGTCGTCGCGGCCGTGCTCGTGGGAACCGTGCTCCTGCGTGCTCACGATCCGTTCACCCCTTCCGTCGCGGCGGGAACAGTGGAGGTCGGCAACAGGTCGTTGGTGCGGACGTAGTCGGCGAGCATGTCGCGCAGCTGGCGACGACCGCGGTGAAGTCGCGACATCACGGTGCCGATCGGCGTGTCCATGATCTCGGCGATCTCCTTGTAGGGGAAACCTTCGACGTCGGCCAGGTACACCGCGTAGCGGAAGTCCTCCGGCAGGGCCTGCAGCGCGTCCTTGACGTCGCTGTCCGGAAGGTGCTCGAGCGCCTCCATCTCGGCGGACTTGAGGCCGGACGAGCCGTGCGACTCGGCGCGGGCGATCTGCCAGTCCTCGATCTCGTCCGTGATCTGCTGCGGCTGGCGCTGCTTCTTGCGGTACGAGTTGATGTAGGTGTTGGTGAGGATGCGGTAGAGCCACGCCTTGAGATTCGTGCCCGGCTTGAACTGATGGAACGCGCTGAACGCCTTCGAGAAGGTCTCCTGGACGAGGTCCTCGGCGTCGTGCGGGTTGCGCGTCATGCGCAGAGCAGCCGAGTAGAGCTGGTCGAGGAACGGCAGCGCGTCTTCCTCGAAGCGCGCCTGGCGTT
>NZ_JAOPWY010000007.1 GCF_025965415.1 Nocardioides sp.
TGGTGCCACGACTGGTCGGTGGTCGCCGCGCTCGACGAGGCTGAGAGGTCGCCCCGCTCCCCCGCTGCCGTCCTCTCCGCCAACGTGGTCGAGGTGTGCAACGGCCCGGCCCGGTCCGGGGGCGTACGACGCGGGCAGCGCCGCCGCGACGCCCAGGCCCGGTGCCCCGACCTGGTGGTGCTGCCGGCCAACCCCGACCGCGACGCCCGTGCCTTCGAGCCGATCCTGGCGATCGTGGAGGACCTACGCCCCGGCGTGGCGGCACTGCGCCCCGGCCTGCTCGCCGTCCGGGCTCCCGGCAGCTGGTACGGCACCGAGACCAAGGCCGCCGCGACGGCGTGCCAGGCGCTGGTCGAGGGTGGCGTGTGGGACGTCCGGGTCGGCATCGCCGACGACCTCTTCACCGCCGAGCAGGCCGCCCGCACCGCTGACGTGCAGTCGTGGGTGGTCGTCCCGGACGGCGGGTCCGCGGCCTTCCTGCGCAGCCTGCCCGTGCACGTGCTCCAGGACGACGGACGGCGCGGGCGCGACCTGGTCGGCCTGCTGCAGCGGCTCGGCCTGCGCACGCTGGGTGACCTCGCCGAGCTGCCGGGCGAGGCCGTCGAGCACCGGCTCGGCACCTATGGCGCCGACGTCCACCGGCGGGCCCGCGGCGAGGACCGGACGCTTTTCGCAGCGCGCACCCCGCCGCCCGAGCTCGAGGCGGACGTGGCCTTCGAGCCTCCCCTCGACTCCGTCGAGGCCATCACCTTCAGCGTGCGCACCACCGCCGAGCGGTTCGTCTCCCAGCTCGCGCACCACCAGCTGGTCGCCACCGGGGTGCGGGTCGAGGCGGAGTCCGAGGGCGTCGTGTGCTCGTCGCGCACCTGGCTGCACCCGCGCCACTTCTCTGGCCGCGACCTCGTCGACCGGGTGCACTGGCAGCTGCAGTCGGCAGGAGTCGGCGGCTCGCTGCGTGCTCGCAAGGAGTCCGGGACGGTGCGCGCCCCGATCGACCGGGTCAGGTTCGCGCCGGAGGTCGTCGAGCCCGCGGCCGCGCACGGGGAGGCGCTGTGGGGTGGCGCGAGCGACGACCTCGTCGAGCGGGGCGTGGCGCGCGTGCAGGGCATGGTCGGCTTCGACGCCGTACGACGTCCGGTGCTGCAGGGCGGTCGCAGCCCCTCGGCGAGGCAGGCGCTGGTGCCGTGGGGCGAGCGTGCGGTCGACCTGCGCCCGGTGGACCGGCCGTGGCCGGGCCGGGTGCCGGGGCCGGCACCGGTCCGGGTCTTCGCGACGCCCCCTGCGGCCGAGGTCGTGGACGACGCGGGACGGGTCGTGAGCGTCACCGAGCGCGGCGTCGTCAGCGGCGAGCCCCGGCGCTTCCGGGTCGGCGGCGCCGTCGACGGGGAGAGGCTGCCCTGGCAGCCGGTGACCGCGTGGGCCGGGCCGTGGCCCACCGACGAGGACTGGTGGTCGGGCGGGGCCGGACCGAGCGCCCGCTTCCAGGTCGTCGGCGCGGACGGCCGGGCCTGGCTCCTGCTGCGCGCCCCGGAGGGCTGGTCCCTGGAGGCCGGCTATGACT
The DNA here is from genome assembly GCF_025965415.1 of Nocardioides sp. Classification (GTDB taxonomy): domain Bacteria; phylum Actinomycetota; class Actinomycetes; order Propionibacteriales; family Nocardioidaceae; genus Nocardioides. Next base: position 1,562 of record NZ_JAOPWY010000007.1, read on the forward strand.
GAGGCGTCCCACGCGGCGGAGGCGCGCTGATGGGCTGGAACAACCCCGCCATGCACTGGAAGGAGCTCGAGCGCCGGCTCAGCGGCCTGCCGGGGGCCGACGACGCCCCGGTGTCGCGGCGCAAGCGCGCCGCCACCGAGCCCCGCTCGATCGAGCGTCCGGCGGCGGCCACGCCGTACGCCGAGCTGCACTGCCACAGCCACTTCAGCTTCCTCGACGGCGCCAGCTCGCCCGCCGAGCTCGTCGAGGAGGCCGTGCGGCTCGGCCTGCACGCGCTCGCGGTGACCGACCACGACGGCTTCTACGCAGCTCCGATGCTGGCCGAGGCCGCGGCGGCCTACGACCTGCCGACTGTCTTCGGCGCCGAGCTGTCGCTCGGTCTCCCGGGGCCGCAGAACGGCGTGCCCGACCCCGAGGGCAGCCACCTGCTGGTCCTGGCGCGCGGTGTCGAGGGCTACCACCGGCTCGCGGCGGCGATCACCGACGCCCACCTGCGCGGTGACGAGAAGGGTCGCCCGGTCTACGACCTCGACGACCTGGGTGAGCGGGGCCGGGGCCACTGGGCGGTGCTGACGGGCTGCCGCAAGGGCGCCGTCCGGCAGGCGCTGGCCGGGGGCGGCGAAGCCGCTGCGGCCGAGGCCCTCGACCGGCTGACGTCTCTGTTCGGGCTCGAGCACGTCCTCGTCGAGCTCTCCCCGCGTCCCGGCGCCGACGCGACCAATGCCTCGCTCGCCCGGCTGGCCGCCGTCCACGGTCTCGACGTCGTCGCAGCGGGCAACGTCCACCACGCCACGCCGCACCGGCACCGCCTAGCCTCGGCGATGGCGGCCGTGCGCGCCCGGCGCAGCCTCGCCGAGCTCGACGGCTGGCTCGACCTGTCAGGCTCGGCCCACCTGCGCAGCGGCGCGGAGACGGCGGCCTCGCTGGCGGCGTACCCCGGTGCCGTCGCCCGCAGCGTCACCCTCGCCGACGAGCTGGCCTTCGACCTGCGCAAGGCCTCGCCCGCGCTCCCCAAGCGGCAGATCCCCGAGGGCCACACCGCCGACTCATGGCTGCGGGTGCTCGCGGAGCGGGGCTTCGCCGAGAGGTACGCCGGGGTGCCCCACGAGCAGGAGGCGCGCGACCGGCTCGAGCACGAGCTGCGCATCGTCGCCGAGAAGGACTTCGCCGGCTACTTCGTCATCGTCCACGACATCGTCGCCTTCGCCCGCGAGCAGGGCATCCTCTGCCAGGGCCGCGGATCCGCCGCGAGCTCCGCGGTCTGCTACGCCCTCGGCATCACGGCCGTCGACGCCGTCTTCTACCGGCTGCCCTTCGAGCGGTTCATCTCCGCGCACCGCGACGAGGAGCCCGACATCGACGTCGACTTCGACTCCGACCGGCGCGAGGAGGTCATCCAGTGGGTCTACGACACCTACGGCCGCCGCAACGCCGCGCAGGTAGCCAATGTCATCACCTACCGGCCGCGGATGGCGGTGCGCGACGCCGCCAAGGCGCTCGGCTTCTCGCAGGGGCAGCAGGACGCCTGGTCCAAGGAGATCGACGGCTGGCAGTCCGTGGTGGCCGGCGACGCGGGCGACCCGGCCGCCCACGACGTGCCGGCACCGGTGGTGGCGCTCGCCGAGGAGCTGATGGGCGCGCCCCGCCACCTCGGCATCCACTCCGGCGGGATGGTCCTCACCGAGCGACCGATCGGCGAGGTCTGCCCGATCGAGCGCGGCCGGATGGACAAGCGGACGGTGCTCCAGTGGGACAAGGACGCGTGCGAGTCGATGGGGCTGGTCAAGTTCGACCTGCTCGGGCTCGGCATGCTGGGCGCGCTCGACCACATGATGCGGCTGGTCGCCGACCACCTCGGCGAGCGGTGGGACCTCGCGACGATGCCCAAGGAGGAGCCCGCGGTCTACGACATGCTGTGCCGCGCCGACTCGATCGGGGTGTTCCAGGTCGAGAGCCGCGCCCAGATCGGCACGCTGCCGCGGCTGCGCCCGCGCGAGTTCTACGACCTCGCCATCGAGATCGCGCTGATCCGCCCCGGACCCATCCAGGGCGGGGCCGTGCACCCCTACGTCCGCCGCGCCACCGGCAAGGAACCCGTCACCTACGACCACCCCGAGCTGGTGCCGGTGCTCGAGCGCACCAAGGGCGTGCCGCTGTTCCAGGAGCAGCTGATGGCGATGGCCGTCACGCTGGGTGACTGCAGCCGCGACGACGCCGACCTGCTGCGCCGTGCGATGGGGTCCAAGCGCGGGGTGGAGCGCATCGAGTCGGTGAAGCAGAAGCTCTACGCCGGCATGGCGCGGCGCGGCATCACCGGCGACCTGGCGGACTCGATCTACGTCAAGATCCTGTCCTTCGCCAACTTCGGCTTCGCCGAGTCGCACGCCCTGTCCTTCGCGCTGCTGGTCTACGCCTCGTCCTGGTTCAAGCTGCACTACCCGGCGGCGTTCCTGGCCGGGCTGTTGCGCAACCAGCCGATGGGGTTCTACTCCCCCCAGTCGCTGGTCGGCGACGCCCGGCGCCACGGCGTCGACGTACGCCGTCCCGACGTCACCCGCTCCGCGGCGCAGGCCGACCTCGAGGCCGTCGGGGACGCCCCGGTCGCCGCCACCGGCCTCGACACGTGCTGCCAGCCCCGGTTCGCCCGCGCCGAGTGGGTGCCGGGCACGCCCGACCCGGTCCCTGCCCACCGCCGCGACGGCGCGCTCGCCGTCCGGCTCGGGCTCGACTCGGTGCGCGGCATCGGGCTCGAGGTGGCGCGCCGGATCGTGGCCGCCCGCGACGAGGCGCCCTTCACCGGCGTCACCGACCTGTCGCGCCGCGCCGGCCTGACCACCGCCCAGCTCGAGTCGCTGGCCACCGCCGGCGCCTTCGACGGCTGGGGGCTCGACCGTCGCGAGGCCCTGTGGGCGGCCGGCTTCGCCGAGGGCGCCGACCACCTGCCCGGCACCACGCCTGCCCCTGCGGCGCCCACCCTTCCCGGCATGAGCGAGCCCGAGATCACCCTGGCCGACCTGTGGGCCACGGGCGTCTCACCGGAGCGACACCCCGTCGAGCACCTGCGCGACGACCTGCGCCGCGCAGGCGTCCGCTCGATCGCCGAGCTCGCCACCGCCGAGGCGGGTCGCCGCGTCCACGTCGGGGGGCTGGTCACCCACCGCCAGCGCCCCGGCACCGCCATGGGTGTCACCTTCCTCAACCTCGAGGACGAGACGGGCATGCTCAACGTCGTCTGCTCCATCGGGGTGATGAAGGCCCACCGGCAGGCCGCACGCAACCGCGTCGCCGTGGTGGTCCGCGGGCGCCTCGAGCGCAACGAGGGCGTCACCAACCTCATCGCCGACCGGGTCGAGGCCATCGACGTCGTCGTGCCGGGAGCCGGGGCGGTGCTGCAGGCGCGGGCGTCGTCGCGCGACTTCCGGTGACGGGCGGCAGCCGCTCAGTCCGTGGTCCGCGCCCGCTGCCCCGGCTCGAGGCGCTCCGCCAGCCCCCGGGTGACCCCGTCGAGCACCGCCGGGGCGGCATCGTCGATCCCCCACGCGCTCGACAGCGCCTCCCGGACCTCCGACAGGTCCACCGCGGGGTTCTCGCCGCGGACGGTGCCGACCGAGGCCGGGTCGAAGGGCAGGTCGAGGTGGCGGTGGACGTCGGCCAGCACGTCCTGCAGCCGGGCGCGGTCGTCCACCACGACCAGCGAGCTGAAGAGCCAGGCGTCCTTCACCACCCGCTGGGCGGTGCCGACGAGCTTGACGACGCCCCGGGCGTTCACGCTGTGGGCGCCCGGGCAGTACTCCCCCGGCACCGCGCCCAGCCGGGCCTGCACCCCGATGGTGCGCAGTGCCTCGACCATCAGCTCCCCGAAGGTGACGAACCGGTGGTCCATCGCGCCCACCGCCTGGGGCTCGTGCCGCACGACGTCGAGCACCAGGGCGTTCTCGGTGTAGGCCACCACCCGACCGCCGACGGCCCGCACCGCCGTGTCGAAGCCGGCGTCCTCGGCGGCGCGAACGGCGTCGGCGAACCCCGGCAGTCGCGTGTCACGCCGCCCGAAGACCACCACCGGAGCGACGGGCGCATAGAGGTGGAACGCCTGCCTGATCGCGCCCTCCGAGGCACGCCGGAGCAGCGCGTGGGCCACGGCCAGCTCTCCCGACTCACCGGAGACGACCGGACCCAGGAGGACCGGGTCCCAGGGGTCGCTCGGCCCGCTCGTGCTCATGGACCCATGCTCCCCCACGAGGCCCGGCGGCGGCGGTCGCCGAGCGGGGCCGTCGCCGACCGCCACGTATCGTCGACGGGGTGACCCCAGGAACGGCGACCGTCGCCCTCGACCACCGCTTCGCACGTGAGCTGCCCGAGCTGGCCGTGCCGTGGCAGGGCGAGGAGGCGCCCCAGCCGCGCCTGCTGGTCCTCAACGAACCACTCGCCCACGACCTCGGCCTCGACCCCGCGTGGCTCACCACCCCTGAAGGCCTCGGTCTGCTGACCGGCACGCGCCCGCCGGAGGGCGCGACGCCGGTGGCCCAGGCCTACGCCGGTCACCAGTTCGGCGGCTACTCGCCGCAGCTCGGGGACGGGCGCGCGCTGCTGCTCGGCGAGCTGGTCGACGGCTCTGGCCGGCCGAGGGACCTCCACCTCAAGGGCTCGGGTCGCACCCCGTTCTCCCGGGGCGGTGACGGCTTCGCCGTGGTCGGTCCGATGCTCCGCGAGCACGTCATCAGCGAGGCCATGCACGCGCTCGGCATCCCCACGACCCGCTCGCTCGCCGTCGTCGCGACCGGGCGCGGCGTACGTCGCGAGTCCGTGCAGCCCGGCGCGGTGCTGGCCCGCGTGGCCGCCAGCCACCTGCGGGTCGGCTCCTTCCAGTTCGTCCGGGCGACCGGCGACGACGGGCTCCTGCGGCGCCTCGCCGACCACGCGATCTCCCGCCACCACCCCGGGGCCGCGGAGGCCGACCACCCCCACCTCGCCCTCTTCGAGGCGGTGGTGGCCGCCCAAGCCGCGCTGGTCGCGCAGTGGATGCTGGTCGGCTTCGTCCACGGCGTGATGAACACCGACAACATGACCATCTCGGGCGAGACCATCGACTACGGCCCGTGCGCCTTCATCGACGCCTTCGACCCCGCCACGGTGTTCAGCTCGATCGACGCCGACGGGCGCTACTCCTACGGCAACCAGCCGCTCGCCGCCGAGTGGAACCTGGCGCGCCTCGCCGAGGCGATGCTGCCGCTCCTGGCCGACGATGAGGAGACCGCGGTCGCGGTGGCCACGGAAGCGCTGCAGGAGTTCCGCGGGCACTACTCGGCCGCCTGGTCGTCGGGCATGCGCGCCAAGATCGGCCTGTCCGGCAGCGCCGGCGATGACGCGGCCTCGCAGCTCGTGCGGGACCTGGTCGCCCTCGTGCAGGCCGACCACGTCGACCACACGTCGTTCTTCCGGAGCCTGTCCACCGCGGCGCGCGGTGACGCCGAGCCGGCGCGACGCCTCTTCCTCGACCTCGCAGGCTTCGACGCGTGGACCCGCCGCTGGCTCGCGCTCGCCCCCGACGCCGACGCGATGGACCGGGTCAATCCGGTCTACGTCCCGCGCAACCACCTCGTCGAGGAGGCCCTGACCGCGGCCACCGACGGAGACCTCGACCCCCTCGCGCGGCTCATGGACGCACTCGCCGAGCCGTACGACGCACGTCCCGGGCTGGAGCGCTACGCAGTCCCTGCACCCGACTCCTTCGGTCGCTACCAGACCTTCTGCGGCACCTAGGTCGGCTCAGCCCGTGACGCCGAACCGCTCGACGCGGATGGCTTCGGGGCCGAGACCCGACTCCAGGAGGAGGGTCTCCGCGAGCTCGGCGAAACGGGCCGAGCCGCAGACATAGGCCAGCTCGGCGCCGACGAGCAACGGGGCGAGCTCCGCCCGGTGCGGGGGGGCAGGCGGACGGTCGCCCGTCGCATGGCGGGTGTAGGCGATCGTGGCGCCCGCCTGTGCGAGCTCGTCGGCGTACGGCAGCTCGCCGGGGCTGCGCCCGACGGCCAGCACGCGGAGCAGGTCGGTTCGGCCGAGGTGCCGCGCGGCACGGGTCATGGCGACCGCGGGGACGACGCCGGTCCCGCCCACCAGGCACAGCGCCGGGGTGAAGGTGTCCCACCTGAACCAGCGCCCGATCGGGCCGCGCAGCTCGAGGACGTCGCCGACCTCGGCCACGTCGGCGAGGAACTCCGAGACCTCCCCGCCGGGGAGCCTCTCGACGAGGAACTCCACGAGCGGGTCGCTGTCGTCGGAGGCGACGGAGTAGGACCGTTGAGCGGTGTAGTCGTCCGGAGCGCGCAACCGGATGAGGTAGTGCTGACCGGGCCAGTGGCGCTGCCGGTCCTCGACGTGCATCCGGAGCCGGACGAGGTGCGGTGCGGGGAAGTCCTTGGTGATGATGCGTCCGGTCGTCCACGCCGTCGCGCCCGGCGCCACCGCCGCCAGGGGATCGTCCATGCTCACGGGTCGCCCTCGTAGCGCTGCTCGAGCCACGGGTCCCCGCGGTCGTGGTAGCCGTTTCGCTCCCAGAACCCGGGGCTGTCCTCGGCCGTGAGCTCGAGCCGGCTGATCCACTTCGCGGACTTCCAGAAGTAGAGGTGCGGGACCAGCAGCCGCACGGGTCCACCGTGCTCGGCCGTCAGCGGGCGCCCGTCGTACTCCCACACGACCCACGCCTTGCCTCCGGTGACGTCCGCCAGAGGAAGGTTGGTCGTGTAGCCGGTCGAGGAGTGGGCCATCACGAAGCCCGCCTCCGCCTGCGGCGCGGCAGCCGCGAGCAGGCTGTCGACCGAGACGCCGGCGAACACCACGTCGAACTTCGACCAGGTCGTGACGCAGTGGATGTCTCCGCTGTACGACGACCTGGGCAGCTGCTGCACCTCGTCCCACGTCCAGGTCGTCGGCCGGTCCACGAGACCGTCGACACGCAAGGTCCACGACTCGCGGTCGATCCGCGGCGTGACCTCGGCCGTCAGCACCGGCCAGCTGCCGCCCACGTCGTACTGCCCGGGAGGCAGCCGGCCCGCGGGGCCGTCCGGTCGGCGTCGGAAGAATCCTCGGGTCGCAGGCATGCGGCGCCTCCTCGGGGACGGGTCAGGTCGGAGGTCGTGCTGCCCCACAGACTACGTGGGACCACGGCGTGAGCACGCGGGCGGACGCGCCGCCGTCACCCACTGACCCGCTGCTCACAGGATGTAGAGCATCTCCTGGTAGGTCGGCAGCGGCCAGAGGTCGTCGGCGACGAGCGTCTCGAGCGTGTCGGCCGCGGCGCGGACCGAGGCCATCGCCGGGATGACCGCGTCACGCATGAAGGTCGCCGCCGCGAGCGGGTCGGCCGGGTGCTCGTGGCCGATCGCCGCCGTCAGCTCGGCCAGGCCCGCCCTCAGCTCAGCGATGTGCCCGCTGATCGTCTCGAGGCCCGACGCGTCCGCCTCGATGCCGGCCGCCTTGAGGGCGACGACGTTCTGGGCGAGCTCGGTCTGGTAGCGGGTGGCCGACGGGAGGATCGTCGTCGTGCCGATCTCGAGCGTCAGGTTGGCCTCGACCGCGACCGCGAGGACGTACTGCTCCGCACCGATCTCGAAGCGGCTGTGCGCCTCGTGCTCGGTGAACACGCCGTACTTGGCGAACAGCGCGATGGCCTCGGGCGAGATCAGCTCGGGCAGGGCGTCGACCGTCGTGCGCAGGTTCTTCAGCCCGCGCTGCTCGGCCTCGATCGGCCACTCGTCGGAGTAGCCGTTGCCGTTGAAGATGACGGCGCCGTGGTTGGCGACGATCTCGGCGAGCAGCGTCTGCACGGCCTCGTTGAAGTCGGTGCCGGCGGCGACGGCGGTCTCGAGCGAGGAGGCGCAGTAGTCGAGCGCCTCGGCCATGATCGTGTTGATCATGACCATCGGTCCGGCCACGGTCTGGTTGGAGCCCGGGGCCCGGAACTCGAAGCGGTTGCCGGTGAAGGCGAAGGGCGAGGTGCGGTTGCGATCACCCGGGTCCTTGGTGAGGTTGGGCAGGGTGTCGACGCCGATCGTCAGCGTGCCCTTCTCCTTGGAGCGGGTCGCCCCACCCTTCGCGATCTGGTCGAACACGTCGGCCAGCTGGTCGCCGAGGAAGATCGAGATGATCGCGGGCGGTGCCTCGTTGGCGCCGAGGCGGTGGTCGTTGGACGCCGAGGCGACCGAGACGCGCAGCAGGCCGCCGTACAGGTGCACCGCGCGGATGACGGCGGCGCAGAAGACGAGGAACTGCGCGTTGTCGTGAGGGGTGTCGCCGGGGACCAGGAGGCTCCCGAGCTGGGAGTTGCCCAGCGAGAAGTTGACGTGCTTGCCGGAGCCGTTGACGCCCTCGAACGGCTTCTCGTGGAAGAGGCACTCCATGCCGTGCTTCTTGGCGACGGCCTTGAAGGTCGTCATCAGCAGCTGCTGGTGGTCGGAGGCCTCGTTGGCGCGCTCGAACATCGGCGCGACCTCGAACTGGCCGGGCGCGACCTCGTTGTGGCGGGTCTTGGCGGGGATGCCGAGCTTGAAGAGCTCCCGCTCGGTGTCCATCATGAAGCCGAGCACCCGCGAGGGGATCGCACCGAAGTAGTGGTCGTCGAACTCCTGGCCCTTCGGCGGCTTGGCCCCGAAGAGGGTGCGGCCGGCGTTGAGCAGGTCGGGCCGGGCCAGGAAGAAGTGGCTGTCGATCAGGAAGTACTCCTGCTCGGGGCCGCAGTAGGCCACCACGTTCTCGGGGTCGGTGTGCCCGAAGAGCTGCAGCACCCGCTTGGCGTGCACCGCCATCGCCTGCTGCGAGCGCAGCACCGGGGTCTTGTGGTCGAGCGCCTCACCCGTCATCGAGATGAAGATGGTGGGGATGCAGAGCGTGTTGCCGTTGGGGTTCTCGAGGATGTAGGCCGGGCTCATCACGTCCCAGCCGGTGTAGCCGCGCGCCTCGAAGGTGTTGCGCAGGCCGCCGTTGGGGAACGACGACGCGTCGGGCTCGCCCTGGACGAGGGTCTTGCCGGAGAACGAGGCGAACGCCGTGCCGTCGCCGACCGGGTCGAGGAAGCTGTCGTGCTTCTCCGCCGTCAGGCCGGTGAGCGGGTAGAACACGTGCGCGTAGTGGGTCGCGCCCTTCTCCAGGGCCCAGTCCTTCATGGCCGACGCGATGGCGTCGGCGACGTCGGGGTCCAGCGGGGTGGACTTCTCGATGGTCGAGAGCACCGACTTGTAGACGGTCTTCGGCAGCCGCTTCTGCATCACCGTCAGGCTGAAGACGTTCTCCCCGAAGATCTCGCCGGGCTCCTCGCCGGGGTCGAAGGTGATCGGCGGCGGCACGAAGGCCTCGACGGCCGTGATGGCAGACAGACGAACCGGGTTGGCGCTCACGCATGCTCCTCAGACGTACGCCGCCCTCAGCGGCACTGCGGCGACGGTAGTGCGGCGAGATGTCGGGCGTGTTTCGCCGCTGTGTCGTCCAGCGGCGGGCACCCGGATGTGCCGGAGATCACACCTCGTGCTGGCGGTCGCCCCCGGTGGCATGGCGGCGGGTGGGGCGCCAGTCCCTCGCCCAGCTCCTGCGCAGCCGACGCGGCGCAGCTAGGCTCGCCTGCGTGACCGCCACCCTCGTCGCGAAGGACCTGTCCGGCGGACACGGTCACCGGGTCCTCTTCGAAGGACTCGACCTCACCGTCGCGCCGGGCGACGTGATCGGCGTCGTGGGCGCCAACGGCGCCGGCAAGTCGACGTTGCTGTCCCTGCTCGCCGGCGCCACGCAGCCGATGGCCGGCTCGGTGGACTGCGCGCCCCGCGACGCGTTCGTGGGCCTGGTCCCCCAGGAGCACGAGCGCGTGCCGGGCGAGACCGTCGCGCACTACCTCGCCCGGCGCACCGGGGCCGCCGAGGCGACCGCGGCCATGGAGGCCGCGGCGGCCGCACTGGGGTCGGACGCCGTCGGCGTCGACGACGCCTATGCCGTCGCGTTCGACCGCTGGATGGCGAGCGGTGCGGCCGACCTCGACGACCGGGTCGCGCCGGTGCTGGCCGACCTCGGCCTCGACGTGGGTCCGGACGCCCTGATGACGTCGCTGTCCGGGGGCCAGGCCGCCCGCGTGGCGCTGGCCGCGCTGCTGCTCAGCCGCTTCGACGTCGTGCTCCTCGACGAGCCGACCAACGACCTCGACCTCGACGGCCTCAGGAGGCTGGAGGGGTTCGTCCAGGGCCTGCGCGGCGGGGTCGTGCTGGTCTCGCACGACCGCGAGTTCCTGGCTCGCTGCGTCACCCGCATCGTCGAGCTCGACCTCGCGCAGGGCCAGGTGACGGTGTACGACGGCGGCTACGACGCCTTCCTGGAGGAGCGCGCCATCGCGCGACGCCACGCGCGGGAGGCCTACGAGCAGTACGCCGGGACCCGGGCCGACCTGGTGCAGCGGGCGCGCACCCAGCGCGAGTGGAGCTCGCAGGGCGTACGCAACGCGATGAGGAAGAACCCCGACAACGACAAGATCCGCCGCAAGGCCGCCACCGAGTCGTCGGAGAAGCAGGCCCAGAAGGTCCGCCAGATGGAGTCGCGGATCGCCCGGCTCGACGAGGTCGAGGAGCCGCGCAAGGAGTGGATCCTGCAGTTCGACATCGCCGCGGCGCCGCGCTCGAGCGGCGTCGTCGCCACCCTCAACGAGGCGACCGTCCGGCTGGGCGACTTCGAGCTGGGCCCGGTCTCGGTGCAGGTCGACGCCGGCGACCGGATCGGCATCACGGGCCCCAACGGCGCGGGCAAGACCACGCTCCTGCGGCTCCTGCTGGACGACACCGCGCCCGACACCGGCACCGCGTCGCTGGGCGCCTCGGTCGCGGTGGGCGTCATCGACCAGGCGCGCACCACCCTCGACGACGACCTGCCGCTCGGGGACGCGGTCGAGGCGGTCGTGCCGGAGATGACGCAGGCCGAGGTGCGCACGCTCCTCGCCAAGTTCGGTCTGAAGGCCGACCAGGTCACGAGCGAGGTCGGCCGCCTCTCCCCCGGCGAGCGCACCCGCGCGGCCATGGCGCTGCTGCAGGCGCGCGGGGTCAACCTGCTCGTCCTCGACGAGCCCACCAACCATCTCGACCTGCCGGCCATCGAGCAGCTGGAGCAGGCGCTGGCGTCGTACGACGGCGCGCTGCTGCTGGTCTCGCACGACCGGCGGCTGCTGGAGAACGTCCGGCTGGACCAGCGGTGGGACGTCGACCACGGCCGGGTCGTGGTCCGGCACGTCTGACGGACGCCGCACCCGGGAGGCGTCGCGTCAGAGCCACTCCCTGCGCCTGAAGGCGACGAACAGGCCGGCGGACAGGATCACGATGAGGGCGGTGGACGTGACGAACCCCGACACCGCGCCGAAGCCCGGGTAGGGCAGGTTCTGGCCGTAGAAGCCGGTGATGGCCGTGGGCACGGCGATGATCGCCGCCCAGCTGGTGACCTTCTTGGTGATGATGTTGAGCCGGTTGCCCTGGATCGTCAGGTTGGTCTCCACGATGGTCGCGACGAGGTCGCGCAGGCTCTCGGTCCACTCGGTGGCCCTCAGGACGTGGTCGTAGACGTCCTGGAACCAGGGGGTCAGCTCGGGCGGGACGAGTCCCACGTCGCGGCGCATCAGCGTGTTGAGCACCTCGCGCATGGGCAGCACCACCCGGCGGAGGTGGACGAGGCTCTTGCGCAGCTCGAAGCTCCGCCTCTGGACGTCCTTGTCGTGCGGCCGGTCGTCGAACAGCAGGTCCTCCAGGTCCTCGATCTGGTCGTCGAGGGCCTGCACGGCGTCGAAGTGGCCGTCGACCACGTGGTCGAGCAGCCCGTGCACGAGCGCGCCGACCCCGTGCTCCGTCAGCTCGACGTGGGTGTCCCACCGCTCGAGGAGTCCCTCGAGGGCGAAGCCGTCGTCCTTGCGGACCGTGACCAGCGCGGTCGGCGTGACGAAGGCCGCGATCTCGCTGGTCACCAGCGCCCCCGTCCCGACGTCCAGCTCCACGGCGTAGACGGTCAGGAAGTCGTGCCCGGCGTAGCGCGAGAACTTCGGTCGCTGGCGATCGCTCATGGCGTCCGCGACGGCCAGGGAGTGCAGCCCCAGCTCGCCGGCGACCAGCTGCAGGTGCTCGGGATCGGGTGGGCACAGGTCCACCCACACCAGGCCCCCGCCCTGCAGGTGCTCGGACACCTCGCCCAGCGAGAACCCCTCGGCGACGAGGTCACCGTCGCGATAGCAACGAGTGTGCGGGGTGGTCACCGCGCGGCCACGACTCCGACGACGATCGCGTTCTTCGCCGTGCTGTCCATGATGGTCCTCCTCGTCGAGTCGCGCTCCTGGAACGTCAAGGCTCGTCCTGCCGCGTCGGACCCGACAGGGCCACAGGTCCCGACCCGGTGAGCGGACAGGCCCTACGAGGCGTCGTGGACGCACTCCCCGTCGATCCAGGTCGAGCGCACCCGCGCGGCCCCGATCTCGTCCGGAGCCTCGAAGGGATCACGGTCCAGCACCACCAGGTCGGCCACGGCGCCCGGGCCGATCGTGCCGGCGTCGTCGCGGTGGTTCACCCAGGCGGACCCGCTCGTGGACGCGGCGAACGAGACCTCGATCGCCAGGGCCTGCTCCGGCAGGAACGGGTCGGTGCCGGCCGGCGCCGGTTCGCCGTACGACGTGCGGTGCACGGCGGTGTGGATCGCGGCGAGCGGGTCGGGGGTGCTGACCGGCCAGTCGCTGCCGGCGACGAGGCGGGCGCCCGCGCGGTGCAGGTCGGCGAAGGGATACTGCCGCCCGGCGCGCTCGTCGCCGAGGAACGGGATCGTCAGCTCGGTCATCTGGTCGTCGCGGCAGGCCCACAGGGCCTGGATGTTGGCGGCCACCGCGAGCGCGGCGAACCGGGGGACGTCGTCGGGATGCACGAGCTGCAGGTGCGCGATGTGGTGGCGACGGCGCGGGTCGGTGCCCTCCAACGCGTCCAGGGCCTCGCGCACCCCCCGGTCCCCCAGCCCGTGGAAGTGCACCTGGAACCCGTGGCGGTCCAGCTCGGCGACGTACGCCAGCAGGTGCTGCGGGTCGACGAACGAGAGCCCCCGGTTGCTCGTGGCGTGGCCGCACCGGTCGAGGTAGGGCTCGACGAGGGCAGCGGTCCCGTTCTCGGCCACGCCGTCCTGCATGATCTTCACCGCCGTCGCGGAGAACCGTCCCGTCGAGAGGTCCGCGCGCTTGGCGAGGAGGTCCGCGACCTGGTCGAGACCCCGCTCCCGCTCCCACCAGAGCGCGCCGACGACCGTGCCGGTGAGGTCGCCGTTGGCCGCGGCCCGGGCGTAGGTCGGACCGCCGTCGCGCATGCCGGAGTAGGAGCCGACGATCGCGTCCTGCCACGCGGTGACGCCCAGCGAGTGCAGGTGGCGCTGGCCCTCGAGCAGGGCGGCGTACATCTGGTCGTCGTCGGTGGCCGGCAGGACGTGCTCGAGCAGCCGCATCGCCCCCTCGTGGAGCACCCCGGTCGGCTCCCCCGCCGCATCCCGCTCGACGTGGCCGTCGACGGGATCGGGCGTGCGCGCGGTGATGCCCGCGAGCTGCAACGCCCGCGAGTTGACCCATATGCCGTGGTGGTCGCGGTTGGCCAGCGCGACGGGGCGGTCCGGCACGACCTCGTCGAGCTCCCGCGCGGTCGGCAGGCCGCCGGGGAAGGCGGCCATCGCCCAGCCCCCGCCCTGGACCCACTCCAGGTCGGTGCGCCGACCCGCGTGGTCGCGGACGTGCCGGAGGTAGGCGGCGCGGTCGACCGGGAGCCCGCTGAGATCGCAACCGAGCCGCTCGAGGCCGCCCTGGATCGGGTGGACGTGGGCGTCGGTGAACCCCGGGAGCAGGAGGCCGCCCTCGACGTCGACGACCGTCGCGCCGGGTGGCGCCGTGCCGGCACCGACGGACGAGATGCGGCCCCCGTCCACGACCACGTCGCCGACCGGGCCGCGGTAGGTGTGGCCGTCGAAGACCGCGGCATTCCTGAAGACGGTGACGCTCACCCGCCCATCCTGCACCCGCCGGATCTCCGCTACGTTCGATGACCATGTCGACGATCTCGGGAACGGCCAACGAACGGGGCCTGGCACGCCTGGCCCAGAAGAGCGCAGCGTGGACCGAGAAGTGGTTCCCGGACGCCTACGTCTTCGCCCTGGCCGGCGTGGTGCTGGTGTCCCTCGCCGCGCTGGTCAACGGCTCCAGCCCGGTGACGGTCGTCGAGACCTTCGGCGGCGGCTTCTGGGACCTGGCGACCTTCACGCTGCAGATGGCGATGGTGGTGCTCACCGGGTACGTCGTCGCGACCTCGCCGCCGGTGGCCCGCGTCATCGAGCGGATCGCGCTCTACCCCACGACCCCGCGTGGCGCGGTCGCCTTCGTCGCGCTGCTGTCGTGCCTCGTCTCGATGCTCAACTGGGGCCTCAGCCTGGTCTTCAGCGGCCTGCTCGCCCGGGCCATCGCACGACGCAGCGACCTGCGCACGGACTACCGCGCGCTCGGCGCCGCGGCCTACCTCGGCCTCGGTGCGGTCTGGGCGCTCGGCCTCTCCTCGTCCGCGGCGCAGCTCCAGGCGACCGCGGCCTCGCTGCCGCCCGAGCTGCTCGAGATCACCGGCGTCCTCGACTTCGGCGCGACGATCCTCACGTGGCAGTCACTGGTGATGGCGGTCGTCCTCATCGCCCTCAGCGTGGCCGTGGCGTGGGCGTCCGCCCCGCAGGGCAGGTCGATCCGCACCGCCGAGGACATGGACATCGACCTCTCCGACGACGTGGCGCCTCTGGCCGAGCGCAGCCGCCCGGGCGAGTGGCTGGAGTACTCGCGCATCCTGCCGGTCCTGGTCGGCCTCCTCACCCTCGGCTGGCTGGTCCAGCAGCTCGCGACACTGCCGTTCCTCAGCGTGATCAGCAGCCTCAACGGCTACCTCATGGTCTTCCTGATCCTCGGCCTCGTCCTGCACGGCACCCCGCGCGGCTTCCTCAACGCGGTCACCAGGGCCGTGCCCGCGACCGCCAGCGTGCTGGTGCAGTTCCCGCTGTACGCCGCCATGGCGGCCGTCCTCACGCGTGCACCGGGACGCGGCGGCATCACGGTCTCCGAGCACCTCGCCGACCTCTTCACCAGCATCGGCGGTGGCGGCGGGTTCGCCGTCGTGATCGCGCTCTACACCGCGCTCCTCGGCCTGCTCGTCCCCTCCGGCGGCGGCAAGTGGCTGGTCGAGGCGCCGTACGTCATGCAGTCGGCGACGGACGTCGGGATGAACCTCGGCTGGACCGTGCAGATCTACAACGCGGCCGAGGCCCTGCCCAACCTGGTCAACCCGTTCTTCATGCTTCCGCTGCTAGCCGTGCTGGGCTTGCGGGCACGCGACCTCGTCGGCTTCACGTTCCTCCAGTTCCTCTTCCACCTCCCCGTGGTGCTCCTGCTCCTGTGGTTGCTCGGCATGACCTTCGAGTTCGTGCCGCCCGTGATGCCGTGAACGAGGACCAGCTGCGGAGAGCGGCCGACGCGGCGATGCTGCCCATCGTCGCCTCGCTCGCGCCGGCCGGGGTCCTCGAGGCGCACTGGCTGCCCGACCGCGGCGGTGATCCCGTCGTCTGGATCCGCGTCGAGACCGAGGCGGCGCGGGTCGCGGTGCAGTCCTACAGCTGGGTGCTGCCGCAGGTGCAGGTCATCTTGTCGCGGCTCGGGCTGGCTCCCGAGAAGGTGTTGGCGCTCCGCCTGGAGGTCACCTCCGGCGAGGCCGAGGACCGGCTCTTCGAGGAGTGACGAGGCCCCGGGAATCCGGCGCGAGAAAGTCGCCCTGGGGAGGTAGCAACGAGCCTCGGCAGGTGGCTACTGTTGCGTCACGTGCGTCACGTGGGTCCTTGGGGAGGGATGAACGTCATGAGCAGTCGTGGACCCCTGGTGAGCGAGTTCACCCACCTGGCCAAGGCGCTGGCCGCTGCTCCGGACGAGGGTGCCCGCCTCCAGATCGCCGTCGACGGCGCGGTGTCGCTGGTGAGCGGGTGCGACCACGCCGGCATCACCATCAACGACCGGGGCGGCCTGGTCACCCGGGTCACCAGCGACGACCTGGTCCGGCGCGCCAACGAGCTGCAGCACGAGCTCGGCGAGGGTCCGTGCCTCGACCTGATGCGCGACCAGGACACCCTGGTCAGCACCGACCTGGCGCAGGAGTGCCGCTGGCCGGGCTGGGCGCCCCGCGCCCACCGCGAGCTCGGCGTCGACTCGATGATGTCGCTGCTCGTCCACACCGACACGCACTCCTACAGCGCGCTCAGCCTCTATGCCCGTCGCGGGCACCGCTTCGATGCCGACGATGTCGCCGTGGGGCACGCCGTGGCCGGCCACCTCGAGGTGATCATGACCGCTGAGCGGGCGATCGACCAGCTCCGGCTCGCCATGCTCAACCGCATCACCATCGGGCGCGCCGAGGGTGTCCTGATGGAGCGCCTCGACATCGACGCCGACCAGTCCTTCGACTACCTGCGGCGCGTGTCGATGAACACCAACCGCAAG
The DNA here is from genome assembly GCF_025965415.1 of Nocardioides sp. Taxonomy (GTDB): domain Bacteria; phylum Actinomycetota; class Actinomycetes; order Propionibacteriales; family Nocardioidaceae; genus Nocardioides. The sequence goes on from NZ_JAOPWY010000007.1 coordinate 18,102, forward strand.
CTCGTCGAGGTCGCCCACGACATCGCCCGCACGCGCCGGCTGCCGCACGACTGAGGAGGGCGGCCCCGTCGGCTGTGGTCTCAACCGACGGGACCTCGGCGTGTCTGCCTCCGCGGGGGCAGGCACACCTGCCCTGCCCGTACCCCACGAGCCGCGTCGTACACGCCTGCCGGCGAACAGTTCGAGATCGGAGCACGCCTCGCCGTCAGCGTCGGCGGATCCGGATCGGCCCCTTCGCGGTGGCCGGGTCGACCGCGCGGCCACCCTGGGTGATCTCCACCTCGCCGCGGTCGACGAGGCGACGGGCCGCCCGCCGGGCGGGCTCCATGAGGTGGCGCCACGCGGTGCCGTCCGTGCCGGCGACCCGGCGGGCGGCCTCCGAGGGGCAGATGGTCGCCGTGGCCCCCCGCTGCGCGAGCAGCTCCGTGATCGCCGACTCCAGCTGCTGGTCGACGGCCGAGACCCCCCGCTTGCGGCACGCACTCGAGCAGTAGCGCACCGAGTCCCAGTCGCGCTCCCACGTCTTGCGCCACTCGATCGCTCGCCCGCAGGACTGGCACGTCTTGGACTCCGGGGACATGGGACCAGTGTGCCCCGGGGTGACCAGCCGGGAGCCTGCCTCGACCTGGCGTCGGATCGCCTGTTTGACTGGCGGGTGGCCCAGCAGTCGACGGAAGGCACCCCATGCGCGCACTCGTCCAGAACAGCTTCGGCGACCCGTCCGAGGTCCTCACGGTCCAAGAGGTCCCCGATCCCCGGCCCGGCCCCGGCCAGGCCCTCGTGCGGGTCCTGCTGTCCCCCATCCACAACCACGACCTCTGGACCGTGCGCGGCAGCTACGGCTTCAAGCCGGAGATGCCGGCCCGTGCCGGCACCGAGGCGGTCGGTGTCGTCGAGGCGCTCGGCGAGGGCGTCACGGGACTCGAGGTGGGTCAGCGGGTCGCGACCGGCGGCACCTTCGGTGCGTGGGCCGAGCTGATCGTCGCGCCCGCCGCCGCGCTCGTTCCCGTCCCCGAGGGACTGGGCGACGAGGCCGCCGCCCAGCTGGTCTCGATGCCGTTCAGCGCCATCGCCCTGCTCGACTTCCTGGAGGTCTCCGAGGGCGACTGGATCGTCCAGAACGCCGCCAACGGCGCGGTCGGGCGCCTCGTCGCCCAGCTGGCCGCGGCCCGCGGCGTCCACGTGCTCGGACTCGTACGCCGTGCCGCGGGCGTCGACGAGCTCCGGGAGGAGGGCATCGAGCAGATCGTCGCGACCGACGACGACGGCTGGCGCGACCGCGTACGCGAGATCGTGGGCGAGGCGCCTCTCGTGGCCGGCGTCGACTCCGTCGGGGGCGCTGCCGCGGGCGACGTGGTCTCCCTGCTGGCCGACGACGGCGTCCTGGTGGTCTTCGGCGCGATGGCCTCCCCCACGCTGGAGATCGGGTCGGGCGACGTGATCTTCAAGCAGGTCGTGATCAAGGGCTTCTGGGGCAGCAAGGTCTTCGCGGCCATGCCGGCGGAGAAGCGCGGCGCCCTCATGGGCGAGCTCGTCGCGGGCATCGGCTCGGGGGCGCTGACGCTCCCGGTCGAGAAGGTCTACCCCCTCGAGGAGATCGCCGACGCGGCGCGGGCGAACTTCGAGCCGGGTCGCCGGGGCAAGGTGCTGCTGCGTCCCTGACCTGCGACCGTCAGCGGACGACGGCGACCGGGCAGGACGCCCCGTGCAGGACCGCCTGGCTGACGGAGCCGAGCAGCATCCCGCTGAAGAAGCCGAGCCCCCGGGATCCGACGACGACCAGGGAGGCGCCGGCCGAGGCGTCCACGAGGCACTGGGCCGGTGCGACCGCGACGACCTCGTGCTCGAGGCGTACGTCGGGGTGGTCCTCCTGGACACCGGCGATGCTCTCGGCGAGGAGGAGCTCGTGCTCCTCGGTGTCCACGCTGCGCGGTTTGGTGCTCCACACGTCGGTGGACGGCGCCCGGACGTGCCAGCCGTGGATCGCCACGACGGTCTCGCGGGTGACCTCGGCCCTGCGGCAGGCGTACTCGAGCGCGGCCATGCTGGACTGCGAGCCGTCGATGCCGACCACGATGCGGCGGGCCCGGACGTCGCGCGCCTCGCGCACGACCACGACGGGACAGGTCGCGTGGCGGGCGAGGTGCTGGCTCACCGAGCCGAGGAGGGCCTCCTCGACCCGACCGTGGCCGCGGCTGCCGACCACGACGCTCGACGACGATGCGGCGGCCCGCAGGAGCTCGTCGACGACGTGCCCGGATCGCTGCTCCGCGATCACGTGACCGACACCGGCGTCGGCGAGGGTCTTCTGGGCCTGCTCCAGCAACCCGGCCGCGTCGAGGACGAAGCCGTCCGTGACCACGCCCATGCCGGAGACCCCGCCCCAGATGGGCGGCAGCACCTCGTTGACCACCATCACGCGGACGGGAGCGGCGGTGCGCACCGACTCCGCGGCCGCCCACAGGAGGGCGCGCTGGGCGTCGGGAGAGCCGTCGAAGGGCACGAGGACGGGAAGTGTGGTCGTCATGCCTCCAGCGTGGCGCCGACGACTCCCGCACAGCAGAGGCGATGGTCCCGCGGTGGCGGGACGAGGGTCCCGCCGGGCGGTCAGTCGACCGAGAGCTCACCCAGCTCGGACCAGTCCGACTGGTCGACGGACTGGCTGACGATCTTCGGCGTGGCGCTGAGGTACTGCGGCAGCTCCTGCGTCGCCGTACGGAAGTGCTCCGAGCCGACGTGGGCAGCGCCGGCCGCGTCGTCGCGGAAGGCCTCGACGAGGACGTACTCGTTGCGGTCGTCCAGGCTGCGCGACCAGTCGAACCACAGGCAGCCCTCCTCGGCGCGCGTGGCCTCGGTGAAGGCGCGGGAGATCTCCGGCCACGCCTCGGCGTGCTCGGGGCGGACGGGGAACTTGGCGGTGATGAAGATCAAGGGAACTCTCCTCAGGTGGCCGGAGTGGCGTCGCGGGCGGGCGCGGGTGCACGTCCGTCGACGGCCGACTGGATCTGGGCGCCCAGCCTCTCCGAGACGATACCGAGCAGCGCCCCGGCCACGATCGCGACCAGGACGCCACTGAGGTCGAAGGCGGTGCCGAAGAAGACGGCCGCGGCGAGGACGCCGACGGAGATCCCGATACCGAGGAGTGGCTTGATCCCGTTCATGGTCCTGCTCTTCAGGGGGTGAGGATCGCGCGGCCGCGCACGCGGCCGGCGTCGAGGTCCGAGATGGCCGTCTGGAAGTCGTCCAGCGCGTACTTCTGCGTGTGCAGGGTCACCGCGCCGCGCGCCGCGAGGGCCATGAGGTCGCACAGGTCGTTGTAGGACCCGACGAGGTTGCCGATGATGTTCTTCTCGGCCGAGATCAGGTCGATCGTCGGGACGTCGATGTTCTCGCCGTAGCCCACCACGTGGTAGTCGCCGGCCTCGCGTGTCATGGCGAGGCCCTCCGCGGTCGAGCCGCCCTCGCCGACGAAGTCGATGACGACCTCGGCACCCGCGCCGCGGGTGATCTCCAGGACCTCCTCCACCTGACTGCCCTCCGCCACCACACCGTGGTCGGCGCCGATCGAGACGGCCAGCTCGAGCGCCTCGGGATTGCGGTCCACGACGACCAGCTGCGCGGGCGAGAGGGCCTTCATCACCTGGATGCCGATGTGCCCGAGGCCACCGGCGCCGATCACGACGCACGTGTCGCGCGGGGTCAGCCGTCGGGCCGCCTTCGCGGCCGCGTGGTAGGCCGTCAGCCCGGCGTCGGCCAGGGCTGCCACGTCCGCGGGCTCGAGCGCGTCGTCGATCGGGACGACGCTGCGCGCCGAGGTCTTCAGGTACTCGGCGTAGCCGCCCGCAGTGTCGATGCCGGGGAACAGGCTGTTCTCGCAGTGCACGTCGTCGCCGGTGCGGCAGGCCCGGCACAGCCCGCACGTGATGAGCGGGTGCACGATCACCTTGTCGCCCTCGCGCACGTTGGTCACCGCGGACCCGACGGCGTGCACCCAGCCGGCGTTCTCGTGCCCGATCGTGTAGGGCAGCGTGACGCCGGACTTCTCCGCCCACTGCCCCTCGAGGATGTGCAGGTCGGTGCGGCACACGCCGGCACCGCCGATCCGGACGATGACGTCGAACGGCCCCGTGACCTCGGGGACGTCGACCTCGCGCATCTCGAGGTCCTGGTGGTAGCCGACGACCTGGACGGCTCGCATGGTGCTCATGGGGTGGGCTCCTCGGTGGATCGGGTCAGCAGCGAGCTGACGGGGATGAAGGTGGGGTCGTAGGACGCGTCGGCCGGCTCGGCGCCGTCGCCGCGGTGGACCTGGTCGGTGTCGGACCCGGGGTAGCGGGTGCGGAGCAGGCCCCGGCAGAAGTGGGCGTTGCCGTCGATCGAGATCCGGGTCGACCTGGCCCGGCGCACCGCGAGGGGTACGTCGTCGGGCGAGGCGCCGGTGTGGTCGACGAGCACGCGTGCCGACCGGTCGAGCGGCAGCCCCATCGCGGCCCGGCGACGCAGCAGCGCGTCGGTGTGTTCCCCGGGCGCGAGGTCGCCGACGGTGACGTCGACCAGGGACTCCACGTCCCGCTCCGGCTGGGCGCGCAGCAGCGCGGTGAGGCAGCGCTCCATGGCCGCCGTGTGCGCCTTGCGCCGGAAGGTGGCCCGGAGGTCCTCGAGGTCCTTGTCCGCCTCCGAGCCGAAGGTGCCGCGGTAGCCGGCGTCGGCAGCCAGCCCCGCATTGATCTTGTCGGAGTCGTGGTGGTCGTCGAGCTGCACCACCACCGTGCGGGTCCAGTCGAGCGCGACCAGGACGTCCTTGGAGTCCGCCGCCATCAGGTAGGCGAAGTTGGGCGAGCAGAACGAGGTTGGCAGGCGCAGGTGCACCTCCACCCCGCCGGCCTCGTCGATCGCCACGCTGCGCACGAAGCCCAGGTCGGTGATCGGCTCGTCGAGCTCCGGGTCGAGGACCGCTCCCAGTGCGGTGCGGACCGCGTCGGCGTACGACGTCGGCGTGGCGGTGAGCGTCATGCTCACACCGCCGCCAGGTCGGCGGCATCGGGCTGGCGCGGGCCGGTCTCGGTCTCGTCCGCCTCCGGGAGCTGCAGCTCTGCCGGCACCTCGATGTCGTACATCTTCGCCGCGTTGAGGCCGAGGATCTTCTTCTTCTGCGCCGTGGTGATCGGGGCGTACTCGGTCAGGTCCTCGGGGATCTGGAAGTCCACGAACGCCTCGACGAGCCACCGGGGCGTCCACAACGCGTAGTCGGAGGAGAACTGGATGCGGTCCTCGCCGATCCAGTAGAGGAGCTCCCCCATGATCTGCGCGAAGTAGCGCGGCCGGGTGTGCATGAAGGGCATCGCCACGGCCAGGCCGCCGTGGACGTTGGGCTCCTGGGTGGCTATCCAGCAGAAGTCCTCGAGCCGGGGCAGGCCGACGTGCTCGACGACGAAGGTGAGATCGGTGAAGTCGGTCGCGACGTGGTCGACGTCCGCGACGTCGAAGGAGTCGCGGTCGAGCGGTCGGATGGTCGGGCCCTTGTGGATGTGGATGTTGGTGATGCCGACCTCGCGGCACACCTCGAGGTAGCGGTAGGACCAGGGGTCGTCGAGCCGCCAGCCGCGGGAGTCGCCGTGCCACTCGGCGGTGTAGAGCTTCACGCCCTTCAGGCCGAACCGCTCGGCGTCCGCGCGCAGCTGGTCGAGGCCCGCCTCACCGTTGCGGGGGTCGAAGTTGTGGTTGTAGGTGAGCTTCCCGGGGTGCTGGCTGGCCAGCGCCCACGCCTCCTCGGTCTGGCCGAAGCCGCGGTGGTAGAACTCGCCGAGGTGAGCCGGCTGGAAGATCGCGTGGTCGACGTAGCCGTCCTCGAAGAGGTCCTTCATCAGGCGCTCGCCGCCCTGGTAGAGGTAGTCCTCCTTCGTCCAGACCTCCGACTCGGGCGAGAGGTTGCGGTGGTAGTCGTAGAAGCAGTCGATGAACTGCTGGCCGTGGATGTTCTTGATGTTCTCGGGCCTGGCGTCCCACAGGGCGATGTGGGCGTCGACGATGAAGTAGCTCTCGCCGTCCTTGGTGTACATGGGACCTCCGGAGTCGAGTGACGGTCGTCACGGTGCGATGAACGCGACGCTAGGCCCGTCCCAGCGCTCCGGCACCCGTGCGGACGTCCCACTTTGGGATCCGGGGCCGTCCCAATTTGAGACATGCGGGGCAGGTCGGGCCCCCAGCGCGGATGTAACGTCTGACACAGAACGAAGGGGGTGAGCCCCGTGTCCGAGCCGGTCCTCCCGGAGCGCGCTCGCCGGCACCGCGAGATGCAGCGCGCGATGCCCGGTGCGCCCCACTCGGGCGCCCCCGCGCGACTCTCCGACCGCCTCGTCGCCTCCTGGCAGCGCAGCGAGGAGTACGGCGTCCCGCTGGACGACATCGACCCGTCGTTCGTCGGCACCGTGGACGCCGAGTCGCTCTTCTTCGAGTGCGGTCGCGAGGTGCTCACCGGCCTGCACCGGACGCTGGTCAACGAGCCGGTGTCGCTGATGCTCACCGACGCGGACGGGCTCGTGCTCAACCGGATGAGCGGCGACACCGCGCTGCTCCGCGCCCTCGACGCGGTGCACCTCGCGCCCGGCTTCGCCTACGCCGAGCGCGCGGTGGGCACCAACGGCCTGGGCCTGGCCATCGCCGACCGGGTCCCCACGGTCGTCAGGGCCGAGGAGCACTACGCGCTCAGCCTCTGCACCTACACGTGCGCGGCCGTCCCCGTCCTCGATCCGATCAGCGGGCAGCTCGAGGGCTGCATCAACCTCACGACCTGGTCCGCCCAGTCGAGCGACCTGCTGCTCGCCCTCGCGCAGTCGGCGGCCAGCAACACCTCCACGCTGATGCTCGCGCGGTCGCGGGGCCAACGTCCCCGACCGGCGCAGCGAGGTGAGGTCTTCCGCGTGGAGACACCGCGGCTGGAGCCGGGCTCCGGCACGCTCACCACGCTGGGACCGGCCTGGGCGGACGCGCGTGCGCTGGCCGAGGGCTCGATCGCCGACGGTCGGATCGTGGCGGCGGTCGGCGAGGACGGCAGCGGGCGCGCCACGCTGCTGGCGCAGGCGCTACGCCACGCCTACCCGCGCGAGCGCATCCTCGCAGCCTCCCCGCCCGCTCCGCAGGACAGCGAGGCGTGGATCGGGCTCTGGACCCCGGAGCTCGGCAAGCCCGACACGGGCATCCTCGTGCGCGACGTCGACCGACTGCCGACCTGGGTCGCCGAGCACATCCGCGACCTGGTGGTGCAGGCCCGGGCGCGCGCCGCGGCCGGGCTGGGTGTGCCGTTCGGCATGACGGCGAGCCGCTTCGAGGCCATCCCGCCCGCGCTCGCCGCGTTGGTCGACACCGTCGTCGCCGTGGCGCCGCTGCGGGAGCGACCGGAGGACGTCATGCCGCTGGCGCGCCACGTCGGACGTCGCGTCAGAGGCCGTGACGTGTCGATCAGCGGGCCCGCCGAGACCGCCCTGCGCGGTTGCGGCTGGCCGGGCAACGTCCGGCAGGTCACCGACGTCGTGACCCGTGCGGCGCGCCACGGCGACACCCTCGACGTACGCCACCTGTCCGCCGACATCCTCTCCGGCTCGTCACGCCGCCTGACCCGCATCGAGGCGTTCGAGCGCGACGAGATCGTCCGCGTCCTCACCCGGCCCGGCATCTCCATGCAGGAGGCCGGCGAGGAGCTCGGGATGAGCCGGTCGACCGTCTACCGCAAGCTCGCCCAGTACGACATCCACGTCCCGCGAGCCGGTTCCTGACGGTCCTCCCAGCCCTTCGGAGGTGACCGCCGCGAAGGCCGCGCACCTAACGTCGGACCTCCGAACCTCCGGCGCACCCCAGCGCCCAGCACCCTCCTTGGGAGAGCGATGCCGAACAAGCGACCGAGCACGACCACGCCGGACCAGCGCGGCGAGGGCGACGAGCTCCACCAGGGCGTCAAGCGCGGCGAGCGCATGACCACCGCGACGGGCACGCCGCTGGGCGACGGGCAGAACTCGCTCAAGGTCGGCGACCGCGGACCCACCCTGCTCGAGGACTTCGCGTTCCGCGACAAGATGTTCCACTTCGACCACGAGCGGATCCCGGAGCGGGTCGTGCACGCGCGCGGCTACAGCGCGCACGGGACCCTCGAGTGCCTCGACGCCATCCCCGACCTCACGCGCGCGGCGCCCTTCCAGTCCAGGGGCAAGAAGACCGAGGCCTTCGTCCGGTTCTCCACCGTGGCCGGCAACATGGGCTCCCCCGACCTCGCCCGCGACGTGCGCGGCTTCGCGGTCAAGATGTACACCGAGGAGGGCAACTGGGACCTCGTCGGCAACAACATCCCGGTCTTCTTCATCCAGGACGCGACGAAGTTCCCCGACCTCGTCCACGCGGTCAAGGAGGAGCAGGACCGCGGCTGGCCGCAGGCGGCCTCGGCCCACGACACGTTCTGGGACTTCGTGTCGCTGATGCCCGAGTCGACCCACATGCTGCTCTGGGCGATGAGCGACCGCGCGATCCCGCGCTCGTTCCGCTTCATGGAGGGCTTCGGCGTCCACACCTACCGGTTCGTCAACGCCGACGGCGACGACACCTTCGTCAAGTTCCACTGGAAGCCGCGCCAGGGCATGCAGTCGGTGGTGTGGAACGAGGCGCTCAAGATCAACGGCGCCGACCCCGACTTCCACCGACGCGACCTCTATGCCGCGATCGACAGCGGCGACCTCCCGCAGTGGGACCTCGGCGTCCAGGTCTTCGACGAGGCGTTCGCCGACGAGTTCGACTTCGACGTCCTCGATGCCACCAAGATCATTCCCGAGGAGGTGCTGCCGGTGCGGGTCATCGCACGGCTCACCCTCGACCGGGTGGTCGACAACATGTTCGCCGAGAACGAGCAGGTCGCCTTCGGCACCCACAACGTGATCCCCGGCATCGACTTCAGCAACGACCCGCTGCTCCAGGGGCGCAACTTCTCCTACCTCGACACGCAGCTCAAGCGGCTGGGCAGCACCAACTTCACCCAGCTGCCGGTCAACGCTCCCCGCTGCCCGGTCCGGCACTTCCAGCGCGACGGCCACATGCAGACCGATCCCCAGATCGGGCGCGGCAACTACGAGCCCAACTCGCTGACCGGCGACGACCGCGGACCCCGCGCCGACGTCGTGCAGGGCTACCAGAGCGTCATGCGGCAGGAGTCGGGGCCGACCCGGCGGCTCCGGGCGGCGTCGTTCGCCGACCACTACAGCCAGGCCCGCCAGTTCTTCCTCAGCCAGACCGAGGTCGAGCAGGGCCACATCGTCGACGCGTTCTCCTTCGAGCTCGCCAAGGTGGAGGACCCGAGGATCCGCACCCGGATGCTCGCCAACCTGCGCAACGTCCACGAGGACCTCGCGCAGCGCGTGGCCGACAAGCTGGCGATGCCGCTGCCCGAGGCGGCCGAGGCCGCCGTGCCGACGCGCACCGACCTGCCCGAGTCGCCCGCGCTCAGCATCCTGCTCAACGGGCCGGAGTCCTTCGCGGGCCGCAAGCTCGGAGTGCTGGTGACCAACGGCAGCGACAAGGCCGTGGTCAAGGCGGTGGCCTCCGCCTTCGAGGGAGCCGGTGCGGTCGTGGAGTACGTCGCCCCGGCGATCGGTCCGGTCAAGCTCAGGGGCGGCGGCACCCTGACCCCCGACCACGCCATCGACGGTGGTCCTTCGGTGCTCTTCGACGCGGTGGCCCTGCTGCCGTCCGCCGACGGCGCGAGCGACCTCGCCGGTCGCGCGAGCGCGCAGGACTTCGTGAGCGACGCCTTCGCCCACCACAAGCTCGTCGGGCTGGGCGCGGATGCGGGCGCGCTGCTCGCCGCGGCGGGCGTGGAGCCGGACGAGGGGTTCCTCGACCTCGCCTCGGCCGACGACGCCGACGTCTTCGTCACCCGCTGCGCCTCCCTGCGGTTCTGGGATCGCGACGTCCGTGCCTGACGCCGGGCCCGTGCTGCTCGGCGTCCCGACGGACGCCGAGCGGAGCGAGCTCGCGGACCTCGTCGACCGCGCCCGCGAGGCGGCGGGCGACGTGCCGGCCGCCCTCGCGCTCGCGGGGGTCGTGGGCGAGCAGCTGCCGACGCCCGGTGACGGGCGCACGAGTCACCTCTGGTCGGCCCTGGCGAGCGTCGCCGCGGTCGACCTCACCGTGGCGCGCACCCTGGAGCCGCACCTCGACGCCCTCGCGATCCTCGACCAGGCGGGAGTCGCCGTCGAGGCCGGCACCTGGGGTGTCTTCGCCGCCGAGGGGCCGGGCGAGCCGTTGCGCGCCGAGCGCAGCGGGACGGCGTACGTCCTCGACGGGCGCAAGCACTGGTGCTCGCTCGCCGGCGTGCTGGACCGGGCGCTGATCAGCGCCCGCGTCGGGGAGGACCGACAGCTCTTCGCCGTCGACCTGACCCAGCCCGGCGTCACCGCAGTGCCGGGCACCTGGGCCGCGCGCGGCCTCGCTGCGGTCGACTCGGGCCCGATGGACTTCGCGGCCGTGCCGGCCGGCGCCGTGGGCGAGCCGGGGTGGTACCTCGAGCGTCCGGGCTTCGCCTGGGGCGGCATCGGGGTCGCCGCCGTCTGGTTCGGCGGCGCCGTCGGCGTGGCCCGACGGATGCTGGCCGCGAGCGCCACCCGCCCACCCGACCAGGTGGCACTCATGCACCTCGGTGCCGTCGACGCCGCGCTGCACGCCGCGCGCTGCGTCCTCGAGCAGGCGGCGTACGCCGTCGACGACGGGGACCTGCGCGGTGCCGACGGCTGGCGCACGGCGCTCCGCGTGCGCGAGGTCGTCGCGCTGGCCGCCGAGGACGTGCTCCGCCGCGCCGCCCACGGCCTCGGCCCCGGACCGCTCGCCACCGACGAGGAGCACGCCCGCCGGGTGGCCGACCTCGAGCTCTACCTGCGCCAGTGGCACGCCGAGCGCGACCAGGCCGCCCTGGGGCAGGACCTCACCCGTCCCGGTGCGAGCGGGTGGTGACCGGACCCGAGTTCCGCCACGATCGGCCCGGCACGCCCGCCGCCGCGTGGACGGACACGCTCGCCCGCCGCACGCTCGCACCCCTGCAGCTGCCGGCCTCACGCAGCCGGCTCGTGGTCGTCGGCGCCCATCCCGACGACGAGACCCTCGGTGCGGGTGGTCTGATCCGCAGCGCCGCCCTCGCGGGGTGGCGCGTCGAGGTCGTCACGGCGACGGCCGGGGAGGGGTCGCACCCCCACTCCCCCTCGCACACGCCCCAGCAGCTCGCTGACGTCCGCCGGGCCGAGCTGCGCGCCGCCATCACCGGGCTCGCCCCGGAGGCGACCGTGACGTGCCTCGACCTGCCCGACGGCGACGTCGCGTCGCACGCCACCGAGCTGGTCGCGGCCCTCGTCGCCGCCATCGGCACCGACGGGGCCGACGTGCTCCTGTGTGCGCCGTGGCGCCGTGACGGGCACCCCGACCACGAGGCGGTCGGGCGGGCGGCCGCCGTCGCCGCCGCACGGACCGATGCCCGGCTGCTGGAGTACCCCGTGTGGCTCTGGCACTGGGGCACGGAGGACGACCTGCCGTGGGACCGGGCCACCCGGCTGCCCCTGGATGCGGCCGACCTGGCCGCGAAGCGGGCGGCGGTGGCCGCGCACGCCAGCCAGGTCGGCCCCCTCTCGGACGCGGCCGGCGACGAGGTCCTGCTGGACGACGACCTGCTCGCCCACTTCGAGCGCGACGAGCTCTTCATCGCCTGCGAGGACAGGGTCGACGACGACGCGTTGGACGTCGTCCACCGCGAGCGACCCGACCCCTGGCAGGTCGACTCCTTCTACGAGCGCCGCAAGCGCGCACTCACCCTCGCGAGCCTGCCGCGCGAGCACTACGGCCGGGCCCTCGAGGTCGGGTGCTCCGTCGGCGCGCTGGCCGTCGACCTGGCCGGACGCTGCGACCACCTGCTCGCCCTGGACGCCAGCGAGACCGCGATCGACCTCGCCCGCCGGCGTACGGCCGGGGTGGAGACCGTCGACGTACGACGGGCGCGCGTGCCGGCCGAGTGGCCGGACGGGCGCTTCGACCTGGTGTCGATCTCGGAGGTCGGCTACTTCCTGAGCCCCCGCGAGCTCGGCGAGGTCGTCGGGCTCGCCCTCCGCGCGCTCACCGACGACGGGCACCTGCTGCTGTGCCACTGGCGCCACCAGCCGGTCGGCTGGCCCCTCGCGGGCCCCGCCGTCCACGACGCCTTCCTGGCCACCGGCGCACCTGTGCTCGTCGAGCACCAGGAGACCGACTTCCTGCTGCACGTGCTGGGTCGTCCCTCGTGACCGGGCCGACGGCGCTCGCCGTCGTGGTCCCCGTCCGCGACGAGGAGGAGCTCCTGCCGGCATGCCTCGACTCGGTCGCCGACGCCGTGGCGGCACTCGCGCAGGCACACCCCGAGATCCCGACGCGGGTCTTCGTCGTGCTCGACGCCTGCCAGGACGGCTCGGCGCAGGTGGTGGCCGCTCGCCCTGAGGTCTCGGCCGTCGTCGCGCAGGCCGGCAACGTGGGTGTCGCGCGGGCCCTCGGTGTGGCCGCAGCGGCCGACTGGGTCGCCACCACCGGCTCCGGCCCGGGCTCGCTCTGGGTGGCCAACACCGACGGCGACAGCGTCGTCCCCCGCCACTGGCTGCTCGCCCAGGTGCGGATGGCCCGCACGGGCCGCCGTCTCGTCGTGGGCACCGTCCGGCCCCGGCCAGGTGACCTCACCGAGGACGAGCTCGCCCGGTGGCTCGAGCGGCACAGCGCCGCGGACGGGCACGAGCACATCCACGGCGCGAACCTCGGGTTCTCGTGGGAGGCCTACGAGTCGGTCGGCGGCTTCGCCCCGATCGCCGCGCACGAGGACGTCGAGCTCGTCGGCGCCCTGCGTCGTGCCGGCGTCGACTGGGTCGCGACCGGTGGGATCGCGGTGACGACGTCGGGCCGCCGGGTGGCGCGCGCCCCTGACGGCTTCGCCCGCTACCTCGAGGACATGGGTGCCTGAGGTCCCCGTCTAGGCTGGCGGCGATCGCCATGACCCAGACCGACACGCGCGACCGCAGGCTCCTCCTCGTGGTCGACGCCCCCTCGCTGCTGCACCGCAACCACCACGCGCGGGCGCACACCGGCCTGCGCGACCGCGCGGGGCGGCCGATCTGGGCGCTGCACGGGATGCTGCGCCAGATCCTCGAGTCGATCGACACGATCGGCCCGGACGCGGTGATCTTCGGGCTCGACGACCGGACCTCGTCCGTGCGCCGCGATGCCTATCCCGACTACAAGGCAGGCCGCGCCGAGAAGGACGCCGAGCTCGTCGACCAGCTCGACCGCGCCGGCGCCCTGCTCGACGCGCTCGGGCTCGCCACCCTGACCCCGCCCGGGCTGGAGGCCGACGACGTCAACGCCTCGGGGGCGACGTGGGCGACGGCGAACGGCTGGAACTGCGTCATCATCACCTCCGACCGCGACGCCTTCGCCCACATCAGCGGCCACACCCAGGTGCTGCGCCTCATCGACGGGGGCATCCACGGCTCCCCGATGCTCAACCCGGCACGGCTCTTCAACATGTACGGCGTCCGCGCGGCCAACTACCTCGCCTTCGCCGCGATGCGCGGCGACTCCAGCGACAACCTGCCCGGCGTCCAGGGCATCGGCGAGAAGACGGCGGCGATCCTGCTCGACGTCGCCGGCTCGATGGCTGCGGCGTGGTCCGACATCGACCACAACGAGGGACGGGCGCTGGCCGAGGCGCTCGACGATTGGGCGGCCGAGACCGGTGGCCGCCGCCTCGGCGCGACCGTCGTACGACGTCTGCGGGCCGACGGCGCGCGCGAGCGCTACGACTTCAACGTGCGGATGATGTCGGGGCAGGACGACCTCGACCTCGGGCTCACCCCCGACGTGCCGGGCTCGCGCGGGCTGCTGCCGCTGGACCTGGACCGGGTGACCAAGGTGGTCGGGTTCCTCGACAACGACTTCACGACCGACCTCGCGGTGCGCGTGCTGACCGGTCGGCCGGCCTCCGGCTGAGCCTCAGCCGGAGCTGCCGCCGGCGGCGATCGCGGGCATGATCGCGGCCGTCATGATCGCCGCATTCATCGCGGCCACCGCCTTGGCGACGACCTCGCCGGCCTTGACCTCCGTGCTGACCTGCTCGATGCGCCGCTTGAGGTCGCGGCGCCCGAGCGTCCCCTTCTCGTCGTCGAGGACCTTCGGCGCGACGCCGAGGCCCTGGAGGATCGCCAGCAGCGTCGCGTCCTCGGGCTGCGGGGTGCCGCCCTGCAGCACCACGCGCAGCTGCTCACGCGTACGCCGCTCCGGCTCGGGGTCGAGCACGGGGTACTTCGCCGGGACCAGGCCGAGGGCGCGCTTCTCCTCGACGTCGATCACCCCGGCAGCGGCCAGCGCCGCCGCGACCTGCTGCTCGACCGCCAGCTTGCGGTCGGTCACCAGGGACGACAGCTTCTTGCCGTCGCGCTCCTCGAGCCGGCTCATCGCGGCGTCGAGCGCGGGGTGCCCGGGCGGGCCCGGCCGGAGGACAGTCATCCGCGGGTCCTTGTCGTCGCTGAGCGTGATCCGCTCGGCGAGCACGAGGTCGGTGACGATCGCGGCCGCGATGCCGTAGCCGCGCTGGGCGGACATGCACTCGGGCTTGCCGTCGTCACGACGCAGGAGCAGGAAGAGCTGTTCGGCGATCAGCATGCCGCCAGCCTAGGCAGCATCCCCGCCGGGGGGATCCGTCGCTTGGTGGAGATCGACCCGCAACATCCGGGCCGCGAGGTCCACCGCCGGGCCGAGGAGGAAGATCACCGCGAGGGTGCCGACACCCACCGTCGCGCCGAGCAGCCACCCGCCGATCGCTCCCCCGCCCTGGACGACGCTGTAGCTCCACTTGAAGGCCACCGGCGGGTCCCAGGCCAGCGCCGCCGCCTCGGCCGGCCCGGCACCGGTGTGGCTGCCGAGGTAGAGCGCGATCCCGAGCGCGAGGACGGGGAAGGCGGCGGCGAGCAGGACTGCGCGCCACGCCAGGTGGTCGGGGGTCGTCATGAGCCCGAGGACCACGTCGACCACCACCCCGACGAGGACGACCTGCACGACCGTGCCGATGCCGGGGTAGACCTTGCGGAACATGGCCAGGGCCACCAGCACCACGCCGACGACGAGGTTGGCGATCCAGAAGGCGGCCCCGGTGCTCAGCGTGATGCCGTTGACGAACGTGGAGTAGCCGTCGGAGCCCAGGTCGGCCGTGAGCAGCATCGCCACCCCCGTGCCGAGCACGACGCAACCGATCAGGAGCATCGCCGTACGGCGGGCGCTGGGGATCACGGCGCCAGCATGTCAGGGGTGTTGCGGCCGCCCGAAATGGCCGACCCCGGCCCACGCCTGCTGCTGGTTGAGCAGGTCGCGCCGCCACCCATCGCTGGTTGAGCAGGTCGCGCAGCGACCGTGTCGAAACCCCCCCAGCCGGCTCGACCAGATCTTGATCGTTCCTCCACGACTCGCCCCTGGAGGAGTGTCGCACCATTCTCATATAATCGAACACGTGATCGAGACGAGTGAAGCAGGACTAGGAGTGGGAGCCGGGTCGACGACGACCTCAGCCCTGCCGCCCTGCTCGCCCTCGCTCGTGACCGCAAGGCCGCCGAGGACCGTGCCGCGGCTGACGTGCTCGCCCTCGCCGCGCGGTGGGCCGACCTCCACCCGCCGGACTCCATCCACTCCGCCGCGACCTTCACGTTCGGCGGCGGTCTCGGTCGCGAGCACGAGGAACCGATCGCCGGCATCGGCTGCCCCGCGGCGGCGGAGTTCTGCGTCGCCGAACTCGGGTCGGTCCTCGGCATCACCTCGGTGTCGGCGAAGCGGCTCATCGGACACGCCCTCGAGTTGCGGCATCGGTTGCCCCGGCTGTGGGCGCAGGTCCATGCCGGTGCCGTTCCTTCTTGGCGTGCGCGGCTCGTCGCCGAAGCCACCATCCACGCCACCCCGTCCCTCACTCCGGAGGCCGCCGGGTGGGTCGACGCCCAGGTCGCCGCCGTGGCCGCGAAGATCG
>NZ_JAOPWY010000018.1 GCF_025965415.1 Nocardioides sp.
CGACACGCTCGTCGCCGCGATGGAGAAGGCCGGCGCCCCCGACCACACGATGCTGTGGGCCATGATCGAGACCCCCGTCGCGATCCTCGACTGCCTCGCGATCGCGCGGGCCTCCGAGCGGCTGTCGGTACTGGTGATGGGCACGAACGACCTCGTCAAGGAGCTGTACGCCGAGCACGTGCCCGGCCGCGCCCCGATCCTGCCCTCGCTGCACACCGCGCTGCTCGCCGCCCGCGCCGCCGGCATCGCGATCGTCGACGGCGTCTACAACGACGTCAAGGACACCGAGGGCTTCCTCGCCGAGTGCGAGCAGGGCCGCCAGATGGGCTTCGACGGCAAGACCCTGATCCACCCGGGCCAGGTCGAGGGGGCCAACACGGCCTTCGCCCCGAGCGAGCAGGCCGTCGACGACGCGCGGGGGCTGATCGCGGCCTGGGAGGACGGCAAGGGCGCCGGCGTCGTGACCTACAACGGCAAGATGGTCGAGAACCTGCACGTCGAGTCGGCCCGGCGCGTCCTCGACATCCACGACGCGATCCAGGCGCTCTGACGCCCCCACGCGTCGGTGCGCCGTCTCACCCCTAGGGGCGCAGCCGACTTCCCAACTCGGCGTCACCACCGGCAGAGTGGCCCGGCCGTCCACAGTGGGCGGCCTTGAAGGAGGCGTACACCATGATTGTCCTCGGACTGATCCTGCTCATCCTCGGGCTGCTGCTCCCCCAGAGCATCCTGACCACCATCGGCCTGATCCTGATCGTCGTCGGCCTCGTGCTGAACTTCGTCCCGATCGGCGGCAACAGCCGCCGCGTCTGGTAACGACAGCTGCCTGACGGGCCCCGGACACCACGCGTGTCCGGGGCTCGCGCACGTCCGGACCCGTGGAGCGCGTCAGTCGGTGCCGTCGCCCCTGCGGAAGCGGTCGTCGAGCCAGGTCCGCGCCGAGCCCACCCACCCCGCGAGGTCGTGGACGAGGCGACCGAGCGTGTCCTGCGTCCGCTCGAAGGTGACGGCATAGCTGGCCGCGGCCTCCTGGGCGGCCTCGCTCACCGACGCGCTGTCGTCGTCCGAGCGGCGCGGATAGGCACCGCCGAGGATCGCGGTGTAGGCGCCGGAGTCGATCCAGCGACGCAGCTCCGTGGCGCGTACGACGGCGAACGGGTGCGTCTGCTGCTGGAGCAGCGAGAGCTTGATCAACGACTCCCGGACGTCGCCGCCCTCGTCGTACTCCGCCCCCTGCGACAGGAACGAGGTGACGTCGAGCTCCTCGAGCGTGCCGCCGCTGGCGAGCTTCATGTGGGTGCGCAGCGCCGCGGTCGGGTCCTGGCTGGCGAGCAGGCCCGCGCGGTCCGCCGACAGCTCGGCCTTGCGCGACCACTCGAGCAGGCCGACGGTGACCATCCGGATGCCGATGGCGCCGCCGGGGATCGCGTTGAGGAGACCACCGAGGCCCAGCAGCCGCAGCAGCAGGGTGCGGTAGACGGCGTGACCACTGACCGCGTGGCCGAGCTCGTGGCCGATGACGAAGCGCAGCTCGTCGTCGTCGAGGTGGTGCACCAGGCCGGAGGACAGCACGATGATCGGCTGGTCCATCCCGATCGTCTGCGCGCTCAGCGTCGGGTCGGCCTGGACGTACATCTCGGGCAGGTCGCTCACGTCCAGGCTGCGACCCACCTCGGCCAGCAGCCGGTGCAGCCGGGAGAACTGGCGCTCGTCCACCCGGACCGCGGAGCCGAGCAGCGTCAGCCGCCAGGCCCGCTCGCGGAAGACCCCCGACATGGTCTTGAGCAGCACGTCGAAGCCCTTGAGCTTGCGCAGCGCGACCAGCGCGCCCTTGTCGGCGGGGTGCTCCCACGCCCGCGAGCTGATGTCGGTCAGCACGACGCGCGAACGCGCCGGCTTCTTGTCCCCCGTAGCCATGTCGGCATCCTGACGCATGCGGTCAGGGATGTCCTGCGTTTGCGCTGACGCGACGATCGAGTGCGGCTCAGCCCTCCCGGGTCGGGACCCTCACACCGCGCTCGTCCGCGACCTCGATCGCGCGGTCGTAGCCCGCGTCCACGTGGCGGATCACCCCCATGCCGGGGTCGTTGGTCAGCACCCGCTCGATCTTCTCCGCGGCCAGCGCGGTGCCGTCGGCGACCGTGACCTGGCCGGCGTGGAGCGAGCGGCCGATGCCGACGCCGCCGCCGTGGTGGAAGGACACCCACGTGGCCCCCGACGCGGTGTTGACCAGGGCGTTGAGGATCGGCCAGTCGGCGATGGCGTCGGAGCCGTCGAGCATCGCCTCGGTCTCGCGGTAGGGCGAGGCGACGGAGCCGCAGTCGAGGTGGTCGCGGCCGATCACGATCGGCGCCCTGAGCTCGCCGCTGGCCACCATCTCGTTGAACTTCGCGCCGGCCTTCGCGCGGTCGCCGTAGCCCAGCCAGCAGATGCGGGCCGGCAGGCCCTGGAACTGCACCCGCTCGCTCGCCATCTTCAGCCACGTGTGGAGGCGGGCGTACTCCGGCTTCTCGTCGGCCGGGAAGAGCTCCTTGATGGCACGGTCGGTGGCGTAGATGTCCTCGGGGTCACCGGACAGCGCGGCCCAGCGGAAGGGGCCCTTGCCCTCGCAGAAGAGCGGGCGGATGTAGGCCGGCACGAAGCCGGGGAACTCGAAGGCGCGGTCGTAGCCGCCCTTGCGGGCCTCGTCACGGATCGAGTTGCCGTAGTCGAAGACCTCCGCACCGGCGTCCTGGAACTCCACCATCGCCCGCACGTGACGTGCCATCGACTCCTGGCTGCGCTTGGTGAAGCCGCGGGGATCCTCCGTGCGCTCGCGCTCCCAGTCGTCGTACGCCGTCCCGGCGGGGAGGTAGAACAGCGGGTCGTGCGCCGACGTCTGGTCGGTCACGACGTCCACCAGCGGACCGTCGCCCGACTCACCGCGGTCGAGGTGGCGCTCCAGCAGCTCGGGCAGCAGGTCGGCGGCGTTGCCGAGCACCCCGATCGACAGGCCGCGGCGCTCGTCGCGCGCCTCGAGGGCCAGCTCGATCGCGTGGTCGAGGTCGCGGGCCTGGACGTCGAGGTAGCGCGTCTCGAGCCGGCGGTCGATGCGGTGCTGGTCGCACTCGATGCAGATGGCGACCCCGTCGTTCATGGTGACGGCCAGGGGCTGCGCACCGCCCATGCCCCCGAGGCCGGCGGTGACGGTGATGGTGCCGGCGAGGGTGCCGCCGAACCTCTTGTCCGCGATCGCGGCGAAGGTCTCGAAGGTGCCCTGGAGGATGCCCTGGGTGCCGATGTAGATCCACGACCCGGCGGTCATCTGGCCGTACATCGTCAGCCCGAGGTCCTCGAGCCGGCGGAACTCCTCCCAGTTCGCCCAGTCGCCGACGAGGTTGGAGTTGGCGATCAGCACGCGCGGCGCCCACGGGTGGGTGCGCATGATGCCGACCGGCTTGCCCGACTGCACGAGCAGCGTCTCGTCGTCCTCGAGGTCGCGCAGGGAGCGGACGATGGCGTCGTACGCCTCCCAGCTGCGCGCCGCCTTGCCGGTGCCGCCGTAGACCACGAGGTCCTCGGGGCGCTCGGCGTTGTCGGGGTCGAGGTTGTTCATCAGCATCCGCAGCGGCGCCTCGGTCTGCCACGACTTCGCGGTCAGCTCGGTGCCGTGGGCGGCATGGATGGGCAGACGATCGTTCACTTCAGCTCTCCGATCACGGACTCGGCGGCGGCCAGGACGGCGCCGGACTGGACGAGGGCCACCGCGGTCTCGATCTCGGGCGAGAGGTGGCGGTCGGGGCCGGGACCGGCGATGCCGGAGGTCCGGAGCAGGTCGACCACCGCGCCGGTGGCGGGCGACGGGGTCAGGGGTGTGCGCAGGTCGAGGGCGCGGGCGGCGGTGAGCACCTCGACGGCGACGACGCGGGACAGGCCGTCGACCGACCGGCGGAGCTTGCGGGCGGCGCCCCAGCCCATGGACACGTGGTCCTCCTGCATGGCGCTGGACGGGATCGAGTCGACCGACGCGGGCACGGCGAGCCGCTTGAGCTCGGACACGATCGCGGCCTGGGTGTACTGCGCGATCATGTGGCCGCTGTCGACGCCGGGGTCGTCGGCGAGGAAGGGCGGCAGCCCGTGGCTGCGCGCCTTGTCGAGGAAGCGGTCGGTGCGCCGCTCGCTGATCGAGGCCACGTCGGCGGCGACGATCGCGAGGAAGTCGAGGACGTAGGCCACCGGTGCGCCGTGGAAGTTGCCGTTGGACTCCACCGTGTCACCGAGCACGACCGGGTTGTCGATCGCGCTGGCCAGCTCGCGACCCGCGACGGTGGCCGCGTGCTCGACGGTGTCGCGGGCAGCGCCGTGGACCTGTGGTGAGCAGCGCAGCGAGTAGGCGTCCTGCACGCGGTTGCACTCCACCGAGCCGTCCGGCCCGGTCTGGTGCGACGCGACGATGCCGGAGTCGGCCATGAGTGCGGTGAGGTTGGCCGCGGACAGCGCCTGCCCCGGGTGCGGGCGGATCGCCTGCAGCTCGGGAGCGAAGACGCGGTCGGTGCCGAGCTGTCCCTCGACGCTCATCGCCGCGGCCACGTCGGCGGTGCGCAGCAGCATCCGCAGGTCGGTGATCGCCAGGACCAGCATGCCGAGCATGCCGTCGGTGCCGTTGATCAGGGCCAGGCCCTCCTTGGCGACGAGCTCCACCGGGGTGAGCCCTGCCGCGGCGAGCGCCTCGGCGGCGGGCATGAGCGTCCCGCTCGCGTCGCGCACCTCACCCTCCCCCGTCAGCGCGAGCGCACAGTGGGACAGGGGCGCGAGGTCACCGGAGCAGCCGAGCGAGCCGAACTCCCGCACCACGGGCGTGATGCCGTGGGTGAGCAGGTCGGCCATGAGCTGGGCGGTCCCACGCCGTACGCCGGTGCGACCCGTGGCGAGCGTCGAGAGGCGCAGCAGCATGAGCGCGCGCACCACCTCGCGCTCGACCTCCGGACCCGAGCCGGCGGCGTGCGAGCGCACGAGCGAGCGCTGGAGCTGGGCGCGCATCTCGGTCGGGATGTGCCGGGTGGCGAGCGCGCCGAAGCCGGTGCTCACGCCGTACGTCGGCGTCTCGGCCGCGGCCAGCGCCTCGACGACGCCTCGCGCGTGGTCGATCGCGACCAGCGCCTCGTCGCTCAGCCCGACCGGGGCGCCGTCGCGGGCGACGTGGATGAGGTCCTCGAACGAGACGGGGCCGACCCCGACCTGGATGCTCTGCATGCTCTGCATGCTCGTCATCAAACTCCGGGTTGACGGTGTCCCACCAGAGGTCGATCCCCACCTGGCGTCTGGCATACGAGACTCACCCCTTCGGGCACCGCCTCTCTGGACAGGAGCGCGGAGGCTGGGAGACTGGACACCCCTGAACTCGTGAAGAAGGAATCTCGTGACCACGTTCATCGTCATCGCAGTCATCGTCCTGGTCGTGCTCGCCGTGGCGGCCTACGTGATCCGGCAGAAGAACCGCGAGGCCAACATCGCGCGCGCCGAGGAGCTGCGGACGCAGGCCGCCACCCGGGCGCAGTCCACGCTGCCGCCCGCCCAGGACCGGGCGGCCGAGGCGGAGGCGCAGGCCGAGGAGGCGCGGCT
>NZ_JAOPWY010000061.1 GCF_025965415.1 Nocardioides sp.
CGCTCGACGACGTCTCGGACGTCGACCCGCTCGCCGGCGCGGTGCTGTTCCCCGGCGACACCGTCGCAAGGTGAGGCTCAGCGGCCCAGCGCGGCCATGACGTCGGCGACCACCGCCGCGCTGGTGACGCTGCGGCTCCCGTCGTCGTAGCCGACCGCCGTGCCGCGACCCGCGGAGTCGACCCGTCCGGGCGCGCGCAGGTGCACCTCGAGCGCCCCGGTCTCCGCGACGATGCGGGCCACGTTGCCCGGCCGTACGCCGCCGCCCACCGCGATCCGTACGTCGTCCCCGCCGCGCCGCACCAGGTCGGCGAGCACCGGCAGGTGGTCGACGGCCGGACCGCCACCACCGGAGGTGAGCACCCGCGTGATCCCGAGGTCCGCCAGCAGCCCGAGGGCGGCCGGCTTGTCGGTCACCGAGTCGAAGGCCTTGTGGAACGTGAGGGGCGCGTCGCCGCACGCGGCCACCAGTCGTCGTACGGCGTCCGTGTCGATGCCACCGTCGACGTCGAGCGTCCCGATGACGAAGCCGACCCGGCCGTCCGCGGGCACGTGCGCCCGCACCGCCTCGATGTCGGCCACCATCACCTCGACCTCCTGCGGGGAGTGGACGAAGTCGCCGGGCCGAGCCCGCACCAGCACCCTGACCTCGAGGCCGGGCGCCTGCTCGACGCAGTGCCGCACGAAGCCCAGCGTCGGCGTCGTCCCACCGTCGGCGAGGCCGGCGCACACCTCCAGCCCGTCGGCACCCGCGGCGGCGGCCAGGGCCGCTCCCCCGACGTCCTCCACGCAGATCTCGACGAGCGTGGTCATGGGGCCACGGTATGCCCGCGACGGCCGCGCACCCACCGCCCTCCCCGCTTCCCCAAGGATTCCTCAACCACCAGCACTGATGGTGGGGGCGGCCGAGGAAGTCCTCGACCGGACCCCGAGGGGAGCACACATGAACACGTCAGCAGGCACTGGCAAGCGGCGTCCGATCGCCGCTGTCGCACTTGCCCTTGTGGCTGGGGCGGCGGGGATCACGGTCGTCGCCTCCGCCATCGCACCTCCACCCGCACACCGCCAGGGAACCGTAGGGCTCAAGCAGGTCGGCCCGATCGACGAGGCCAACGGGTTCCCGCTCTGGTACAGGGACACCAACAACGTCAAGCTCGAGCTCTGCCTCGACCCCAGCGACTCGAACTGCATCATGGGCGACGTCCCCCACCCCGATCCAGCCGGTGTCGTTCCCCGAGCAGGACCCGCCCGAGGAGCTCATCGCCGGCATCCGCGAGGTCGTGGGCGGGCACCGCTCCTTGGCGCCGAACGCCCGAGCAGTCCTGGAGGCCTGACGCATGTCCGCCCGGAGGTCGCCGCAGCGCAGCGCGTCCACGACGCTCCGGACCGGGAACCGGATGCCTCGCGGCGGGGTGCTCGCCGCCGTGCTCGTCGCGGTCCTCGCAGCCGGACCCGGCGTGCCGGCGTCCGCGCACGCCGAGCTGCTCGCCAGCAGTCCCGGCGCCGGTGAGGCGGTACCGCTGGGCGTCGACGAGCTCCTGCTGTCCTTCGCGCAGGAGGTCCTGCCCGGATCGGGCTCGGTGCAGGTCGAGGGGCCCGGCGGCGAGGACGTCACCAGCGGCGAGGACGTGGTCGAGGACTCTCTCGTGCGGGTCCCGATCGCGGTGCAGGACAGCGGCACGCACACCGTCGGCTACCGCGTGGTCGCGGCGGACGGGCACGTCGTCGTCGGTGACTTCTCCTTCGACGTCGTGGCGGGCGCGCCGGGTCGACGGACCGCAGCCACGCTGCTGGCACCCGCTGCAGGTACGGCCACCGGTCCGCAGGGCACGTCGCCGCGTCTGCTCTGGGGCGGGTACACCGTGGCGCTGTGCGCCGCGCTGCTCGTGCTCCACGCCCAGCGTCGTCGCCTTCGGGGCGCCACGGTCGCCCCGAGGCCGGTGCCTGCGGAGGACCGTTGATCCTCCTGCCCCCGCCGCCTCCCGCACCCGCGGCGGGCCCGCTCTGAGATGATGCCCGGACGGGCAGGGAGACCTGCCCGCGGGCCTCTAGCTCAATGGGTAGAGCAGCGGACTTTTAATCCGTTGGTTCAGGGTTCGAGCCCCTGGAGGCCTACCGATCAGCAGTCACTCGGTCCGACGTGACCGGGCGCCCCTGCTCGCGGCACCGCGCCGCGGCTGGTGCACGACGCGGCGTACGACGACCGCGGACCGGTCGGGCTAGCGGACCTCGGGGACCCCGCGGGCGCCGGAGTCGGTGAGCTCGGCCTCACGCTCGGCCACCGCCTCGAGCTCCTGGCGCCGGGTCTCCTCCATCATCGCGCGGGTGGCGTCGTAGATGCCGGGGTCGGAGACCAGGTCGGCCGCACCGCGACGCAGGCGGGCCAGCGCGGCGCGGGCGAAGATCTGCTGCTCGGTGGTGGTGCGCTCGGAGCGGTTGTTGCTGATGAAGGTGATCGCCCACCTCATCAGCGCCGAGACCTGGTTCTTGAAGCCGGTGAGGTAGACGAGGTGCACGCCGAGCCACATCAGCCACGCCACGATGCCGGTGAGTCGCAGCTTGCCGACCATCGCCACCGCCCGGAAGCGGCTGATGATGGCCATCGAGCCCTTGTCGAAGTACTTGAACGGGGGCTGCGGCTGCTTGCCCTCGAGCCGGTGGCTGATCTCCTTGGCGGCGTACTTCGCGCCCTGGATGGCCACCTGAGCGACACCCGGGAGGTTGTCGAGGGCGATCATGTCGCCGACGACGAAGACCTCGGGGTGGCCCGGCAGGGTGAGGTCGGGGTTGACCGCGATCCGGCCGGCGCGGTCGAGCGGGGCGCCGGTCTGCTCCGAGAGCGTCTTGCCGAGCGGGTTGGCCTGCACGCCGGCCGCCCAGATCTTGGCGACGGAGTTGATCCGCTCGACACGGCCGTCCTTGAACTTCACCTCGAGGCCGCGCTCGTCGACCTCGGTGACCATGCCGCCGAGCATGACCTCGACGCCGAGCTTCTCCAGCTCGGCCTTGGCCTTCTCGCCCAGCTTGGCGCCGAACGGCGGCAGCACCTGGGTGGCCGCGTCGACCAGGACGACCCGCGCCGTGCGGGTGTTGATCGCGCGGAAGTCCTTGCGGAGCGTGTTGTGGGCAAGCTCGGCGATCTGGCCGGCCATCTCCACACCGGTGGGGCCGGCCCCGACCACGACGAAGGTGAGCAGGTGGTCGACGTCGTCGCCACGGGTGGCGCCGAGCTCGGCCATCTCGAAGGCGCCGAAGATCCGGCCGCGCAGCTCGAGGGCGTCGTCGATGCTCTTCATGCCCGGGGCGAACTCGGCGAAGTGGTCGTTGCCGAAGTAGGACTGGCTCGCGCCCGCGGCGACGAGCAGGGTGTCGTAGGAGGTCACCGTCTCGCGACCGAGGACCTGCGACGTGACCGTGCGGGCCTCGAGGTCGATGCCGTTGACCTCCCCGAGGATGACGCGGGCGTTGGCCTGGCTGCTGAGGATCTCGCGGGTCGGCGGGGCGATCTCGCCCTCGGACAGGATGCCCGTCGCGACCTGGTAGAGCAGGGGTTGGAAGAGATGGTGCGTGGTCTTCGCGATGACGGTGACGTCCACGTCGGCGCGGCGAAGTGCCTTGGTGCCGAACAACCCGCCGAAGCCGGAGCCGATCACGACCACCTTGTGGCGCGGTGCCTGCGTGGGGATCATGCTTGCTCCTAGGGTCGTAGGTGCGATCTGGTGATCTCTATTGTCCTCCCGGTCGCGCCGGGAGCGCGAAACGCCAGAAACGTCTCGTTGCTCACAGTTCCCAGACTCGCGAGAAACTAAGGTGCTTGTCGAGGTTTAGACCCGCCGCGTGCGGGTAGTCATCGCCCCACTGGACTGTCCACACCCTTGAAAAGAGTCCCAGTGCCGCTGAGCTCTGAGTTGACGCTTGCCTCGTCGCCGCGCGCCGCGGCCGACGCACGGCGATGGGTGAGCGACGTCTGCCAGCGACTCGAGCGCACCGACCTCGTCGAGTGCGCCGAGCTCGGCGTCTCCGAGCTCGTCGCCAACGCGATCATCCATGCGACCGGCCCCTTCAAGGTCCGGGTCCGTGGCACCGCCAGCCATCCGCGCATCGAGGTCGTCGACGGCTCGACGGACCCTCCCGTGCCGCCGGTGTCGGTGCCCGGTGACGACCTCGACCTGCTGCTGACGTTCGGGCGGGGGCTCACGATGGTCGCCCAGTGCGCGGCCGCGTGGGGTGCGACCATCGAGGCGGACGGCAAGATCGTGTGGTTCGAGCCGTCTGAGCAGATGACCGACGACGGCGCGGCCGAGTGGGTCATCGACCACCTCGAGCCGGTGGGCGCCGAGCCGACGAGCGACGCGGCCGTCGACATCCGCCTGATCGGCATCGACGTCCCCCTCTACACCTCCCTCAGCCGGCAGTACCACGAGCTGCGCCGCGAGCTGCGGCTCCTCTCGCTCTCCCACCAGTCCGACTACCCGCTCGCGGGCGACCTCACCGCGATGTTCGCCAACTTCGAGCGCCAGTTCCCCGACACCTACCGCGACCAGATGCGTGACGCGGAGGCCCGGGGGCTGCCCCGGGTCGACCTGACCTTCCCGTTGGTGCGCGAGGCCGCGCCCGTGTTCGTGACGATGACGGAGATGTTCGACGTCGCCGACGCCTTCTGCCGCGCCGAGCGGCTGCTGTCGCTGGCCCGGACCACGACCCAGCGGGCGTTCCACAACTGGCTCCTCGGCGAGCTGGTCCACCAGCTCGACGGTGCGAGCGCACAACCCTGGACCGGCCGATCGGACGCGTCTTCACACTCGACCAGCCAGGTCGGGTGAGCACCCGCGCACTGCGCGCGAGCGACCTGCTCCTCGTGGCAGCTGGAGGCGCGCTCGGCGCCGTGCTGCGCCACGCCGTCGACACGGCGGCACCCGACACGCTCTTCCCGTGGCCGACACTCGCGATCAACGTCGTCGGTGCGTTCGTGCTGGGCCTGCTGCCGGCACTGGGCGTCGTACGACGCTCGCGCCGGGTCGCGCTCGCCGTCGGCCCCGGCGTCCTGGGCGGGTTCACCACGGTGTCGGCGTGGGCCGGCCAGGTTCGCACGCTCGCGGACACCGGGCACGTCGGCGTCGCCGGGCTCTACCTCGTGGTCACCCTGGCCGCCGGGCTGGGGGCGGCCGCGCTCGGCCAGTGGATCGCGCCCGGCCCCGAGCCCGAGGGGGCCCTCGAGTGAGCACCCTCCTGACGGTGCTGCTCGTCGCGCTGGGCGCCGCGGTGGGCGCTCCCCTGCGCTACGTGCTGGCCCTCGCCCTCGACGCTCGCTTCCCGACCGGGATGCTGCTGGTCAACACGCTCGGCTCGGGGTTGTTCGGCGTCTTCGCCGCACTGTCGCTGGGCGATGCCGGCTGGGCGTTGCTCGGCACCGGCTTCTGCGGCGCCTTCACGTCGTTCTCCACCTTCGCCGTCCAGTCCGTCGAGCGCTCGGCGCGCGCGGCGACGGCGTACGTCCTCGCGACGACCGTCCTGGCGGTAGGCGCCTGTGCCCTCGGGTGGATGCTCGCCACCCGTTTGGATGGAGTCGGCTAACCCCAGCCCAGCTCGTGCAGACGCGCGTCGTCGAGGCCGAAGTGGTGGGCCACCTCGTGCACGACGGTGATCCGGACCTCCTCCTCGAGGTCCTCCTCGGTGTCGGCCATGTCGAGGAGCGGCCCGCGGAACAGCAGGATCCGGTCGGGGAGCATGCCGGAGTGGTTGGCGGGACGCTCGGTCAGCGCCAGCCCGTCGTAGAGGCCCAGCAGGTCGGGGTCGTCGGCCGGCGCCTCCGGCTCGACCAGCACGACCACGTTGTCGACCAGGCGGGCCACGTCGTCGGGCAGTCCGTCCAGGGCCCGGCCCACCATCGCGTCGAACTCCGCTGGATCAAGGTCAATCGGCATGGTCACAGCCTACGGAGACCCGAGAACGCTCCCGGCGAGCAAATGCCGAACAGGGTGAGCCTGGTGGCTCACCCTGTTCGGCATGCGTTGGCGACCCCGACGGGACTCGAACCCGCGGCCTCCGCCGTGACAGGGCGGCGCGCTAACCAACTGCGCTACGGGGCCAGGTGTTACTGGTGAAGCGGGTGGAACTCTAACCCATGGTCGACGGCTGCCACCAATCGGCGTCCGCCCCGGACCGGGTCGTACCCCCAACCGGATTCGAACCGGCGCTACCGCCGTGAAAGGGCGGGGTCCTGGGCCGCTAGACGATGGGGGCCAGCTTGCGCCGGGACGTGCCCGTTCAAGCGACGACAAGCATAGGGGCAGCCCCGCGCAGGGGCCCAAACCCGACCTCCGTCGAGCCCTGGCGCGGGCACTTGCCAAGCGTTGTCAAGAAATTCGTCAGCACATGTCAAGCGGGAACGGCAGTTTGTGACTAGCCTTCTCCTGTGGCTGGGGTGGCACGCGAACTGAGTTTCCTCGTTGTCGATGACAACGAGGACATCCGCGACGTCTTCTGCCGGCTCGTCGAACGTGCCGGGCACAAGGCGTCCACCGCCGGTGACGGCCAGGAAGCGGTGGACATCCTCCAGCGCGCGCACTTCGACGTGATGCTCCTCGACCTCACCATGCCGCGGATGAACGGCGTCGACGTCGTCCGCTGGCTGAAGTCCCACCCGGACGTCGCGCCCTCCCTCAAGGTGGTCGTGATCAGTGCATGGGCCGGCGAACACCGCGCGGTCCTCCAAGAACTCGGAATCGAGACTGTCATGCAGAAGCCACTGCGGATTCAGCAACTGACGGACCTGATTGCCGAGACACTGCTCGACCTCGAGTCCTGAACCCGTCCCTGAATGCTTCAACGGGTTCCGGTCTCGGAGTGGTGTCGCTCGCACGCCCATGCCGGGCGTGCTTCCAACCCCAACCCTGGAGAACAACATGATGAAGAGCATCCGCACCCGCATCGAGTCCAAGCGTGCTGCCAACCAGCTGCAGTCGCTGTACCTCTGGCGTCCGGCCCCCGGCCGCCGCTGACTCCTCGGTGAATCACGACTCGTGATGCAC
The DNA here is from genome assembly GCF_025965415.1 of Nocardioides sp. GTDB lineage: Bacteria > Actinomycetota > Actinomycetes > Propionibacteriales > Nocardioidaceae > Nocardioides. The sequence goes on from NZ_JAOPWY010000061.1 coordinate 7,031, forward strand.
CAGCAGTGATGCACGTGGACAGCGCCGAGTCGGCCGGTGGTCGGCTCGGCGCTGTCCTCACCGCACCCCGCTCGGGTGTCGTCGCCCTCGGGCCCTCCGGCCCCTGGCTGACCACGACGCCCAGCCAGGCCCGTCAGGTCCTGACCGACACCGCACGCTTCGACTTCCCCGGAGACGTCAGCCGCAGCGGCGACCTCTCGGCGAGCCGGGGCGAGACCCGCTCGGGTCACCTCTTGTTCGCGCCGGTCACGCCCGACCAGGTGGCACGGGGACTCGCCACCTTCACGCACGAGTGGCAGTCCGCCCTCGACGACCACGACCGCCTCTCCCCGGGCACGCCGTACGACGCCATGGTGCTGCTGCGGCGGCCGGTGGCCCGCTCCACCACCGTCGCGGTGCTCACCGCGGCCAGCGACGCCCAGCGCGACGTCGTCGCGGACCAGGTCCTCGACTGGATCGACGCGCTCGCCCCCGTCATCGCCGCACGCCGACCACCCCACAGGTGGAGCCGCGCGCGCCGCGCCGAGCGCGACGCGCGGCTCACCCTTGAGGACACCCTCACCGCCATCCCGGAGCTCGAGGCCTCTCCCGCCCAGGTGGCGACCATGCTCGCCGCCGGGATCCAGGTCCCGATCGCCGCGGGGTCGTGGCTGCTGGCGTGGCTCGCGCACCGCCCGTGCCCGGGCGTCGACCCCGTCCACGCGGTCTGGGAGACGCTCCGGCTCACCCCGCCCACCTGGATCACGGCCCGGATCACGACGGCCGAGGTGGAGATCGACGGCCAGCACCTGCCGTCCGGAGCGGTGGTGATGGTCAGCCCGCTGCTCCTCGGACGCCTCCCCGCCCTGGTCGCCGGAGACCCCGCGCACCTCCGCGACTTCGACCCCGATCGGTGGCGTGAGGGCGCCCAGCGGCCCGGCGCGTGGCTGCCGTTCGGCGCCGGACCGCACGCCTGTCCGGGCCGCGCGCTGGGCATGGCCCAGCTCGTGCACCTGGCGCAGTGGTGCAGCGCACACGAAATGACCTTGAGCGAGTCCGTGACGATCGACCAGAGTCGGGGCATCGCCCCGCTACCGTGCCGATTCGACGTGTCCGCCAGAAAGGAGCCGCCCGCGTGATCGACCACCCCGCGCTGCAGGACACGTCCGTCCCGGGTCAGGCATCGCAGGAGGCGGTCGGGCTGGCGAAGTCGATCCTCGAGAGCGACATCGGCCTCAGCGCCGCCATCGACCTCGTCGCGAAGCACCTCCTCGCCGAGCCGCGCGTCGACGTGGTTGTCACCGCCCTCACCACCGTGTCCCCCGACGACAAGGACAGCTGGCTCCAGCTGGGCGGCCGGGCATGGGTCCGGGAGTGGGCACGGCCGGGCTCCACCCGCAGCTTCCTCCCCCCGCCGGGCGCCGGACCGGAGGCGGCGCTGAGCCAGCCCTGGCTCTCGCAGTTCGCCCGCAGCGGCGGCGTCGTCCTCGTCGACCGCGAGCTCCTCCCGCCCGAGGCCGCCCAGGACCGTGACGAGCTGAACCGGATCGGGGTCCGCAGCGTGATCGCGACCGCGTACCTCTCGGACGGGGAGATGTTCGGCAGCCTGTCGGCGGCCAGCACCGAGCCCGGCCCCTGGTCCGAGCGCCTCCTCCAGGACGTCCGGCTGCTCAACGCCGCCATCTCCTCCCGGATCACGCTGGAGCGCTCCCGGCACGCCCTCGCCGAGGCCCTCGAGACCGGCACCGAGGCCCAGCTGGCCTACCAGCAGTTCTTCGGCGCGGTGGGCCACGAGCTGCGCACGCCCCTTGCTGCGATCCTCGGCTACACCGAGGGACTCCTCGACGACGCCGGGCACGCACCCGCAGAGGTGGTGTCGGACGGCATGCTCCGCGACGGACCGGTCATCGTGCGGGCCTGCGAACAGCTGCTCGCGATGGTCGACAGCCTCCTCGGCGCCGGCCGGACGCTCACGGGCGCGGACCAGCGCCAGGGCATCGCGATCAGCGACGCGGTCGCCGACGTCGTCCACTGGCACCGCACGCCCGCGCAGAGCGCGCACGTGGAGATGCACGTCTCGGTGGACCCGGAGGCCACGGTCTGGGCGCACGCCTCAGGTGTGCGGCAGGTGCTCGCCAACCTGCTCGGCAACGCCATCGGCCACCACCGCCCCGAGGGCGGCAACGTCCACCTCTCCACCGAACCGCTGCTCGGCGAGAGCGGCCAGGCGATGGTGCGGATCATCGTGCGCGACGACGGACCCGGGCTCACTGCGGAGCAGATGCGGCACGTGTTCGACCCGTTCGTGCGCTTCGCCTCCGGCCGGAAGAAGGGCAGCGGCCTCGGACTGTCGATCTCCCGCACCGTCGCCGAGCGGGACGGCGGAGCGGTGCGGGGCGAGTCGACGCCCGGCGTGGGGTCGTCGTTCTGGCTCGAGCTCCCGGCCTTCGCGCCACCCGATGCGTGAGCCGAGCCGATTCCACCCGCGCCCGCGGGCTCATGTATCCTCGTCCCCGCTTGGGCAGGTAGCTCAGTTGGTACGAGCGATCGCCTGAAAAGTGATAGGTCGGCGGTTCGACCCCGCCCCTGCCCACAAGCACAGAAGGGCCCCGATCACGTCCCGATCGGGGCCTTTCTGCGACTCCGGTGGCTGCCCGTCCGAGGGGCCGTCGGTGGTGCGGCAGCATGGGCCGTGTGCTCCCCCGCCTCGAGATCGTGCGACGCCTGCGCCCGGTCGACCTCCTCGCACCGCACGCCGTCCGGGTGGACACGCGCACCGGGGGGATGGTCCCGATGCCCGCCGTCGCGCCGTACGTCACCGCGACCACCGCCGCACGCGACCGGTCCTCGCTGGCGCTGCACCTCGCCGACCACCGCCTCGGCGCCTTGCTCAAGGACGGGACGGTCTCGCTGACGATCACCCACGGTGGCGCGACCCGCGAGCTGCGCAGCCGTCGCTTCCAGCGTGCGACCGACCCCACCGAGCTGGCCCTGACGCTCACCGGGGCACACGTCACGGCGTGGACCCGCGAGACCGACCACTGGGTGGCGCGGGCGCGTCACGACCTCCGCGAGGACGACTCACCTGGGCGGCACCTCGACGTCCGCGACGAGGCGGCGCTGGCCGACCTCCGCGTCGAGCTCCCGACCTGGGGCGGCACCGCGGGCGGCTTCGGCCAGCTGGGCCTGCGCGACGTCCGGTTCGTGACCGAGGAGGACGGGCGCCCGCTCCGTGACGGGGAGGCGGTGTGGCTCACCGCGACCTCGGCCGGGCCGGGTTTCTTCGACACCGCCCACACCAGCGTCTGGCGGCTCGACCCCACCAGCCTCGACCTGACCCACTCCGCCGACCTCTACTTCCGGCGCCCCGACCGGCCGGGGGTCTTCGGCGACCACGCCACGCACCTGGTCCGCAGCGGGGACCGCTGGCTGGTGGCGACCAGCACCTGGGGAGACTTCGAGACCCCGACGACCCGCGCCGGGCGTCGTACGCCGACGGGGTTGCGGGTGACCCTCGCCGAGGCCGACACCGACCTGCTGCGCGGCACCCACGTCCTCGACACGCGGGACCTGCCGCTGCCCACCGAAGGCTTCTCCTCGATCGCCACGTGGGACCCCCACCTGGTCCGACGCGACGGCGAGTGGCTGGTCGGCTTCGTCAGCGCCCGTCGCTACTTCGACTTCCACCCCGCACTGGCCGGGGGGCCGACGCTGGGCGACCTGCGGCTGCTGGGCGCGGCCACCGGCCGCACGGCCACCGAGGGCACCACAATCGTCGAGGTGGACGGCCGCACGGTCGTGCTGGCGAGCGACGGACGCGACTCGCAGCGGGCCCAGCGGGCTCGGTTCCCGGTGTTCGACCTCGAGATGGGGGACGTCGGCCTGCTCGACGCGCCGTACCCGACCAACCTCCCCTGGCCGTCCCTCGCGGAGGTCGACGGAGGATGGCTGATGGCGACCTTCAACGGCACGCCGGCCGGCGGGAAGCTGCTCGGCTACGGCACGCACGGCGACCTGGTGCTGATGCGGTCCGGGTGATCACCCGGCGATACGCTGGTCGTCGTGACGGCGGTCACCACCCCTCGACCGCTCCGACCAGGCCAGCACACCCCGCGGCCGCACCCACCAGAAAAGGATCACCAGCATGTCGGGAGCACACAGTTCAGGAGTCGACGTCTTCGAGGTCGGCGCCGAGCACGAGCAGGTCGTCTTCTGCCACGACCGCGCGAGCGGCCTCAAGGCGATCATCGCGATCCACTCCACGGCACTGGGACCGGCCCTCGGCGGCACGCGGTTCTACCCCTACGCCAGCACCGACGACGCGATCGTCGACGTGCTCAACCTCTCGCGCGGCATGTCCTACAAGAACGCGCTCGCCGGCCTCGACCTCGGCGGCGGCAAGGCCGTCATCATCGGCGACCCGGCCGAGCTCAAGACCGAGGCCCTGCTGCGCGCCTACGGCCGCTTCGTGCAGTCGCTCGACGGCCGCTACTTCACCGCGTGCGACGTGGGGACCTTCAGCGAGGACATGGACCACATCGCCCGCGAGTGCGACTACGTCACCGGACGCACCGTCGCGCACGGGGGTGCGGGCGACAGCTCGGTGCTCACCGCCTTCGGCACCTTCCAGGGCATGCGCGCAGCCGCGGAGCAGGTCTGGGGCGAGCCCACGCTCGCCGGTCGCACCGTCGGGATCTCCGGCGTCGGCAAGGTCGGTCGCCACCTCGTGCGCCACCTGATCGAGGACGGCGCGACCGTCGTCGTCACCGACGTCCACGCGCCCTCCGTCGAGGCCATCCGCGCGGAGTTCCCCCAGGTGCAGGCCGTCGCCTCGACCAACGAGCTGGTCGCGAGCGAGATCGACGTCTACGCACCGTGCGCGATGGGCGGCGCGATCAACGACGAGGTCCTCGAGGTGCTGCGCGCACGGATCATCTGCGGTGCGGCCAACAACCAGCTCGCCCACCCGGGCATCGAGAAGCAGGTCGACGAGCGCGGCATCCTCTACGCCCCCGACTACTGCGTGAACTCCGGCGGGGTCATCCAGGTGGCCGACGAGCTCGAGGGCTTCTCCTTCGAGCGTGCCCAGCAGCGCGCCTCCGGCATCTTCGACACGACCCGCCAGGTCTTCGAGCTCGCCAAGGCCGATGGCGTCACCACCGCGGAGGCCGCCGACCGGCTCGCCGAGCGGCGGATGCGCGAGGTCGGCCGCCTGCGGGGCATCCACCTCCGCTGACCTGACGCTTGCGCGCACGCAGGACCCGTCGAGCTGACGCTTGTGCGCACCCAGGACCCGCCGAGCTGACGCCTGTGCGCACCACACGTGTGCACAAGCGTCAGGTCGGCACTCTCCGTGCGTGCACAAGTGTCAGGTCGGCACTCTCCGTGCGTGCACATGCGTCAGCTCGGCACGTCTCACACAGGCAGACGCGTCAGCTCGGCGCGTGGGCGCGCACGGGCGCACTCGTAGGCCCGCTCAGCCGGGGCCGAGGGTGGCGGAGTGCGTCAGTCAGTCTGCGCGACGACGGGGGTCGGCATAGTCCGACCACTCGTCCTCGTCCGGTTCGACCTCGGTCGCCCGGGGATGAGAGTTTTCCTCACCGTGCAGCTCCTTCGCCAACGCGCCGAAGTCCGTCTCGTGAGTCCGGTACTTCAGGTCGCGTGCGACCTTGGTCTGCTTCGCCTTCGCTCGGCCGCGCCCCATAGGGTCGACCCCCTCGCACACTTGGCCGGGGCCCTCGAGGACAACCTCGACGCGCCCGGTCTGATCGGTCACATATCGTGGGCATAACGCTACCTGAGCGGTGGCTGTTCCCGCACACCAAGGTCCGGCATTTCGTCCGCCCTCCGCGAATTTCGGCTCACCAGCCCGGGTGCTGGCCCTCCAGCACGACCCGACCGCCCTGCTCGCGGTCCAGGCGGGCCTCCCCTGCGACCCACGCGCGGATGCCGTGGCCGGCGAGCAGGGAGATGGCGGCGTCGACCGACTCGGGCGCGGTGAGCGAGACCATCCCGACGCCGCAGTTGAGGGTCGCCTCGAGGTCGGCCTGCGACACCTCGCCCACCCGGCGTACGACGTCGAAGACCGGCTGCGGCGTCCACGTCGAGCGGTCGATGCGCACCGACAGCTCCTCGGGGAGCACCCGCTCGAGGTTGGCGGCGAGCCCTCCGCCGGTCACGTGGGACATGGCGTGGGTCTCGGTGCGGTCGGCGAGGTCGAGGCACGCCTTGGCATAGATGCGGGTGGGCTCGAGCAGCTCCTCGCCGAGCGTGCGGCCGAAGTCGTCGACCTGCCGGTCGACGGTCCAGCCGGCGCCCCCCTGATCAGGAGAGCCGAGGAGGACGTGGCGCACCAGCGAGTAGCCGTTGGAATGCAGCCCGCTGGCCTCCATCGCGATGACGACGTCACCGGGACGGACCCGGCCGGGGCCGAGCAGCTTGCTGGCCTCGACCACACCGGTCGTCGCGCCCGCGACGTCGTAGTCGTCAGGGTCGAGCAGCCCGGGGTGCTCGGCCGTCTCGCCGCCGATCAGCGCGCAGCCTGCGACGACGCACGCCTCCGCGATGCCCTTGACGATGGCAGCGATCCGCTCGGGCACCACGCGGCCGCAGGCGATGTAGTCGGTCATGAAGAGCGGCTCGGCGCCACAGACGACCAGGTCGTCGACGACCATGCCGACCAGGTCGAAGCCGATGGTGTCGTGCACGTCCATCAGCTGTGCGATCGCGACCTTGGTGCCGACGCCGTCGGTCGACGTCGCGAGCAGCGGGCGCTCGTAGCGCGTCAGGGCGGTGGCGTCGAAGAGACCGGCGAAGCCACCGAGGCCGCCGATCATCTCCGGGCGCCGGGCCTTCTCGACCCACCCCTTCATCAGGTCGATCGCGCGGTCGGCCGCCTCGATCGAGACACCTGCGGCGGCGTAGGCACCCTCGGCTGGGGCGCTGGTCGACTCGGTCACGTCTCTCCTAGGGGCGGCGGACGGTCAGGGGTTGTTGAGGACCGGCAGGGCGCGGCCCATCGTCGGCGACTGCAGGGTCGCCTCGAGCAGGTGCTTGCCGAGGAGGCTCTCGTCGGGCAGCTCGATGGGGTACTCGCCGGTGAAGCATGCCGTGCACAGCCGCGAACGGGACTGCTTCGTCGCGTCGACCATGCCGTCGAGTGAGATGTAGCCGAGGGTGTCGGCCCCGACGCTCGCGGCGATCTCCTCCGGGCTCAGCCCGTTTGCGATCAGCTCGGCCCGGGTCGCGAAGTCGATGCCGTAGAAGCACGGCCACTTGACCGGCGGGCTGGAGATGCGGACGTGCACCTCGAGGGCGCCGGCCTCGCGCAGCATCCGGACCTGGGCGCGCTGGGTGTTGCCGCGGACGATCGAGTCGTCCACGACGACGATGCGCTTGCCGCGGATCATGTGGTCGAGGGCGTTGAGCTTGAGCCGGATGCCGAGCTGACGCAGCGTCTGGCTGGGCTGGATGAAGGTGCGGCCGACGTAGGCGTTCTTGACGAAGCCCTGGCCGAACGGGATGCCGCTCTCCTCGGCGTACCCGGCCGCGGCCGGGGTGCCGGACTCGGGGACGGGGATCACGAGGTCGGCCTCGACCGGGAACTCGCGAGCCAGCTGGCGACCCATCTCGACGCGGGACTCGTGGACGCTGCGACCGCTGATGGTGGCGTCGGGACGGGCGAGGTAGACGTACTCGAAGACACAGCCCTTGGGTGCGGCGGGCGCGAAGTGCTGGGAGCGCAGCCCGTCCTCGTCGATGGCGATCAGCTCGCCGGGCTCGACCTCGCGGACGAAGGACGCGCCACAGATGTCCAGCGCCGCGGTCTCACTGGCGACCACCCAGCCGCGC
>NZ_JAOPWY010000077.1 GCF_025965415.1 Nocardioides sp.
GAGCGCGACGGCCAAGGCCACCCCCGCGGCGCCCACCAGCACGGCGCGCACCCGGCGTACGCCCCTGGTCGGCCCGCCGTCGAGCCACTCGTCCAGGCCCATCGCCGGGGCCAACGGCGGGGGAGGCTCGGGCACGAGATCCTGCGGCAGGCGGGGCCTCGGCACGCGGAGCTCCGGCGCACGCTCCGCTGCGGGTTCCTCGGCGTCGGGCATCCGAGCCGGCGTCACGACGGCCTGCGGCGACGCGCGGCGCGGGTCGTCGAGCAACGGCTCGACCAGTGCCCGGATCCGGTCGGGCGGGGCGAGTCCGAGCTCCTCGCCCATGACCGCGCCATAGCGCTGGAGCTCGTGCAGGGCGCTCGCCACGTCACCCCTGCCGAGGTGGCCCCGGATCGACAGCTCGCGCGGCAGCTCGCGCAGCGGCTCGATCGCGCTGACGACCCCGGCGGCGTCGACGGCCAGGGAGAAGTCGCCCCGCTCCAGCCCCGCCCGCGAGATCCGTTCCAGGGCCTCGACGCGCAGCTGCTCGAGCAGCACCCGCTCGTCCACGACCCAGTCGTCGAACCATCCCGGGAGGAGCTGCGGCCCGCGCAGGGCGTCGTGGAGCTCGTGCGCGACGGCGTCGCTCATCGGCAGCCGGCTCAGCCCGGCGGCGCGGCGCAGGTCGTCCACGTCCACGCGGACCCCCGGATCCAGGGCCACGGTGAGCCGGTCCGCGACCAGCACCCCGGCGCACCTGGTCCGGCACTGCCGGACGGCCCGCCGCAGGCTGCCCAGTGCGTGCTCGTCGGTGCTGTCGGCCCACAGGACGCTGGCGACCTGTGCCCGGACGGTGAGGTCGGTCAGGCCGAGCAGTGCGACCAGCCGCTGCTCGCGGTGCCCGAGCTCGACCTCCGCACCGTCGACGATCAGCTGCCAGCCCCCGAGCAGGCGCAGGCACACCGGGGCAACGGCAACGGCCGTGTGCTCGGTCATGCGGCACCTCCCCCGAGGAGACCAAGCCCCCAGCAGCAGCGGCCGGGGCGAGCTTCTCAACTTTTGAGCGTCCTCCTCCGCACTCCGAACCGGAAGACCAGGTGCCGACATCCGCCGAAATTCGCCTCTCGGGTCTAGACCGCGGCACCGCGAGACGGCGAGATCACGTCGGTGTCACGCAGGAGTCACGGCGCACCGCGTCCACTGCTCCGGCACGCCATCGCGCACAGGGGGGAGGTGAATCACCATGCGCAACGCTCTTTCGATCACCGAGCTCGAGTCCGAGCACACCGAGCTGCTCCCGACCCGGGAGACGCTCACCTTCGGCAACACCAACTGGGCCTCCATCTACGCGTCGAACTCGTCGCTGGCCCTCAACGCCGCCTCGCTGGCCTCCATGGCCAACAGCGCCGCGGTGCAGACCATCGTCGTCACGCAGGGCTGATGCTCCAGGCCGTGGCCCCACCGCGGGGGGCCACGCGCACCGTCCGGCCGCAGGGCCGGTGCCGACTCAGGAAAGGGGGTGAACCGGAATGCTCCGACGACCAGCCCTCACGGCGGCCGACCTCGACGCAGAGGTGGCCGTAGCGCTGCCGACGCGGGAGACGATGAGCTGCCAGTTCGCGTGCGTCAACGTGGCCAACGTCATCGGCGTCAACCTCGCCATCTCCGTCAATGCCGCCACGATCAACTCACAGGCCAACGCGGTGGCGATGCAGTACCTCGCCTCCGTCAACATGCCGTGATCCCGATCGGCGGCGGGTGTGTTTGCTCTGGCGCACCCGCCGTCCAAGAACTCGACTCCAGAGCACACCAGAGCGATGAACAACACCCAGACCGCACACCACACGCACGTCCCATCGGGAGCCACCGGGCCGCGATGGCGACGGGCCCTGGGCCTGCAGTTCCTGGGTCCGGTCCAGGGGTCGGGTCTGCGCGACCCGTCGTACCTGGTCCGGAGGATCGACGACCAGGTGGTCCAGCTCTCCGAGCTCCTCCACCTGGTCGTCGTCCATGCCGACCCGCCGCGGTCGTCCGCGGAGGTCGCCGACGCCGTCAGCGCGGCGTACGGCCGGACCCTCACCGTCGAGGGCGTCGAGCACCTGATCGCCACGCGGCTCGAGCCGCTGGGACTGGTCGTCGCCGCCGAGGCCGAGGAGCCGCGAAGCCCGGCCCGGGCCCGCCCCCTGCTGGCACTGACGTTGAAGGCCACCCTCGTCCCGGCACGCCGCACCCGGGTGCTCGCCGCGGCGCTGGCCCCGCTGTTCTGGCCGCCGCTCGTCCTCGCCGCGCTGGCCGCGCTGGTGACCGCCGACGTCCTGCTGGTGGCCGGCGGCGGGTTCTGGCGGGCCGTGTCGGAGGTGTTCGCCACGCCCACGACGGCGCTGGTCATCTACGCCCTGCTCATCGCCTCCGCCCTGGTGCACGAGCTCGGCCACGCTGCTGCCTGCCGCTACGGCGGCGCCGACCCCGGCGAGATCGGCGTCGGCGTCTACCTCGTCTTCCCGGCGTTCTACACCGACGTCACCGACTCCTACCGCCTCGGCCGCGGTGGCCGCGTGCGCACCGACCTCGGCGGCCTCTACTTCAACGTCCTGACCGTGCTCGCCCTGGTCGGCGCCCACCTCGCCACCGGGAGCGGGCTGCTGCTGCTCACCGCGCTGACCCTGCAGCTCCAGATGCTCCAGCAGCTGATCCCGGTGGTGCGATTCGACGGCTACTTCGTCCTTTCGGACCTGGCCGGGGTGCCGGACCTGTTCTCCCGGGTCGGGCCGGTGCTGCGGAGCCTGCGGCCCGGTCAGCCCGTCGACCCGCGGGTGAGCGAGCTGCGCCCGGCGGCACGACGCCTGGTCACCGCGTGGGTGCTCATGGTGGTGCCGGTGCTGTCCGCCGCCGTCGTCTGGTTCGTGTGGGTCCTGCCGGAGTTCGTCCGCCGCGGTCGCGAGGGGATCGGGCTCCAGCAGCTGGTCTTCGACCTCGCCTGGCAGCGCCGCGACTGGCCGGCGATGGCCCTGGCGGTCGTCTCGATCGCCCTGCTGCTGGTGCCACTGGCCGGCATCGCCGTCGTCCTGTGGCGCCTGGTCGCGACCCTGACCGACGTCGTACGACGCCGGGTCGCGGCCCTCGTCCGGATCCAGGAGGAGCGCATGGACGCCACCGCCGAACCCCCGCCCCCGACGACGCGCCCGGTGCTGTCGGCGGCCGACTTCACCGACGCGATCATGTACGCCCCCCGCGTCCCGCCGCCCCGGCAGGGCTGGCGCCGCGCGGTCTACCACGGCACCGGCCACGTCGTGAACCCCGGCCCGAGCGCGACCGAGCAGCGCCGCCACGAGCTCGAGCGCCGGCTGCGCACCCCCATCCAGGGGTCTCGGCGCGTGGTGGTGCTGAGCCGCAAGGGCGGCGTCGGCAAGACCACGATCGCGCTGGCGCTGGGCAGCACCTTCGCGATGCTGCGCGGCGACCGGGTGGTCGCCGTCGACGCCAACCCGGACGCCGGCAACCTGGCCCACCGGGTGGCGCCGCCCCACGACCGCACGATCACCGACGTCCTGCGCGACCTCGCCGACATCACCAGCTATGCCGCGTTGCGGGGCTACACCTCCCAGGCCCTCGAGTCACGCCTGGAGGTGCTCGCCTCCGACGACGACCCACGCATCGGCATGGCCCTCGACCGGGACGACTACCACCGGCTCGTCGGGCTGCTCGACCACTTCTACAACCTGATCCTGCTCGACACCGGGACCGGCATCCTCGACAGCGCCAACCAGGGGCTGCTCGCCGAGGCCGACCAGATCGTGCTCGTCGTCCGCGCCGGCCTCGACGGCGGGCGGGCCGGGGCGCTGACCCTGGACTGGATGGACGAGCACGGTTTCGGCGACCTGGTCTCGCGGGCCGTCGTCGTCGTCAACGCCCAGCGCCACGGCGCCGCACCGCCGGACCTGATGCGACGTCACTTCGAGAAACGATGCCAACGCGTGGTCACCGTCCCCTGGGACGGCGCCCTCGAGCAAGGAGCCCTGACCGACATGTCGTCCCTCCACCGCAGGACCCGCGACAGCCTCGTCGACATCGCAGCCGCGGTCGCCGACAACTTCGTGCGGATGGCGGCACGACCGTGACCCCCCGGACGCTCGTGGCCCCGGTCGTCGCGGCTGCGGTCGTGCTGGTCGCGACAGTCGCGGGCTCCTCGCCGGCCGCGCGCTTCCACGGCCGCGGCGGTGACCTCGACCTGCTGGCGAGCGCACACCCGACGGGGGCCCAGCAGCTCGTGGCCGACCAGGCGTACGACGTCCAGGCCAGGTGGCGCGGCACCGACGTGGCTGCCGACACGGGTGCGCTGACGTCGAGCACCTGCGACAGCTGCTCGGGGGAGAGCGTCTCCCTCCACGTCGTGTACGCCGACCGGGCCGGACGTGCGCGTCTCGACAACGTCGCGGACGCCTGGGTCCAGGAGTGCCGCTCCTGCGTGGCCACCGCGCTGTCCGTGCAGATCGTGGTGCTGCGCGGGCGACCGACGACGGTGCCCAACAACCGGGCCGTGTCGACGACCGCCGCGTGCAACGGGTGCAGTGCCGCCGCCCTCGCGTTCCAGGTCGTGCTCGTCGACGACGACGCGGTGCCGATGAGCGACGCCGACCTGGACGAGCTGCGGGCCTGGGTCGAGGTGCAGGCGACGGACCTGCGCACGTCGGTGCTGGGTCCCTTCGGCACGCTCCCGGTCCCGGTGCCCGACCCGACGCCCACACTGGAGCCGACCCCGACGACGGAGCCCACGCCGACCACCGAGCCGACCCCGACACCCGCACCTCCTCTCGGGACCCGGACCAGTGACCGTCGTGCCCGGCGCGACGCGGCGTCCGCGCTGGCCGGGCTGCAGATGCTCCTCACCAACGCCCTCGACGCCCGCGCCGTGGCCACCGATGTGGAGGTCAGCCGCTGAGGTGATCGTCCGTGCGCGTCAGTCCAGCCGGGCCACCAACGGCAACCGGGAGCGCGCGGTCAGCCCCACGACCGCGGCGGTCAGGAGCGGGAGCGCCACGACGATGACCACGATCAGCAGCCACGGGATCGCGAGGTAGGGCCCGCTGTCGCTGGATCCGGTCAGCGGCCGGGAGATCGCGATGCCGGGGATGAAGCCGACACCCGCCCCCAGGAGGGCGCCGACGAACCCGATGACGAGGGCGTACGCCGCTGCGACCCGGCGCCGGGTCCGCGGTGCCGCGCCGATGGCCGACAACGTCGCGAGGTCGGGTCGCGCGTCGGACAGGGCGAGGAAGGTCGCGGTCAGGGTGCCGCCGAGCATCAGCACACCGCCCAGTGCACCGAGCACGAGCAGGATGATCAGCGCCTCGTCGGGGCGCTGGTAGCCGCGCTCGACGTAGAGGTAGGTGCCGTCCGCCACCCCCTGCACCGCTTCCTTGATCCGGGTCTCGGCGGCGCGGTCGAGGTCGCCGGTCAGGCGCAGGCCGGTGGTGCCGACCTCGAGCCCGATCTCGTCGGCCAGCGCGGTCGGGACCACGGCAGAGGTCGGCGCGGCGCCGAGCTCCTGCTGGTCCCAGGCCACGAGCTGCGCCGGCACCACGTCCGTCGCGGTGGACTCAGGCTCCGTGCCGTCGACGGTCCACGTCTCCTGCCGGATGGTCACCTCCGCCGCGCCCTCGGCATCGGCGGTGAGCACCACCGCACGCCCGGCGGCGAGGGCCTCGTCCGCGGCGGCGGCGGTCGCCGGGTCCAGGCCGAGCTGGTCGACGGCGTCGGCGACGGTGATCTGCTGGCCGTACGTCCTCAGGGAGTAGACGGACTCCTGCAGCTCGCGCGGCACTTCGACGTAGGTCGAGGTGTAGCCGTCGGGGTCGTAGACGTCGGACGGCCCGCGCAGCGTGCCGACGTCGACCTCCGGCGCCGCCACCCGCACCGCCTCCTGGATCCGGTTCCACGTCGCAGCGGTGTCGGGCGCCTCCTCGCCGGGCAGGACGTCGGGCCCCCAGGAGACGAAGCCGGTGCCCATCTGCGCCTGCGGCGTGTAGGTCCGCTCGTTCTCCAGCTCGTCGCTGGCGTTGGCGATGCCGAGCGCGACGACACCGGCCACGGTCGCGGCGACGGCGGCCACGGCCGGCACCGTCCGGGTGCGGTGCCGCGCAGCGTCGCGGGCGGCGTACCTCGCGGTCAGGGGCAGCCGACCGGACACGCGAGCCACCGCGGACACCACGACCGGGACCACCAGGATCATGCCGAGCACCGACACCACGGCCGAGACGGCGATCCAGAGCGCGCCGTTGCCGCTGTCGGAGGCGACGGCGCCGTACGCCGACGTCGCGATGCCGACGCCGAGCAGGACCAGGCCGACGACGGGCGTCGAGGCGCGCGGACGGCGGTCGCCGCGCCGTCCGGCCAGCACCGCGACGACGTCCTGGCGGCTGGCCAGCCACGCCGGCACGAGCGAGGCGAGCAGCGCGGACACGAGGCCGAAGGCGGCGATGGCGGCGAGGTAGGGCCAGGGCATCTCGAACGGGCCGAACCACTCGCCCTGGAAGAGCTGGACCACCGGCAGCAGCGCCCAGCCGCCGAGGATGCCGAGCACGAGTCCCGCGGCAGAGGCGACCAGGCCGAGGACGACGCCGCTGGCGAGGATCACCCGACGCGCCTGGGCGGGGGTCCCCCCGGATGCGGCGATCAGCGCGAGGGTCCGCGCGTGCCGCCGGGCGCCGACAGCGAAGGCCGGGCCCGCGAGCAGGACGACCTCGATCAGCGCCATCACGACGATCAGGGTGACGATCGCGAGCAGCTCGTTGCGGCCCGTGTCGTAGCCCATCTGCTCGGCCATCGACGCGACGTCGGGCGGGTCGGCCAACACCGCGCGCGACGTCACGATGCCACCGACCTCGTTGAGGTCGCGGACCTGCGACCACGAGACGGGGCCGGCGTCGACCAGCCACTCGCGGACGTTGGTGGAGCCGCTCGGGAGGTCGTCGAGCGCGCCGAGGACGACGGGGGTGGTGCGCGCCGTGGCGTCGCGTCCGGATCCGACGATCCGCAGGGTGGAGCCGTTGACCTCCAGCTCGTCGCCCACGGCGAAGCCCTTGTCGAGCATCGCGCTGTTGACCACCACATCACCTGCGGCCTCCGGCAGGTGGCCGTCCGTCAGGTCGAAGAGGCCCCGGGCGAGGGGGTCCGAGAGGTCGATGCCGGTGGTCGAGAAGTCGATGACCCGGTCACCGAGCCGGGCGCGTGACCAGCCTGTGGCGACGGGGAGGAGCCGGGCGTCCACGCCCAGTGCCGTGCGTACGTCGTCCGCGGAGAAGGGGTTCTCGTAGTCGGCCTCGCCCAGGTAGGCCCATTCCCCGTCGGTCGGATCGGGGGCCTGCACGACCTGGCCGCGACCCTCGGTGCGGATGCGCGCGTCCGCCGTCCCGAGGGCGCGGTCGGCCCCCTCGATGCCGCTGACCTCGGCGGTCTTGATGATCACCGCCGCCGCGCTGACGGCGAGCACGGGCAGGCTGATCATGACGAGCACGAGGATGCTGCGGCCCTTGTGGCGCAGCGCGTCGCGCCAGGCGATGAGCAGTGCCGGGCGCCAGCCGGTCATGCGGGGTCCCCGGCGAGCAGCTCCTCGGGCTCGTCGGCGCCGGTCTCGTCCACGACGACGCCGTCGCGCAGGAAGACGACGCGGTCGGCCCAGGCGGCGTGCCGCGCCTCGTGGGTCACCATCACGCCGGCCGCGCCCGCGTCGCAGCGCGCACGCAGCAGGCGCAGGATCTCCTCGCCGGTGTCGGTGTCGAGGGCACCGGTCGGCTCGTCGGCCAGGATCAGCCGGCGCTCGCCGACGATGGCGCGGGCGATGGCCACGCGCTGCTGCTGGCCGCCCGACATCTCGTCGGGGAACCGGTCGGCGAGGTCGGCGATGCCGACCTCCTCGAGGGCGGTGAGCGCCAGGCGGCGGGCGACCTTGCCCTTCTCGCCGTCGAGCTCGCGCGGGAGGGCGACGTTCTCGGCGGCGGTGAGCGCGGGGATCAGGTTGAAGTCCTGGAACACGTAGCCCACCGACGTACGCCGGATGCGCGCGCGCCCGGCGTTGTCGAGGGACGCGAGGTCGGTGCCCTCGATCCAGACCGAGCCCGACGTCGGGGCGTCGAGGCCGCCGGCGAGGGTGAGCAGGGTGGACTTGCCGGAGCCGGAGGGACCCATGACCGCCACGAGCTCGCCGGGGTGGGCGCGGAAGGTGACGCTGCGCAGGGCGTGGACCTCGGTGGCGCCCTCGCCGTGGACGCGGGAGACGGCGGCAAGGTGGAGGACGGCGTTCATCGCGCTCCCCCGTCGTGGGCGGGCATCGCTCGCTCGGCCGCCGCCCGGCGCAGGCGCGCCTCGCAGTGGTCGAGCCAGCGCACCTCCGCCTCGGCGTCGAAGACGAGCGAGTCGAGGACCAGGCTCCAGGCCAGGTCCGCGGGGTCCTGCGGGGCGGCGGCGCGACCGGTGCGCTTGAGGCGGGTGTAGTCCTGGAGCGCGGACATGGTGGCGCTGCGCTGGCGCTGGATGATCGTGCCGACGTCGACGCCCGGCAGGGTCACCGCGATGGCGAGCTTGATCGCCAGCTCGTCGCGCGGGGGCTGGGTGCGAGGCACCGGGGTGGCGAACCACTCCGACACCTCGCCCCGTCCGGCCTCGGTGGCGCGATAGCTGACATGCGTCCGGTCGGACCCGAGCGGCTCGCCGACACCCCCGTGCCCGGCGTGCACGCTCGCTGCCTCCTCGACGACGACCTCGACCAGCCCGTCACGCTCGAGCCGGGTGAGGGTCGTGTAGACCTGCCCGATGTTGAGCGGCCAGGTCTCCCCCGTGCGCTGCTCGAACTCCGCGCGCAGCTGGTAGCCGTACATCGGCCCCTGCTCGAGGATCGCCAGCATGGCCTGTCGGATCGACATCCGCGCCTCCGTGATCGGTCCATCGCCTCCGTGGTCGATGGATACCGGGTATGTATACCACGTATGCATCGCGGTAGTCCGCATCAGATGACTCCCCCGAGCGGGCCGCTGAGGAGCTTCTTGATGCGGACTACGCCGGCGGGGAGCAGGTCAGACCGCGGCAACGGTCAGCACGACCCGCGCCCGCTCGTCCGGCGCGAGCCAGCGGCGCCGGGCGCGGCGGAGCCTCAGGAGCGACCACGCCCAGAACGGCACGGCCACGACCGGGGGCAGCCACGCCCACGGCAGGGCCGCGATGCCGGTGAAGAACATGCCGGTCAGCGGGGTCACGAGCGAGAGCTTGCCGGCGTACGCGGCCATGGCGGCGTGCGGTGCCGGGGTGGCGCGCGGCGAGGCCAGGTCGACGGCGTACGGCGAGCGCATCGACCACGTCATCACGATCGCGAGGACCTGCACGAGCACCACGGACCAGCACACCGCGACCGTGACGCCGGTGACGAGCGGCGGCAGGCCGTTGCGCAGCAGGGCCAGCACCACGGTGACACCGGAGACCATGGTCATGCACTCGGCGACGACCAGCGCGCGTACGTCGAACACGTCGGCGTCGGAGACCGGCAGGGTCTCGCGCCAGACCATGCCCTTGCCGTCGAGGCACCAGGCGTTCACGCCGAAGAGCAGGGCGGCACCGCTCGCGGTCAGGCCGGGGAGCAGCATGACCGAGCTCCACTGCAGCCCCGCGACGAGCGCGATCAGGCCGGGGCCCATGCCCAGCACCAGCAGGCCGCGGCGCATGCCGACCGAGCGCCACACCGAGCCGCGGTCGAGGCGGCGCAGCAGCGCGCGGTCCGGCGAGCCCCACCGGGGTGCGGGTGCGTGCCGCGCCTCGTGCACGCCGGACTCGACACGCAGCTCCTCGCGAGGCGGCTGGCCGAGCGCCCAGCCGGCCGGGAGCGCGCCGACCACGACGGCGAGCACGGCCACGGCCAGAAGGACGGCGGCGGCCACCGGCCAGCGCGAGGTCTGCATGGTCTCGGTGAGCCATGTCGTCGGCAGCGCTCCCACCACCGGGATGAGCAGGCCCGCGAGGTGGAGAGCACCGAGGGCGACGACCACCAGGCCGGACGCGACGCGGACCACTACGACCCCGTGAGCTGTCCGCCGCGTGCCCTCGACTGCCCAGCCGATCGCCTGGCCGACGGCCGTGGCGGCGAGCATCCAGGCGAGCACGACGAGGTGGGCGCCGAGGAGCCGGTCAGGCGAGGTGACGAGGGCGGTGATCGCCAGCAGCCCCCAGAGCTGGACCAGCCAGGCCAGGTTGAGCGGCGCGAGGGCCAGGGCACCGAGGTGCTCGGTGACCGGGCTGATCGGGTGGATCGCGGCCTCGCTGCGCGACATCAGCTCGCGGCCACCGCCGCTGCCCATCGCGGCGCTCACGGCCAGCAGCAGGAAGCCGACGAAGGCCGCGCCGAGGTTGCCCCGGAGGCCGCCGACCGCCCGGTCGAGCGTCTCCGACCCGAACGCGTCGACGTCGACGGTGGCCGGGCCGAGGGCGAAGGCGGCGGTGAGGAGCAGGACGACGACCAAACCGGTCGCCGCGGCACGGCGACGTCGTACGGTCCGGGCGCGGAACGCGACGAGGTGGGCGGTGTCGCGCGCGGCCTCGACCCAGCCGTGGGCCCAGCTGTCAGTCGAGGAGGGCACGGTAGGTCTCACCGGTGAGGTCGACCGCCTCCATCGCGGCGACGCGGTTGCCGCCGCGCAGCACGATGGCGGTGCCGCAGGCCTCCAGCGCGAGGTCGCGCAGGTGGGTGGAGAGCAGGACGCAGGCGCCGCGGGCCCGCGCGTCGGCGACGACCTCGAGGGTGGCCTCGACGCCCAGCGGGTCGACGCCGTCGAAGGGCTCGTCGAGGAGCAGGACGGCCGGCTCGTGCAGCGCGGCCAGGACGACGCTGAGCCGACGGCTCATGCCGTGGCTGAACCCACCCACGACCCGGTGCGCTACGTCACCGAGCTCGAAGCGCTCCAGCAGGTCGCGGCCGCGGTCCTCCCACTCGTCCATGCGACGCAGACGCGCGCTGAGCTGCAGGTGCTCCCACGGCGTGGCCCGCGGGACCAGCCCGCCCACGTCGGGGCAGTAACCGACGACCCGCTTCACGCCGAGCGCGTCGGTGGCGGCGTCGTGGCCGCCGACGGTCACCTCGCCGGCGGTCGGCGGCACCACGCCCGCGAGGACCTTCATGGTCGTCGACTTGCCGGCCCCGTTGCGTCCGAGCAGCGCGGTCGCCTGGCCGCTGACGGCGCTCAGGTCGACGCCCGACACGGCCTCGACGTCGCCGAAGCGCACGTGGAGGTCGCGGACGACGACGGCGGGAGAAGGGGGCTGGCTCACCGCCCCATTCTCGCCGAGCTGACGCCTGTGCACACAGCAAACGGCCCGAGTTGACGCTTGTGCACGCCACGGGCCGTGCACAAGCGTCAGCTCGGCACCGTTGTCGCGTGCACAGGCGTCAGCTCGGCGCGTGTTCCGTGTGCACAAGCGTCAGGTCAGGCGGGGAAGGACTCACCCTTCGCCGCCAGCTCGCGGAGGTACGCCGTCGGGCGGAAGCGCTCGCCGTAGGCCTCGGCCAGCTCGTCGGCGCGCGCCAGGAAGGCGTCGAGGCCGACCGGGCCGACACCGTGGCCGGTCTCGTCGAGCGCCTGCCAGCCGGTCATGAACTGGGCGGCGCCGCCGGTGAGCGCCGGGAAGCCGATGCCCATGATCGAGCCGATGTTGGCCGCGGCGGCGGAGGTGATGACGCCCTCCTCGAAGCACTTCGCGGTCTCGAGCGCCTCGATGAAGAGCATCCGGTCGCGGATGTCGCGGATCGGGACCTGCTGCTCGGCGACCGGGAAGGTCTCGGCGAGGCCGGACCACAGCGTCGTACGACGACCGTTGTCGTCGTAGTCGTAGAAGCCCGCGCCCTTGAGCCGCGACGGCCTGCCGAGGCCGATCATCGTCGCGATGACCTCGCCGGCCGGGTAGTCACCCAGGTCGATCCCGTCGCGCGCCGCGGCCTCCTCGGTGGCCGTGCGGATCTTGGCCATCAGCTCCATGTTGAGCTCGTCGCTGATCTGCAGCGGCCCGACGGGGAAGCCGGCCGACGTCGCGGCCCGCTCCAGCGAGACCGGGTGCACGCCCTCGGCGAGCATCGTCAGGCCCTCGTTGATCTGGGTGCCGATGACGCGCGAGGTGTAGAAGCCGCGCGAGTCGTTGACGACGATCGGCGTCTTGCGGATCTGCTGCACGACGTCGTACGCCTTGGCCAACGCCTCGTCGGACGTCTCCGCACCGCGGATGATCTCGACGAGCGGCATCTTGTCGACGGGGCTGAAGAAGTGCAGACCGATGAAGTCGGCGGGACGGTCGATGCCCTCGGCCAGCTCGGTGATCGGCAGGGTGGAGGTGTTGGAGCACAGCAGCGCGTCGGCGTCGACGTACGGCGTCACCTCGGCGAACACCTTGGCCTTGAGGGCCGGGTCCTCGAAGACGGCCTCGATGACGAGGTCGCAGCCGGCGAGGTCCTCGGGCGACGCGGTCGGGGTGATCCGGCCGAGCAGCTCGTCGGCCTTCTCCGACGTCAGCTTGCCGCGCTCGACACCCTTGGCGTTGAGCTTCGCGGTGTAGGCCTTGCCCTTCTCGGCCGCCTCCAGCGAGACGTCCTTGAGCACGACCTGCATGCCGGCGCGGGCGCACGAGTAGGCGATCCCGGCGCCCATCATCCCGGCGCCGAGCACGCCGACCTTGGTGGCCTGCCAGCGCTCGATGCCCTGGGGGCGGAGCGAGCCGGAGTTGATCGCCTGGAGGTCGAAGAAGAAGGCCTGGATCATGTTCTTGGCCTGCTGGTTGACCACCAGGTTGGTGAAGTAGCGGCTCTCGATGCGCGAGGCGGTGTCGAAGTCGACCTGCGCGCCCTCGACGGCGGCGCTCATGATCGCGCGCGGCGCGGGGTAGACCGCGCCCTTGGTCTGCTTGCGCAGCAGCGCCGGGAAGGCCGGCAGGAACTGCGCCAGCGCCGGGGTCCTCGGGGTGCCGCCGGGCATCTTGTAGCCGGCGCGGTCCCAGGGGTTCTTCGCCGCGTCCTCGTCGCCGCGGTGCTCGAGGATCCACGCCTTCGCGGCAGGCACGAGCTCCTCGCGGGTCGGCAGCACCTCGTCGATGAGGCCCTTGACCAGCGCGCCCTGCGGGTCGAACTGGGTGCCCGGCATGAGGACGTCCATCAGCGCGGACTGCAGTCCCAGCATGCGTACGACGCGGGTGACGCCGCCGCCGCCGGGCAACAGGCCGAGCGTGGACTCGGGCAGGCCGATCTTGACCGAGCGGTCGTCGACCGCGATGCGGCGGTTGGCCGCGAGGGCGATCTCGAGGCCCCCGCCGAGGGCGGCGCCGTTGATCGCCGCGACGACCGGGCGCGGGAAGGTCTCGAGCCTGCGCAGGCTGGCCTTCACGGCCTCGCCCATCGCGAAGATCTCGTCGGCGTCGTCGGGCGTGGCCGTGACCATGCTCTTGAGGTTGCCGCCGGCGAAGAAGGTCTTCTTCGCGCTCGCCAGGACGACGCCGGTGACCTCGTCCTGCTCGTCGTACAACCGCTGGACGGCGGCCTCCATCGACCTCAGGTAGAGCTCGTTCATGGTGTTGGCGCTGGCGGTCGGGTCGTCGAGGGTCAGCGTGACGATGCCGTCGGCGTCGCGGTCGTAGCGGACGGCGGTCTGGGTGTCGGTGTCAGTCATGGAAGAGGTCCTTTGCGTTCTCTCGCCCGCTGGTTGAGCAGGCGCGCCAGCGCCGTGTCGAAACCAAGGGGCTCTGAAGTTGGGGATGCGTGTCCATTGGTCGGGTTTCGACACGCGGGTCACGGCTTCGCAGGCTCACCCGTGCCGCTTGCTCAACCACCGATGGATTGCGAAGATCGTCGGCGCTCGTCAGGCGCTCCGCGCCTAGACGAGCTCGACGATCGTCGCAATCCCCATCCCGCCGCCGACGCAGAGCGTGGCGAGGCCGCGCTTGAGGTCGCGGCGGGCGAGCTCGTCGACGAGGGTGCCGAGGATCATCGCGCCGGTGGCGCCGAGCGGGTGGCCCATCGCGATGGCACCCCCGTTGACGTTGGTGACGTCGTGGGTGATCCCCATGTCGCGCATGAAACGCATCGCGACGGCGGCGAAGGCCTCGTTGATCTCCCACAGGTCGATGTCGTCGACCTCGAGGCCGGCGCGCGCCAGCGCCTTGCGGGCGGCCGGGGCCGGACCGGTGAGCATGATCGTCGGGTCGGCGCCGGAGACGGCGGTCGAGATGATGCGCGCGCGCGGCGTCAGGCCGAGCGAGGCGCCGACCTCCTCGGTGCCGATCGCCATCAGCGCGGCACCGTCGACGATGCCCGAGGAGTTGCCTGCGTGGTGGACGTGGTCGATCGCGGGGATCCAGTGGTACTTCTCCAGCGCCACGTCGTCGAAGCCCGCGTCCTTGCCGATCCCGGCGAACGACGGCTTGAGGCCGGCGAGGCCCTCGACCGAGGTGTCGGGCCGCACGGTCTCGTCACGGTCGAGCACGGTGACGCCGCTGAGGTCCTTGACCGGGACGACCGCGCCGTCGAAGTAGCCGTTGGCCCACGCCTTCGCGGCGCGGTGGTGGGACTCGGCGGCGTAGGCGTCGACGTCCTGGCGGTTCCAGCCCTCGATCGTGGCGATCAGGTCGGCGCCGATGCCCTGCGGCACGAAGCCGGTCTGGAGCGCGGTGGCCGGGTCCATCGCCCAGGCGCCGCCGTCGCTGCCCATCGGCACGCGCGACATCGACTCCACGCCGCCGGCGATGATGAGGTCCTCGAAGCCCGAGCGCACGCGCTGCGCGGCCTGGTTGACGGCCTCGAGGCCCGAGGCGCAGAAGCGGTTGAGCTGCACGCCGGCCACGGTCTCGGGATAGCCGGCCTTGAGGGCGGCGGTCTTGGCGATGTCGCCGCCCTGGTCGCCGATGGGGGTCACCACGCCCAGCACCACGTCGTCGACACGCGACGGGTCCAGGTCGGGATTGCGGGTCTTGAGCTCGTCAAGGAGTCCGACGACCAGGTCCACGGGCTTGACCTCGTGGAGCGAACCGACGGCCTTGCCGCGGCCGCGCGGAGTGCGGATGTGGTCGTAGACGAATGCTTCTGCCATGCCTGCGATTGTGACACCATTACTGTCACAGTCCAACAGGTGTGTTCGGCGTCACCTCAGCCGAACGGCATCCGAGGAGAGGATGGGCCCGTGACGACCGAACCGGAGACCGAGCCGGAGTCCGAGCTGGAGTCCGAGCCGGACACCGAGCTGCTGACCCTGGACGAGCTGACCGAGCGCACCGGGGTGAGCGCGCGCAACGTCCGCTTCTACGCCTCGCGTGGCCTGGTCCCCCCGCCCGTCCGGCGCGGCCGCTCGGGCTACTACGGCCCCGACCACGTCGCGCGGCTGGAGCTGGTGCGCGAGCTGCAGGGGCACGGCTTCACGCTGTCGGCGATCGAGAGGTACGTCGACGCCATCCCCGCGACGGCCACCCCCTCCGACATCGCGCTGCACCTGTCGATGCTGGCGCCGGTGACCGGCGAGCGCGACGTCGACGTGACGGGGGGCCTGTCCGGACTCGGCATCTCTCCGGAGGCCGCCGAGGCCGTCGCCGAGGTGTACGCCGCCCACGGACGGCAGGTCGCCGACGAGCTCTCCGAGATCGTGCGCACCATGGTGTGGCCGCAGTTCCGCGAGCGCGGCGGCACAGCCGAGCAGCTGCGCGAGTTCGTCCACCGCCTCAAGCCGCTGACGATCGCCGGGCTGGTGACCGCCTACGAGCAGGCGATCGACCAGAGCTCGGCGGCGTACGACAACAGGTTGCCGCGCTGACCCTGCCCGTCGGGGTGGTCTCCGCACGACGCGTCAACCGCTGCGCTGAGAGGCTGGGCCCGTGAAGCCCGTCCAGATCCTTCCCGCGCCGCGGCTCCGATGACCGGGCCCGCGGTCTACTTCCTCCTCGGGCTGTCCCTGCTCCTCGCGACCGTGCTGCCGCAGGTCACCCGCCGCATCGCCGTGTCGCCGCCGATGGTGCTGGTCGCCGTCGGCATGCTCATCGGCCTGCTGCCGCTCGCCGAGGAGGTGAGCCTCGACCCGATGGACCACCCCGCCCTCGTCACGCACGGCACCGAGTTCACCGTGCTGGTGTCGCTGATGGGCGTCGGCCTCGCCATCGACCGCACCCTGGACCTGAGGTCGTGGACGTCATGGCGCACCTGGTCGCCGGTGTGGCGCCTGCTCCTGCTGGCCATGCCGCTGACGATCCTGGGCACGGCGCTCCTCGGCTGGTGGGTGGCCGGGCTGACCCCGGCGGTGGCCCTGCTGCTCGGCGCCGTCCTCGCGCCGACCGACCCCGTGCTCGCCTCCGACGTCCAGGTCGGCGAGCCCCTGACCGACGACATCGACGACCCCGCGAAGGAGGACCGGCCGGAGGAGGACGACGACATCCGGTTCTCCCTGACCGCCGAGGCCGGGCTCAACGACGGCCTGGCCTTCCCGTTCGTGCACCTCGCGCTCCTGCTGCTGGCCGGCGGCTTCACCGCGATCGATGCCGGTGCCTGGGTGGGCTGGTACGTCGTCGGCAAGATCGCGCTCGGCATCGTGGTCGGCCTCATCGCCGGCTGGCTGCTCGGCCGACAGGCCTTCCACGCCCGCACCGACACGCTCCGGCTGGCCGACCACGGCGAACCCCTGCTCGCGCTGGCCGCGCTGCTGGCGGCGTACGGCGCCGCGGAGCTGGTCGGCGGCTACGGCTTCCTGGCGGTCTTCGCCTGCGCCATGCGGTTGCGCTCCTCGGCGCGCGGCCACTCCTACCAGCGCGCGATGCACGGGGTGGTCGAGCGCCTCGAGCGGCTGATGACGCTGATGGTCCTGCTGGTCCTCGGCATGGCGATGACGCAGGGCCTGCTGGCCGACCTGGACTGGCGAGGTGTCGTGGTCGCGCTCGCGCTCGTGCTCGTCGTACGTCCCCTGGCCGGGTACGCCGCCCTGGCGGTGCGCTGGCGCGACGAGGACCGCGACGGCGGGCTCGACCGCGGCGAGCGCGTGGCGGTGGCGTTCTTCGGCGTCCGCGGCGTCGGCTCGCTGTTCTACCTCGGCTACGCCGCCAGCCACGAGCACCTGCCCGAGGAGCCGTGGCTGTGGTCGACGGTCGCCTTCACCGTCGTCGTCTCGGTGCTGCTGCACGGCGCCACGGCGACGCCCGCGATGTCGCGCCTCGACGCGCGCCGGAAGGCCCCCTCCTCGCAAGGATGAGGTGGGCGCTCTGGTCCTGCTGACAGAGTGAGGGCATGAGCACCCCACGACGTTCCTCTCCTCCGCTGCGCTCCCCCGAACAACGTCGCAGGGACCCCGCATGAGCACCGTTCTCGTCACCGGCGCCACCGGCTTCATCGGTCGTCGCCTGGTCCCCGCCCTCCTCGAGGCCGGCCACGACGTCCGCGCCATGACCCGACGTCCCGACGACTACGACGGTCCGGGTGAGGCGGTCGGGGCCGACGTCTCCGACCCCGACTCGCTGAAGCCCGCGCTCGAGGGCGTCGACGTCGCGATCTACCTGGTCCACTCCCTCGACGACCCCGACTTCGAGCGCAAGGACGCCGACGCCGCGCGCAACTTCAGCGCCGCGGCCGCCGCGGCCGGCGTGCGCCAGATCGTCTACATGGGCGGCCTCGGCGACGACGGCCACGACCTCTCGGCCCACCTGCGCTCGCGGCGCGAGGTCGAGGGACTGCTGGGCACCGACGGGGTGCCTGTGACGGTGCTGCGGGCCGCGATCGTCGTCGGTCACGGCGGCATCTCCTGGGAGCTCACCCGCCAGCTGGTCAAGAACCTGCCCGCGATGGTGGTGCCCAGGTGGGTCGGCACCCGCACGCAACCGATCGCCATCGACGACGTCGTGCGCTACCTCGCCGGCGTCGTCGACCAGGACGAGGCGCTCGGCCGGGTCTTCGAGATCGGCGGCCCGGAGCAGCTGACCTACCGCGAGATGCTGCAGCGCGTCGCCATGGCCATGAACGGCCACTCGATCCCGATCGTCGTCGTCCCGCTGCTCACACCGGGCCTGTCGTCGCGCTGGCTCGCACTGGTCACCGACGTCGACGTGACCACGGGACGCAACCTCATCGACTCGATGTCGACCGAGGTCGTCGTCAAGGACACCTCGATCCGCGAGGTCGTGCCCGGCGAGCCGCTCACCTACGGCGAGGCCGTGCGACGCGCGCTCGACGAGCGGGCGGCCTCGGGAGCCTGAGCGGGTCTGCTCAGGAGAACAGCAGCGGCAGCAGGAAGAGCATCGACAGCGACCAGGTGATGTGGGTCAGGATCGGCGCCAGCACACCGCCGCTCGCGCGTCGCTCCAGGCCGCAGACCGCGCCGAGCAGGATGGCGGCGAAGCCGAGCATCACGTTGCCCGTGGCGAGCGTGGCGACGACGTACGCCAGGGTCGTCCAGGCGACGGGGTGCCTGGGGATCGCGGCATACATCGCGCCACGGAAGAAGAGCTCCTCGGCGATGCCGTTGCAGAACGTGATGACCGCCAGCAGCGTCAGCGAGCCCTGGTCGGCGTACTCCAGGACCGAGCTGACGTAGGCCGCGAGCGGATCGATCTCGCGGACGACCAGCGACCCGAGGACGAAGACCCCGACGAGCAGCAGACCGAGCATGATCGGCGCGAGGATCGGACGGACGAGGACCTCGCTCCCGCGCGCCATCCGGCCGAGGTGCAACCGGCCCGACAAGAACGCACCGGCCGCCCAGACGCCCGCCAGCACGATCGCCGCGACGTAGAACGTGTTGCCGCCCGGCTCGAGGCGCAGCGACCACCCGAGCACGCCGGCACCCACCAGCACGACCACGGCCGCGACCAGCTGCCGGCGCCGGAAGGCCGTGTCGCTGTCGCGCTGGTTGCGCGGGACCACGTCCCACAACGACCTCTGGATGAAGGTGCGCATGCAGCTGAGCCTAGGAGGCGGCCATGAGCTCGCGGACTCGCGGGATGACTTCCTCGCCGTAGAGACGGATCGACTCGAGCCTCTGCTCGTGCGGAAGTGCGCCGACGGAGTACTTCATCTGGAAGCGCGAGAGGCCCAGCGTGCGCGCCGCCCAGGCGATCTTCTGGGCCACCGTCTCGGGCGACCCGACGAAGAGCGCTCCCTGGGGGCCGGCGGACTGCTCGAAGGCGATCCGGCTGTAGGGCCCCCACCCGCGCTCGCGCCCGAGGCGGGTCACCAGCTCGGCCTGGTGCGGGTAGAGCTGCTCGCGCGCCTCGTCGTCGGTCGCGGCGACGTGGCCGGGAGAGTGCATGCCGATCGGGAGCTCCGGGAGCTCGAGCTGGCCGAGCGCGTCGCGGTAGAGGTCGGCGAGCTGGACGAACGCCGCCGGCGAGCCGCCGATGACGGCGAGCATCAGCGGCATGCCGTAGCGCGCGGCACGGACGACGGACTGGGGCGTGCCGCCGACGCCGATCCACGCGGGGACCTTGCCGGCGGCCGTGGTCGGGTAGACCTGCTGGTCCACGAGCGGCGGGCGGATGCTCCCCTCCCACGTCACCGGCTGCTCGTGCTGCAGCGCGGCGAAGAGGTCGAGCTTCTCCGCGAAGAGTCGGTCGTAGTCGCCGAGGTCCAGGCCGAAGAGCCCGAACGACTCGATGAAGGACCCGCGACCGAGCTGCACCTCCGCCCGCCCGCCCGAGACGGCGTCGAGGGTCGCAAAACGCTGGTAGACCCGGATCGGGTCGTCGGAGGAGAGCACCGTGACGCCGGTGCCGAGCCGGATCCGCCCGGTCTGGCCGGCGATCGCGGCGAGCACGACGTCGGGCGCGGAGATGGCGTAGTCGGGGCGGTGGTGCTCGCCCAGGCCGATGTAGTCGACGCCGACGCGGTCGGCCAGCACCGCCTCGGCGACGACCTCGCGCAGGGTCTCGGCGTGGTTGCCGGGGGCGCCGTCGAGGGGCGCGTCCCCGAAGGTGTCCAGGCCGAGCGTGGGGCGCTCGCGGGTGCCGAGCACCGCGTGGTCGAAGTCAGGCATGACGGCTCCTCCGTGTAGTTGAAGGGTGAACGAATGCCCGGCGCCGGGCATTCCGCCAGTCCTTTCCGCGCGCTTCCCGATCGTTGCAGCGGGCGGGAACCTCGCGAACCACCGGGTGGCCGGTGGTTGCGACGGGGACGGACGCCGCACCCCGGGAACGACCTTGCCCCTGAGTCTCCAGGAGACTCAAGGGCAAGGAACGACTGGGGCGAGGGGTCAGCGACCGCGGCTGAACGACGACGCGCTGTGCGCGCGGCCGCCGGCCGAGGTGCCGGCGGACTGGCCGCCGCCACTGCGACGACGGTTGCCGCCGCCTTGACCGCCGCCCTGACCGCCGCCCTGGCCGCCGCCGGAGCGACGACGCTGGCCGCCACCGGTGGAGGAGCCGCTGCCGGGGCTCTCGCTGGTGTAGCTGGTCGGGTTGCCCCGACGCGACTGGCCGTTGGTCTGGCCGGTCTTGCGGGCCCGCTTGCGCTGGGCGTTGCCACCCGTCGAGCGGCCGCCACCGGTGGAGACCGGGACGTCGACGACGAGACCGCCGGGGACGAGTGTCCGCTCACCCGGTGCGAGCTGGGCGAGCATCGGGTGGCCGGGGCCGTTGACCTTGGTGGTGGTCGGCTTGATGCCGGCCAGACGCGTCAGGTCGCGCACGTCGCGCTGCTGCTCGTCGGTCATGAGGGTGATGACGGTGCCCTCGGCACCGGCGCGCGCCGTACGGCCCGAGCGGTGCAGGTAGGCCTTGTGCTCGACCGGCGGGTCGGCGTGGACGACGAGCGCGACGTCGTCGACGTGGATGCCGCGGGCGGCGATGTCGGTGGCGACGAGCGTGCTCGCCTCGCCGGCGTGGAACGCCGCCATGTTGCGGGTGCGGGCGTTCTGGGAGAGGTTGCCGTGCAGCTCGACGGTCGGGACGCCCGACTTGTTGAGCTGGCGGGTCAGCGCCTTGGCGCCGTGCTTGGTGCGCGTGAAGACCACCGTGCGGCCGGGGGCGCTGGTCAGGTCGACCAGCACCGGCACCCGCTGCTCACGGCTGAGGTGCAGCACGTGGTGGTGCATCGTGCCGACCGGCGACTGCGCCGAGTCGGCCTCGTGGGTGGCCGGGTTGGTGAGGAAGCGCTTGACCAGGACGTCGATCGCCTTGTCCAGCGTGGCCGAGAACAGCATGCGCTGGCCGTTGCGGGGCGTCTTGTCCATGATCCGGCGCACGCCGGGGAGGAAGCCGAGGTCGGCCATGTGGTCGGCCTCGTCGAGGATGGTGATCTCGACGGCGGAGAGGTCGGCGTAGCCCTGGCCCATGAGGTCCTCGAGGCGGCCGGGGCAGGCGATGACGATGTCGACGCCCTTCTTGAGCGCGGTGGTCTGCGGGCCCTGGCCCACGCCGCCGTAGATGACGACGGTCGAGAGGCCGGCGGCCTTGGCCAGCGGTGCGAGCGAGGCGTGGATCTGGCCGACGAGCTCACGCGTAGGGGCCATGATCAGCGCGCGCGGCTTGCGCGGCATGGCCGGCAGCTTGCTCGCGTCGAGGCGGGCGACCAGCGGGAGCAGGAAGGCGTACGTCTTGCCCGAGCCGGTCTTGCCGCGACCCAGGACGTCGCGGCCGGCGAAGCTGTCGGGCAGCGTCGCGGCCTGGATGGGCGTGGGGGTGGTGATGCCCTGCTGCGCCAGGATCTGCGCGAGCGAAGAGGGCACGCCGAGTTCGGCGAAGTTCATGTGAGTTGCTTTCGGTTGGCGTCTCGCCACCGTGAGCCGCATATGTGCGCGGCGTACGTGCCTCAGGAACGAGGAAGGGTGTCGCGATCAAGCGACGACCTGCGCCCGGGGCAAGACCGGCCGGGCGTCTGTGGACCCAACATTAGCGGGACTGGTGGTGTTCCCGTGAATCCCGTGCCATGTGAGTCGGGCCTCAGGCGCAGGTCGTCGCGTCAGGCGCAGCAGACCTGGTCGGCACCGACGCCGCTCGTCGCGGTGTCGTCGGCGGGCGCCGCGGTCAGGTCGTCGGTGATCGTGTAGATCTCCCAGCGCTCGCCGTCCGGGGTGCCCTGCACCCAGAACTTGTCCTGCTTGGCGTAGCAGCAGGTGGTGTCGCGCTCCTCGGTCGTGGCGAAGCCGGCGGCGGCGAGCCGGCTGAGCTCGGAGTCGACGACGTCGACGTCCTCCACCTCCACGCCGAGGTGGTTGATGCTGCCGCCGTGGCCGGCGTTCTCGATGAGGACCAGCTTGAGTGGCGGCTGGGCGACCGCGAAGTTGGCGTAGCCGGGGCGGACCTTGTGCGGCTCCGTGCCGAAGAGGGTCGAGTAGAAGGCGATCGACGTCTCGAGGTCGTCGACGTTGAGGGCGAGCTGCAGGCGGGACATGGTGGGTTCCTTCCATGGACATTGATGATTGTCGATGTCCACCATTGCCCCAGACATCGACATCTGTCAATATTGATCTGTGTCGAAGTCCCAGCTCAGCCTGACCCCGGTCGAGACGGCCGCGTGCTGCTCGCCGCTGATGCGCGAGCCGCTCTCGGCCGAGCAGGCCGAGCGGCTGGCTCCGCTGCTGAAGGCGCTCGCCGACCCGGTGCGGCTGCGCCTGGTGTCGATCGTCGCCGCCAGCGAGGGCGGCGAGGCCTGCGTCTGCGACCTCAACGACGCCTTCGACCTCTCCCAGCCCACCATCAGCCACCACCTCAAGGTGCTGCACGACGCCGGCCTGCTCGACCGCAGCAAGCGCGGCGTCTGGGTCTACTACGCCGTACGCCGCGAGGTGCTCTCCGACATCGCCGCCCTCATCGGCGGGAGCGCGTGAGCGCGTGAGCGCGACGGTGGCCCCGAGCCTCGTGGCGCGCGCCACCGCCGAGCTGGTCGGCACGGCGCTGCTGGTGGCGACCGTGGTCGGGTCCGGCGTGATGGCCACGCGCCTCACCGATGACGTCGCCCTGCAGCTGCTCGCCAACAGCCTGGCCACCGGCGCCGCCCTCGTGGCTCTGATCGTGTCGCTCCAGCCGGTGTCCGCGGCCTTCAACCCGGTCGTGACCCTGGTCGAGGTCGCCTTGCGAGTGCTCCCGGCGCGGGTCGCGGCCCACCTCGTCGTCGCGCAGGTGGTCGGCGGCGCCCTGGGGGCGGTGCTCGCCAACGTGATGTTCGAGCTCGACCCGGTCACCCTCTCGACGCACGACCGCACCGGCACCGGTCTCTGGGTCGGCGAGGTCGTCGCCACGCTCGGCCTGGTCCTCGTGATCTTCGGTTGCGTCCGCGCCGCCCGCACGGACGCGATCGCCTGGGCGGTCGCCGGCTGGATCGTGGCGGCGTACTGGTTCACCTCGTCCACCAGCTTCGCCAACCCGGCGGTGACGATCGCCCGCACGCTGTCCGACTCCTTCGCCGGCATCAGCCCGGCATCGGTGCCGATGTTCGTCCTCATGCAGCTCGTCGGCGGCGGGATCGCCCTCGGCGTCCTGCGACTGCTGCACCCCACCCCCTCTCCCCCGGAGGCCATCGATGGCTGAGTCGCCCACCGTCCTCTTCGTCTGCGTGCACAACGCGGGCCGCTCGCAGATGGCCGCCGGCTGGCTGCGCCACCTCGCGGGCGACCGCATCGAGGTGCTCTCGGCGGGCTCGGCCCCGGCCGACTCGGTCAACCCCGCCGCCGTCGCGGCGATGGCCGAGGTCGGCATCGACATCGCCGGCCAGCAGCCCAAGCTGCTCAGCGACTCGGCCGTGCAGCAGTCCGACGTGGTAATCACGATGGGCTGCGGCGACGCCTGCCCGTTCTACTCCGGCACGCGCTACGAGGACTGGCAGCTCGACGACCCGGCCGGTCAGGGCATCGAGGCGGTGCGCCCGATCCGCGACGAGATCAAGCGGCGCGTCGAGGACCTGATCGCCTCGCTCGCCTGAGCCCGCGCCGACGTCGGCGATCGCGCAGCCCGAGGAACGAGGGCGTGTCGAGATTCAGGCGCTGGCCCGCCGCACCAGGGTGGGCGGGATGATCACCCGCACCGGACGGCTGCCGTCGGTCCCGTCGACGCGCTCGAGCAGCAACCGGGTGGCCCGCTCGGCCATCTCCTCCACCGGCTGCCGCACCGTCGTCAGCGGCGGGGTGGTGCGCTCGGCGACGCCCAGGTCGTCGTAGCCGACGACCGCGATGTCCTCGGGCACCCGGCGGCCCAGCTCGGCCAGGACGCGCAGCGCGCCGGCGGCCATCAGGTCGGAGGCGACGACGAGACCGTCGAGGTCGCGATGGCGCTCCATGAGGGCCCGCGCGGCGATCTCGCCGCTCGCCTCGGTGAAGTCGCCGTGCTCGACGGCCCCGGTGGGCAGGCCGGCCTCCGCCATCGCCTGCCGCCAGCCGGCCAGGCGGTCGGCGGCCGCGGTCATGTCGGCGGGCCCGGCGATCGTGCCGATGCGGGTGCAGCCACGGGCCACGAGGACCTCGGTGGCCTCGCGCTCGCCAGCGGTGTTGTCGACGTCGACGTAGGCGACGCGGTCGTGGCCGGTCCACGGCCGCCCGCCGAAGACGCACGGCAGGCCGAGGTCGGCGAGGTGCTCGGCCAGTCGGTCGTCGCGGTGGTGGGAGACGACGAGGGCGCCGTCGACGTGCCGGTTGGTGAGGTAGCGCAGCGTGCGGGCGGTCGAGGCACCCGGCCTGGCGAGCAGCAGCACGAGCTGGATGTCGCTCTCCGCGAGGACGCGCGTGACGCCGCGCAGGGTGCCGGCGAAGAAGGGGTCGGAGAACACGCGGTCGTCGGGCTCGGGCACGACCACCGCGATCGAGTCCGTACGACGGGTGACCAGGCTGCGGGCCGCCGGGTTGGGGACGTAGCCCAGCGAGCGCACGGCGGTGTCGACCGCCGACTGGGCGCGCGCACTGACCCGCTGGCCCCCGTTGATGGCGCGGGAGGCCGTGGCCCGGGACACGCCGGCCACGCGAGCCACCTCGTCGAGGGTCGGCGAACCCGAGCCGGTGGTCCGCGGTGTCGTCACCCGCGCCACGCTAGCGGCCGGTCGGGTCGGGCGAGGGCAGGATCCCGGTGCGCGCCAGGTCGGCGTACCACCGGGCACTGCTCTTGGGGATCCGCTCCTGGGTGGCGTAGTCGACGTAGACGAGGCCGAACCGCTTGGCGTAGCCGAAGGCCCACTCGAAGTTGTCCATAAAGGACCACTGGAAGAAGCCCCGCACGTCCACGCCCTCCTCGATCGCGCGGTGCACGGCGCGGAGGTAGGCGTCGAGGAAGGCGATCCGGTCCGGGTCGTGCACGTCGCCGCGCTCGTCGGGCCGGTCGGCGAAGGCCGCGCCGGTCTCGGTGAGGTAGATCGGGAGGCGGGGGTAGTCGTCGTGCAGCCGGCGCAGCAGGCGGTGGAGCCCGCCGGGCTGGATCTCCCAGCCCATGTCGGTGACGGGCAGCCCGCGGCTCGGGAAGGTGACGTGCTCCGAGCCCACGAACGGCGAGAGCGCGACCCGCTCGGGCTGGTCGCTGCCGATGCCGACGACGTCGGTGCGCGGGTGACCCGAGACCTCGTTGCCGTGGTAGTAGTTCACGCCCAGGACGTCGATCGGCGCGGCGATCGTCGCCAGGTCGCCGTCGCGCACGACGTCGGTCCAGGGCGCGCCCTGCCAGGTCAGGTGGGCGGTGTCGTCGAGCAGGTCGGCGGGGTAGGAGCCGCGGAGGACCGGGTCGAGGAAGAGCCGGTTGTGCAGCGCGTCGATGCGCCGGGCGGCGTCGACGTCGACCGGGTCCGACTGGTCGCTGGGGTCAGGCACGGTGAGGTTGAGGCTCAGGCCCAACCGGTCGGCGCCGCGGCTGCGCAGCTCCTCGGTCGCCAGGCCGTGGGCGAGCAGCAGGTGGTGGGCGGCGACCAGGCCGGCCGCCCCCTCCTGCCTGCCGGGGGCGTGGTGGCCGGCCGCATAGCCGAGCAGCGAGGAGCAGAAGGGCTCGTTGAGCGTCGTCCACGTCGGCACCCGGTCGCCCAGCACGTCGTGCACGGCGGTGGCGTGGTCGACGAAGCGGAAGGCGGTGTCGCGGTTGGTCCATCCGCCGGCGTCCTCGAGGACCTGCGGCAGGTCCCAGTGGTAGAGCGTCAGCCACGGGGCGATGTCGCGGGCGAGCAGCTCGTCGACGAGCCGGTCGTAGAACGCCAGCCCGGCCGGGTTGACCGGGCCGGCGTCCGGGCGCACCCGCGGCCACGCCACCGAGAAGCGGTACGACGTGGCGCCGAGATCGGCGAGGAGGTCCACGTCGGCCGGCATCCGGTGGTAGTGGTCGCAGGCGACCTCGCCGGTGTCCCCGGCCAGCACGGCGCCGGGGACCCGGGAGAAGGTGTCCCAGATGGAGGGCGTACGTCCGTCCTCCGCGACGGCTCCCTCGATCTGGTAGGACGCGGTGGCCATGCCCCACACGAAGCCGGCGGAGAAGCGGGCCTCGCCGCTCCGCTCGGGCTCGGTCCGGGGCGAGAGGTTCGTGCGCTGGATGGTCATCCCTTGACGGCTCCTTGCATGATCCCGGCCACGAGCTGGCGGCCGGCGACGACGAACAGGACGAGGAGCGGGATGGTGGCCAGGGTGGTCCCGGCGAGGACCATGCTGAAGTCCTTGAAGTACCCGCTCTGGAGCTGGTTGAGCGCCACCTGGATGGTGGGGTTGTCCGGCGGCAGGGCGATCAGCGGCCAGAAGAAGTCGGTCCACACCTGCATGAAGGTGAAGAGCCACAGGATCGCCGCGGCAGGGCGCGCCGCCGGGACGGCGACGGTCCAGAAGGTGCGGATCTGCGAGCAGCCGTCCATCCGCGCCGCTTCGATCAGCTCGTCCGGCACGGCGTCGACGAGGTACTGGCGCATGAAGAAGACCCCGAACGCGGTGACCAGCCAGGGGATGACCACCGACCAGATGCTGCCCGCCCAGCCCAGGTTGGACATCAGGATGAACAGCGGGACCACGCCGAGCTGGGTGGGGACCGCCATCGTCGCGATGACGACCACCATCAGCGGCCCGTTGCCCCGGAAGCGCAGCTTGGCGAAGGCGTAGCCCGCCAGGGTGCAGAAGAAGACCACCGAGCACGCGGTGATGGTCGACACCATCAGGCTGTTGACCAGCGCCTTCCAGAAGGGGATGGAGTCGAGCGCGCGTTGGGCGTTGTCGAGGAAGTGGCCGCCCGGGATGAGCGGCGGAATGCCCTGCGCCGCCACCTCCTTGGTCTGGGAGCCCAGCAGGAAGGACCAGTAGAGCGGGGCGGCCGAGCCGAGCGTGAACGCGATCAGCAGGCCGTAGACGAGGAACCCGGACCGGCGGCTCATCGCCTCCCTCCGATGCCGCCGACGCGACGGATGAGCAGGAAGTTGACGACCGCGAAGACGCAGATCACGACGAACAGCAGCCAGGCGGTGGCCGACGCGCGCCCGAGGTCTCGCAGCTGCCAGCCGAAGTCGTAGATCAGCATCGTGATGGTGCCGAACTGGCGGTCGCTGCCACCGTTGCGGGCCGTGGTGTCGTCGAAGAGGCGGGGCTCGGCGAAGATCTGCAGCCCGCCGATCGTCGACGTGATGATGATGAAGATCATCGTGGGTCGGATCATCGGCACCGTGATCGAGCGGAACTGGCGTACGCGCCCCGCCCCGTCGAGCGCCGCCGACTCGTAGAGGTCACGCGGCACCGCCTGCATGGCCGCGAGGAAGATCAGCGCGTTGTAGCCGGTCCAGCGCCAGTTGACCATCGTGGCGATCGCGACGTGGCTCGCGAACCGGTTGGTGTGCCACGCGACGGGGTCGACACCCACCATGCCCAGGACCTCGTTGACGAGACCGTAGCGGTCGCCGTAGAGGCTGCCGAAGATGATCGCGACCGCCACCGGGGAGACCACGAACGGCAGCAGGATGCTCATCCGCCACGTCGTACGGGCGCGCAGCTGGTTGTCGAGCAGCCCGGCGAGCCCGAGGGCGATGAGGACCTGGGGGATCGAGGAGACGAGGAAGATGCTGATCGTGTTGACCAGCTGCTTGGTGAAGTAGGGGTTGTCGAGGACCTCGCGGTAGTTGTCGAGGCCGACGAACTCCCCCTTGCCGCCCAGCAGGCTCCAGTCGTGGACCGACACCCAGGCGGTGTAGCCCAGGGGGAACATGCCGACGACGAGGAACAGGACGAAGAACGGGGCGATGTAGAGGTACGGCGAGAGCGTGACGTCGAGGCGGTGGAGGCGCTGGCGCCACGGCGACGGCTCTCGTGGTCGCTGCGGCCCGCGACTCCTCGCGTCGGCCGGCCGGGGTGACGACACCTGCTTGGTGTCGCCACCCCGGGTGGGGAGGTGGGTGCTCACGTCTCGCCGTTCCGTCGTGGTGGGGAGAGGGACCGGTCAGCCCAGTGCGTCGACGTCGGTCATGAACTGGTCCCAGGACTCGTCGGGGTCCTGCGAACCGTCGTCGACCCGGAGGATCGCCGCCTGGAACGCCGCCAGGATGTCGGAGTACTTCGGGCCCTTGAACGGCTGCACCGTGATGGCCGCCGCGCGCTCGGCGGTGATCTCGCCGATGGGTGCGTCGTTGAAGAACGGGTTCACCGCCTGGTTGACCTCGGGGGAGTCCTGGGCCTCGACCTGGCTGGGGAAGGCCCCCACGGCGGCGAAGGCCTTGGCCTGCTGCTCGGGGGCGGTCAGCCAGGCGGCGACCTCCTTGGCCTCGTCGATGTGGTCACCCTGGGCGGGGACCGTCAGGAACGAGCCTCCCCAGTTGCCGCCGCCGCCGGGGAAGACGTTGGCGATGTCCCACCCGTCGACGCCCTCGGAGTTGCCCTCGACGATGCCCATCATCCAGCCCGGGCAGGCCATCGTGGCGAAGCCGTCGTCCTGGAACTGGGCGGTCCAGTCGTCGCTCCACTGGGGGATCTTCGAGGACAGGCCGCGCTCCACGTTGTCGGTGACCGTGGCGTAGACGGCCTCGAGCTCGGGGTTGTCGACGTCCACGGTCTCGTCGTCGGTCTCGAAGGGGTTGGCGACCTGGTTGAGCATCGCCTGCGCGAGACCCCCGGAGGAGTCGTACCAGGCCGTGCCCGGCACCGCCTTGACGAACCTGTCGCCGGTGGCGAAGTAGTCGTCCCACGTGCCCATCAGGGCCGCGACCTCGTCACGGTCGGTCGGGAGACCGGCCTTCGCGAAGAGGTCCGCGCGGTAGCAGATGCCCTCGGGCCCGACATCGGTGCCGTAGCCGATCATCTGGCCGTCGGCGTTGGTGCCGGCAGCGGCCTTCCAGTCCAGCCAGCGACCGTCGAGCTCGGGGTCGGTGAGGTCGACGAAGGCGTCGCTCTCGGCCATGATCGCGGGCATCGCGTCGCCCTCGATCGCCTCGATGTCGGAGAGGCCCGAGCCGGCCGCAAGCTTGGTGTAGAGGTTGGCCTTGGCGTCGTCCCAGGTGCCGACCTTGACCTGCTTGATCTTGATGTCGTCGTTGGCTGCGTTCCACTCGTCGATGAGGTCCTCGTAGCCGAACTCGTTGAACGTCGCGACGGTGATCGTGGTCGTCCCGTCCGCGCTAGAGCCGTCCGAGTCGTCGCCGCCGCCGCACGCGGCCGCGGTCGTCATGAGGGCGAGCGCCATGACTGCGCTCGAGGCGAGCCTGGCTCGCCCGGTGTTCGGTGTCTGCACCACTGCACTCCTGCCGTCCTGAAGCGCCAGGCACCTTGCCCGGCCGGGAGATGGACGTGAGCGGTGTGAGAGCGCTTCCACTTTCGTCCGGCTCTCACTATGACCGGCGTCACACAACAGTGTCAATGGGCGCTCGCGCTTCACGCCTGTGGAAGTGGGAGCGCTTCCATCCGGTGCACCTGCTGCGCCCCTACGACCAGCGCAGCACGCCGTCGTCCAGCCTGGCGCGGCGCAGCGCGCGGGCGTCGTACAGGTAGTTCTGCCTCAGCGCCCACGGCGCCACCGTGCCCTGCCGCGGGAGCGTGTGCACCCCGCGACGGACGTAGCCCGCGTCGAAGTCCATCAGCGGCACGGCCTCCACCGACGCGTCGCGCACCGGCACGACCGACCGCCGGCCGGTGCGCCGCCGGTGGGCCAGCAGCCGGACGACGTACTCCGCGACGAGGTCGGCCTTGAGCGTCCAGGACGCGTTGGTGTAGCCGATGGTGAAGGCGAAGTTGGGCACCCCCGACAGCATCATCGCGCGGTAGGCCATCGCCTCGTGCGGCTCCACCACCTCGCCGTCGACCAGCAGCCGGGCACCGCCGAAGACCTTCAGGTTGAGACCCGTCGCGGTCACCACGATGTCGGCGTCGAGCCGCTCCCCCGACTCGAGCTCGAGGCCGGTCTCGGTGAAGGTGCGGATCCGGTCGGTGACCACGGAGGCCTTGCCGTGCCGGATGGCACTGAAGAGGTCGCCGTCGGGCACCAGGCACATCCGCTGGTCCCACGGGTCGTAGGTCGGCTTGAAGTGGGTGTCCACCGCATAGCCGGGAGGGAGC
Organism: Nocardioides sp.; assembly: GCF_025965415.1. Taxonomy (GTDB): domain Bacteria; phylum Actinomycetota; class Actinomycetes; order Propionibacteriales; family Nocardioidaceae; genus Nocardioides. The sequence continues at coordinate 30,420 of NZ_JAOPWY010000077.1, forward strand.
ATCGCGACGTTGGCCTTGCGGACCACCCGGCGCACCAGGGCCGGCCGCCGACGGCTGAGCCGGTAGAACGCGGACTGGAGCGCGATGTTCTTCCAGCGCGTCACGGAGTACGACCGACGCTCCCCCACGAGCGCGGTGAGCCGGCGCTTCACGGCGTCCTTGCCCGCGACCGGGAGGACGTACGTCGGTGAGCGCTGCAGCATCGTCACGTGGTCCGCGCCGCCCGCGGCCAGCGCCGGGACCAGCGTCACGGCCGTCGCGCCGGAGCCGATGACGACGACGCGCTTGCCGGCGTGGTCGAGGTCGTCGGGCCAGTGCTGCGGGTGGACGAGCCGCCCGCCGAAGCGCTCCTGGCCCTCGAAGTGCGGCGTGAAGCCCTCGTCGTAGTCGTAGTAGCCGCTGCACGCCCAGAGGAAGTCGGCCGTCGTCTCGCGGGTCTCCCCGTCGACCTCGGAGGTCACGGTCCAGCGGGCGGTCACGGAGTCCCAGGCGGCCGTGGTGACGTGGTGGCCGTAGCGGATGTGCCGGTCCACGCCGTACTCGCGGGCGGTGTCGCGCAGGTAGTCGAGGATCGAGGCGCCGTCGGCGAGGGCGGTGTCGCCGCGCCAGGGGCGGAAGCGGTAGCCGAGGGTGTGCATGTCGGAGTCCGAGCGCACTCCGGGGTAGCGGAAGAGGTCCCACGTGCCGCCGCTCGCGTCGCGGCGCTCCAGCACGGCGTACGACGTCGCAGGCAGGTCCTTGGCGAGGTGGGCGGCCGCCCCGATCCCGGAGAGCCCCGCCCCGATGATCAGCACCTCGACGTGGTCGGTCACGCCGTCCAGCGTAGGCGACCCGCTGCCGGATGTAACTATGAGTTACACCGCATCACCGAGCGTGCAGCTCCACGAAGCGCGCCAGCAGCCGGACCGGCTCGGTGACCAGCGCCTCGCGCGCAGCCGCCTTGAGCGACTCGCGCTCGTGGGGCTCGTAGTAGCCGTGCGAGCCGTAGGCGTCGATGCGGTCGCAGAGGGCCACGACGTCGAGCTCGGGGTGGAACTGGGTGGCGTAGACGTTGCGGCCCAGGCGGAACGCCTGCACGGGGCACGTCGCCGACGAGGCCAGGAGGGTGGCGCCGTCCGGCAGCCGGGACACCGCCTCCTGGTGGCCGAGCAGGGCCGTGAACCTCGCCGGCAGCCCGGCGAGGAGATGGTCGGCCCGGCCGGCCTCGGTCAGCTCGATGGCCATCGGGCCGATCGGCTCGGCGTGGGTGCGGTCGACCACGCCGCCGGCCAGCGTGCCGAAGGTGCCGACGCCGTAGCACGCGCCGAGCGTCGGGAAGTCCGCCTCGACCACCTGGCGCGCCAGCGACCGCAGCCGCGCCTCGCCCCGTCGCTGCGGCTCGCCCTTTTCCTCCTCGGGGTCGCTCACGTTCCAGGGGC
>NZ_JAOPWY010000126.1 GCF_025965415.1 Nocardioides sp.
AGTGGGGCGACCTCGGCGTCGACATCGTCGTCGAGTCCACCGGCTTCTTCACCGACGCCACCAAGGCGCGGGCCCACCTCGACGCCGGCGCCAAGAAGGTCATCATCTCGGCGCCCGCCACCAACGAGGACATCACGGTCGTCATGGGCGTCAACCACGAGCAGTACGACGGCGCGCAGCACCACGTCATCTCCAACGCCTCGTGCACGACCAACTGCCTGGGCCCGATGGCCAAGGCGCTCAACGACGACCTCGGCATCGTCAAGGGCCTGATGACCACGATCCACGCCTACACCGCCGACCAGAACCTGCAGGACAACATCCACAAGGACCCCCGCCGCGCCCGCGCCGCCGCGATCAACCTGGTCCCGACATCGACCGGTGCCGCGAAGGCCATCGGCCTGGTCCTGCCCGAGCTCAAGGGCAAGCTCGACGGCTACGCCATCCGCGTGCCCGTGCCCACCGGCTCGGCCACCGACCTGACCTTCGAGGCCGGTCGCGAGACCACCGTCGAGGAGGTCAACGCGATCATCGAGAAGGCCGCTGACGGCCGCTTCCTCAAGTACTCCACCGACCCGATCGTCTCCTCCGACATCGTCACCGACCCGGCGTCGTGCATCTTCGACGCCCCGCTGACCAAGGTGATCGGCAACCAGGTCAAGGTCGTCGGCTGGTACGACAACGAGTGGGGCTACTCCAACCGCCTCGTCGACCTGATCGGTTTCATCGGCGAGACGCTCTGACGTCGATGTCCGACATCGCCTCCCTGGGGGACCTGACGGGCAAGCGCGTCCTGGTCCGCTCGGACCTCAACGTGCCCCTCGACGGCACCACCATCACCGACGACGGCCGGATCCGCGCGAGCATCCCGACTCTTCTGGAGCTGTCCGACGCGGGTGCCCGGGTAGTGGTCGTTGCCCACCTGGGCCGCCCCAGCGGCTCCCCGGACCCGAAGTTCTCCCTGAGGCCGGTCGCGGCCAGGCTGTCCGAGCTGCTCGGGCGACCCGTCGCGTTCGCCACCGACACGGTCGGCCCCAGCGCATCCGAGACCGTCGCCGGCCTCCAGGACGGCGACATCGCCGTCCTGGAGAACGTCCGCTTCAACGACGGCGAGACCAGCAAGGACGACGCCGTCCGTGGCGCGTTCGCCGACCAGCTGGCCCAGCTGGCCGACGTCTTCGTCTCCGACGGCTTCGGCGTCGTCCACCGCAAGCAGGCCAGCGTGTACGACATCGCGCTGCGGCTGCCGTCGGCGATGGGCGGCCTCGTGGCGGCCGAGGTCGACGTGCTGCGCCGGCTCACCGACCACCCCGAGCGCCCCTACGTCGTCGTCCTCGGCGGCTCCAAGGTCTCGGACAAGCTCGGCGTCATCGACAACCTGATCGACAAGGCCGACAAGCTGCTGATCGGTGGCGGCATGGTGTTCACCTTCCTCAAGGCCCAGGGCCACGAGGTCGGCAAGAGCCTGCTGGAGGCCGACCAGCTCGACACCTGCACCCGCTACCTCACCGAGGCGGCGGACCGGGGCGTCGAGATCCTGCTGCCGACGGAGGTCGTGGTCGACACGGCCTTCCCGTCGGGTGACCGCGAGCCCCAGCCCGTCGTCGTACCTGCCTCGGAGATCCCCGCCGACGCGCTGGGCCTCGACATCGGCCCCGAGTCGGCCGCGGCCTTCGCCGCCGCCCTGTCGGACGCCAGGACGGTGTTCTGGAACGGTCCGATGGGCGTGTTCGAGGTCGACGCCTTCGCGGACGGCACCCGGGCCGTGGCCCAGGCGCTGACCGAGGTCACCTCGGCCGGCGGCCTCTCCGTCGTGGGCGGTGGCGACTCCGCCGCCGCGGTGCGGCAGCTGGGCTTCGACGAGGCCGCCTTCGGCCACATCTCCACCGGCGGCGGCGCGTCGCTGGAGTTCCTGGAGGGCAAGGAGCTCCCGGGCATCGCCGTACTCGAGAGGGACTGAGCCATGGTTGGCACCAAGAACGACCGCACCCCGCTGATGGCGGGCAACTGGAAGATGAACCTCAACCACCAAGAAGCGGTGGTGCTCGTCCAGAAGCTCGCCTGGACGCTGTCCGACAAGCGCCACGACTACGGCAAGGTGGAGGTCGTCGTGCTGCCGCCGTTCACCGACATCCGGTCGGTGCAGACCCTGGTCGACGGCGACCGGCTCTCGATCCGCTACGGCGCGCAGGACGTCTCGGTCCACGACAACGGCGCCTACACCGGCGAGATCTCCGCGGCGATGCTCAGCAAGCTGGGCTGCTCCTACGTCGTGGTCGGTCACTCCGAGCGCCGGATGTTCCACAACGAGTCCGACGAGCTGGTCAACGGCAAGGCCCACAAGTCGCTGGCGGCCGGGATGACCCCGATCGTCTGCGTCGGCGAGGGACTCGACGTACGCCAGGCGGGGGAGCACGTGCCCTTCACGCTCTCGCAGGTCGATGGGTCGCTCGACGGCTTCACCGCCGAGCAGGTCGCCGGCCTCGTGGTCGCCTACGAGCCCGTGTGGGCCATCGGCACGGGCGAGGTCGCCACCCCGGACGACGCCCAGGAGGTCTGTGCGGCCATCCGCGAGCGCGTCCGCGAGGTCCACGGCGACGGTGCGGCCGAGGGCCTGCGGATCCTCTACGGCGGCTCCGTGAAGGCCGCCAACGTGGGCGGGATCATGGAGAAGGCCGACGTCGACGGGTGCCTCGTGGGCGGCGCGAGCCTCCAGGTGGACGAGTTCGGCGGCATCTGCCGCTTCTACGACATGCCCGTGCTGTGAGGCGCCGACCGGTTCGAGCAGGACGTGACGTAGGCTTCCGCTCGTGATTCTGCTCTTCACCATCCTGCTCGTTATCGCGAGCTCGATCATGATCCTGCTGGTGCTGCTCCACAAGGGGCGCGGCGGTGGCCTCTCCGACATGTTCGGCGGCGGCGTGTCCAGCAGTCTCGGGGGATCGTCCGTAGCCGAGCGCAACCTCGACCGCTTCACAGTCGGCGTCGGTGTCATCTGGTTTGCCTGCATCGTCGCCCTGGGCCTGCTCAAGGCCTACCAGGGCAACTGAGCCCCCGAAAAAGGAGAATCCCTCGTGGCTGGTGGTGGAAACGCGATCCGTGGCAGTCGGGTTGGGGCTGGCCCCATGGGCGAGGCCGAGCGCGGCGAGGCCGCTCCCCGGCAGACGGTGACGTACTTCTGCAGTCACGACCACCGCTCGGTGGTGACCTTCGCGATCGAGGCCGCCGCGCCCGATTCGTGGGACTGCCCAAAGTGCGGCCTGCCGGCGAGCCGGGACAGCGAGAACCCGCCCCCGGCGCCCAAGATCGAGCCCTACAAGACGCACCTCGCCTACGTGAAGGAGCGGCGCAGCGAGACCGAGGCCGCCGACATCCTCGACGAGGCCGTGGCCCAGCTGCGCAGTCGCCGCAAGGCCGGCGAGATCATCTTCTGACGAGCTGACGCTTGTGCGCACTGCAGGTGCGCCGAGCTGACGCTTGTGTGCACGCACACGGTGCCGAGTTGACGCTTCTGCTCACGCCGAACGCCTGCGCGTACGTCGTACGGCCTCGGCGACGACCGTGAGGATGACCTCTTCGACCCGTTGCTGGGGCCCGTAGACATCGACGGAGACCAACGGCTCGATCACCCAGTCCTCGTCGCGGTCCAGCCACGTCCGTCGTACGACGTCGTGCTCGCGCGCGGCCTCGTGGTCATGCCATTCCGCACCGTCGTACTCGACCCCGCCGCGGATGCCGGCGGTCCCGATGTCGATGAACGCGAGCCGCGCTCCGGACCGCACCTCCACCTGCGGCTCGGGCGGCGGGACCGGCAGCTGGATCCATCGCCACCGGATGACACTCTCGCCGCCCGACTGTGAGCGTCCGTCCATGTGAGGCGCGACGTGACGGAGAGTGGTCACCCACCGCATGCCCTTGAACCGGTCGATCTCGCCCAGCAGCTCCGCCAGCGAGAACGCATCGAGCCGATGAAGGGCATCGAGTGCCGTGATGGCAGGCTCCGGCCACCGTTGGCGACCGAGGTCAAGGGCCGTCCTCAGGGGTGTCGTCAGCCTCAACCCGTGCAGCTCCGTGATGTCGCGGGGCAGCAGCGCTCGCTGCCCACCGTCGACCAGCTTGTTGCGGAGCCGTCCGCGACCGAGTGGTAGGTCCATCGTCACGGGCATGACGTTGAGGTGCTCGTTGGGAAGCAGGACCATGCTCGCACCCCACAGCCATCCCGCGTGACGATCGACGACGATGGCGTCAGGTGGGACCACCAGGCGCAGGCAGGCACAGCGGAGGGCGATGTCATCGGGCAGTTGTGCCGGGACGTAGCAGTTGCGGATGGGGTGGCGCAGGAGCCCGGCTGCCACGAGTGCGCTCAGGTCACGGCGGCCGACACCGTTCTCCGCGGCGGTGCGCGCGGTGAACGGCGTGCTCGTCGGCAGGGGAAACGTGTCGTCCAGAAACGCTCGGTGGAGCCAGGGCGCGAGGTCCATGTCCCCACGCTTCCCGCGGCGCCGCGAGGTCGAACCCGCCAGTCCGCGCCTGTGGAAAGAGTGCGCAGAAGCGTCAGCTCGGCACCGTGCGCGTGCGCAGAAGCGTCAGCTCGCACCGTGCGCGTGCGCACAAGCGTCAGCTCGGCACCGTGCGCGCGCACAGAAGCGTCAGCTCGGCACCGTGCGCGCGCACACAAGCGTCAGCTCGGCACCGTGCGGGTGCGCACGAGCGTCAGGTCAGCAGATGGGCCGAGTCGGGGTCGAGCCACCAGAGGGTCTCGACCGTCCCGCGGGGCACGCGGGCGGGGCACTCGACGGCCTCGGGGGAGCCGATCGCGGCCGGGCCGGACATGGCCGCCGCCACCGCGCCCGCCTTGTCCTCGCCGGCGGCGACGAACCAGACGGCGTCGCTGCGGTCCATCGCCTCGAACGTGAGGGAGAGGCGCTCCGGGGGCGGCTTGGGCGAATCCTCGACGGGTACGACGATCGCGTCACGCACCACGGCTGCGGGATGTCCGGGGAAGAGCGAGGCGACGTGGCCGTCCGGCCCGATGCCGAGCATCAGCACCTCGAAGGACCCGGCACCGAACTCGCGGATGGTCTCGCCGTAGGCCGCGGCGGCGTCGTCGAGGGAGAGACCGTCGTCGCTGGCGGGCATCGGGTGGACGTTGGCGGGATCGACGCCGAGCGCCGTGATGAAGGCGTCGTGCGCCTGGACCTCGTTGCGGTCCGGGTCGCCGGCGGGGAGCCAGCGCTCGTCGCCCCACCACAGCACCACCCGCGACCAGTCGACGCCCGACCCGGGGGAGAGGCGCGCCACCTCGCGGTGGAGCTCGTCGGCGATGCTGCCGCCGGTCAGCCCGATCTGGGGGACGTCACCGCGCGCCTGCGCCAAGGCGAGCCGCTCGAGCAGGGCCGCGGCGACCGAGGTGGCCAGCTCGGACCGGCTGTCCGCACGACGGACGTCCGACGAGGTCACTTCGAGCCCTGGAGCTTGACGAGCCGGGCGGCGGTGGCGGCGTACACGTCGTCCTCGTCGAGGCGCCGCAGCTCCTCGGCCAGGAGGGCCGGGACCTCGCGCCGCTTGAGGGCCACGGGACGGTCCGGCCGGTGGGGGGAGGTGAAGGTGGCCAGCCGGCCGTCGGCGCGCGCGATGCGGATCGGCCCCTGCTTCGTCTGCATGCTGACCTCGGTGATGCCGGGACCCTCCGAGTTGGCCCGCTTCACCGTGACCTTGAGCCGGTCGGCGAGCCAGGCGACGAGCAGGTCGGCACTGGGACTGACCCGCTCGGCCGTGACCGTGGCGCCGGTGACCTTCAGCGGGTGCTGGTCCAGCGACGCGGCCAGCAGAGCGCGCCACGGGGTCAGCCGGGTCCAGCTCAGGTCGGTGTTGCCGGGCGCGTAGGAGCGGCACTGGTTGAGCATCGCCGTGGACTTGCCGCGCGAGACCGCCGCCGAGTCGGTGATCCGTCGCTGCGCCAGGGCGCCCAGCGGGTCGGTGGCCGGGTCGGGCGGTGACGTGGTCGGCCACCAGATGGCGACAGGGGAGTCGGGCAGCAGCAGCGGCAGCACCACCGACTCGGCGTGCTTGACCACCTCGCCCTTGAGCCGGATCAGGGCGGTCTCGCCGCCCCAGCCGTCGCCGCTGCCCACCTGGGCGTTGACGTGGGCCGACCCCCGGGCGTCGCCGAGGATCACCCCGAGGACCCGCGAGGGGTGCTCGCGCGAGGCGCGCTTGGCCGCGAGCATCGCCTCGGCCGCGTCCTCCTCGGGCGCGACGATGATCAGTGTCATCACCATGCCCATCGCCGGGCTACCGGCCCGGGTGCGGGACCGTACGAACTCCGCGGCGATCTTCGCCGAGTTGGTGTCGGTGAGCTCGATCATCTCGGGGTCCCCTCGAAGGCGTGAGTGGAAGGAGCGAAGCGGTAGGAGCGAGCGGCTTCGTGGGGTGAGGTCATGGTCACGGCCTCCTCCAGACGCGTCCGTCGCGGGCGAGCATCGCGTCCGCGGACTTCGGTCCCCAGGTGCCGGAGTCGTAGGTGTCCGGCTTCCCCTTCTTCGCCCAGTGCTCGATCACCGGGTCGAGGATCTTCCAGGAGAGCTCGACCTCCTCGTGCCGCGGGAACAGCGGCGGGTCGCCGAGCAGCACGTCGAGGATCAACCGCTCGTACGCCTCGGCGCTGGCCTCGGTGAACGAGCCGCCGTAGGCGAAGTCCATGTTGACGTCGCGGATCTCCATCGCGGTGCCCGGGACCTTGGACCCAAACCGCATGGTGATGCCCTCGTCGGGCTGGATCCGGAAGACCACGGCGTTGTGGGTGAGGTCCTCGGTGGCGGTCTCGGCGAACGGCAGGTGCGGCGCCCGCTTGAGCACGACGGCGATCTCGGTGACCCTGCGACCCAGTCGCTTGCCCGTGCGGAGGTAGAACGGCACACCAGCCCAGCGGCGGGTCGCCCAGCAGCACGTCGAGGATCAGCCGCTCGTAGGCCTCCGGACTGGCCTCGGTGAACGAGCCCCCATAGGCGAAGTCCATGTTGACGTCGCGGATCTCCATGGCGGTGCCGGGCACCTTGGAGCCGAACCGCATGGTGATGCCCTCGTCGGGCTGGATCCGGAAGACCACGGCGTTGTGGGTGA
>NZ_JAOPWY010000131.1 GCF_025965415.1 Nocardioides sp.
CCGGGGCCTCCCACAATTGTCGGATAGGCCGAGCAGGCAGCCCCTGCTCGGTAACCCACGAATCTTGTGAGTGAGGCCCCGGCCCGCAACCAGCTCACGACGAGCCGGTCACTCCATACCGTCTAGACGATCCCGTCACGACCGGCGTCTGGCCAGACTCGATCCAGGTGCCCGGCGGGCAGCTCTTCAAGCGGCTGCCCACCGGCTGTTCTGGTGTGGCTCACTATCGGTCTGCGGCCCGCCGGTCACCGTGACGAGGCGTGGCTCAAGAAGGGACTGCCCAGCTCGTAGTAGCAATGCCCACCTCGCCGTCCACATTGGATCGAGCACAGGCGGGAGCAGCAGATGGAGCAGCAGGCAGAGCACGTGATCATCGGGGTCGATCCCCACAAGCTGTCGGCGACGATCGAGGTCGTTGACCAGCACGAACAGCTGCTCGGGTCCGGCCGGTTCACCACCGACCGGGCCGGATACGCCGCTATGCGCAGGTACGTCTCGACCTGGCCGGAGCGGGACTGGGCGGTTGAGGGCAGCAACGGTGCCGGCCGCCCGCTCGCGCAGCGACTGCTGGAGGACGGGGAGCAGGTCGTCGACGTGCCGGCCAAGCTCGCGGCGCGGGTGCGGCTCTTCGACACCGGTCACAACCGCAAGACCGACGCCCACGACGCGCACGCGGTCGCAGCCGTCGCCGTGCGCACCAACACCCTGCGAGTGCTGCATCTCGACGGGGAGCTCGAGGCACTACGGATGCTCACCGACCGTCGTGAAGCACTGACCAGGCGGCGGGTTCAGACCGTCGACCGGCTCCAGGCGCTGCTCGCCGAACTCCTGCCCGGGCAGGCGAAGAGGGATCTCACGACTGGTCAGGCCAAGTCCATGCTCGCGTCAGTCCGTCCCCGCGACATCGCCGGGAAGACCCGACGTCGCATCGCCGCCGAAGGGCTTGCCGAGCTGATCGCGGTCGAGGATCGACGCGAGTGCGTTCGTGGAGAAGGTCAGGGGCGGCCGTCTGCTACTCGTGAGCCGAGGAGCTGTGCTCTCACCCGTCGAGCACCAGGCATCGAGGTCCATCGTCACGTTGTGACGGCAGAAATCACGTCTTCTGAATGAGGGCTCGCATCCGGCGGGTCGTACCGAAGGAGCAGGCGATGCCTAGTGCCAACAAGATGACGACCCCGGTGGCGGTTGATCTCCCGCAGATCCAGGGCCGGTACGCCGACCTGGACGGCTACACGGTCGGCTTCGAGGCCTTCCCCGAGGATGCCGATCCTGCACCGCTCTTCAAGGGGCTGCCCGACGACCGGTGCCAATGCCCACATTGGGGCATCGTTCAGTCCGGGCAGGTCACCTTCCGGTGGGCCGACCACGAAGAGACGTACATGACCGGCGATGCCTATTACGCCGCTCCGGGTCACCTGCCCTTGATAGCGGCCGGCACCTCGGTCGTGGAGTTCAGTCCGAGTGACAAGCTCGGCGAGACCATGGCGGTCGTCGAGGGCAACCTAGCGATGAGCGGCGGTGGACGGTGACCACGAGTACCGACGCTCTCGCGCCGAGCGTGCAGCGCAGCGTTGCGGACTTCGTCACCTTCCTGGAGACCAGCGGCGAGAACGTGGCCGACGGGCTCTTCGCCCCCGACGCCTTCGCGGACCTCACCTTCCCGACCTGGCGGGTCCAGGTCGAGGGGGGCGAGGCGCTGGTCGAGGCCCGCCGAAAGATGCACCCGCAGAAGGGAGCGGTTCGACTCGAGAAGGTTGTTGCCACTGCTTGCGGATGGGCGGTCAAGCTCGAAGAGTCGTGGGAGGACGGCGGCGAGCAGTGGTACTGCCGCGAGGGATTCATCGCCGACCTGGACGAGCAGGGTCGGATCGTCGACTTCACGTTGTACTGCACCGGTGACTGGGACGAGGCTCGCGTGGCCGAGCACGCTCGTGCGGTCACGCTTCTGCGGCGCTAGCCCGGTCACGCCGGTCGTGCCACGATGAAGGACATGGAGACCGGCCAGGTCGACGCTGCTGCGGCGGCCGCACTCGATCTCGCCGGGACCTACCTCTTCGGCGCCGATCCGGGGCGGACGCCGGCGGTGCTGCACGAGGCCTACGAAAGTGCCGGCGACGAGGGGACCAGAGCGCTGCTCGCGGCGGCACTGGCGCGGTGCTGGGCATACGCGGGAGAACACTCTCGCGCCGTGCCCTTCGCCGCGGCGGCGCTCAAGCACGCCGCCGAGGACGGTGACCCGGTCATCCGAGCCGATGCACTCGACGCCGCTCTGGCCACCCATTGGGGACCCGACGAGCTGGAAGTACGACGAGAGCTGGCGGCGAAGCTGGCCGACGTGGCGGCGTGTTTGCTGGCGCCGGACGCCCGCACCCAGGCCCACATCTGGCTGTTGACGGTCGCGGCCGAGACGCTCGACGTGGCCGGGATGAACCGCCACATGCGTGCTCTCGAACTGTTGGGCGAGGAATCCACGAAGGCCAGGTTCTATGCCGCCTCCAGACGACTGATGCTGGACCTCATGCACGGCCGGACCGACACCATCGAGCCCCTGGCGCGTATCGCGGAGGACGCCCTGGCCCAGCTGGAACTGCCCGATGGATTCATGGTGATCGCGTGCATGCGCGGGTATGGCGCGTGCCAGTCCGGCAACATTCCGCCGGGGGTCGTCGAGCTGGCGCGGATGGGTGATCGCCTGGCCGAATCCGAAGGCATCCGGGTGCTGTATGCCGAGATCGCCTGGATCTATCAGGGACTCGGGATGCATGAGGATGCCCGCCGACTCGTCGAGACGTTCGACGCCGACAACCTCATCCGTCTGCCGCGGGACTACAACTACCTGCTCACACTCCAGCTGGCGCTCGACGTCGCGCTCGCGCAAGGGCTGACTCGCCTGGTGGAGGCAATCACACCGCAGCTGCTGCCTTATGCGGGCCGAGCGGTGATCAATGCCGGAGCGGTGATGTTCCACGGGGTCACCGACGATCCGCTCTCCCGGGCGTGCGACCTGCTCGGAGACCACGAACGGGCACGCACGTTGCGCGTCCACGCGCTGGAGACTTATCGCCGGTTGGGAGCGAGCTGGTGGGCCAAACGCCTGGCGGCGGTCGAGGAACCCGCCGGGAGCATCCGGACCAGCGGGGAAAGCATGACGCTTCGCCCCGGCCCGGCAGGTGTCTGGCTCGTCGGGCACGACGGCTCCGAGTCACCCGTTCCGGCCCGACGCGGCCTGGAGCACCTGCACACACTCCTGGCCAACGCCGGACACGAGGTGCCCGCAACCCAGCTCGCCGGAGCCCTGGTCGACCAATCCGATCTCGGCCCCACCGCAGATCGGGCCGCCTTAGGTGCCTACCGACGGCGTCTTGTCGAGCTCGATGCCGAGCTGGACCGGGCAGACGAATGGGCCGATGTGGGAATGGCTGACCGGCTCGCGGCCGAGCGCGAAGCGTTGCTGGTCGAGATAGCCGCCGCTACCGGCCTGGCGGGTCGCACACGCCCTACGGGCAGCAGCGCCGAACGCGCCAGAGTCACCGTCCGCAAGGCCATCAGCGCAGCCATTCAAGCCATCGATGCCGCAGACCCCGTAGTCGTCCGCCACCTCACCGCACACGTGCACACCGGCCAGAGCTGCATCTACGAACCCAGCCCGGACCGACCGGTGACCTGGCAGCTCTGACAAGCACAAGAAGCAGCAAAGTCTCGGAACCGTCGCGTTGCACCCCCCATCCGGGCATCGCGAATGGACCGTCACATACCCACTCGTTTCACAGGAAGGAATCAATCGATTGTTGCGGGGTGATGTGCCGCGGTGTGGCGCCAAGGAGCGAATCGACGCAGGCCGGCCCTCAGGGATGTGGCCCGCCACCAACCGGCGCATGCAGTTCTGATACTCACCAAGAACGCCGGTGGGCGCTCCCTGCGCAACACCAAAAGCTAGGGAGCGGCAGCCCGTTTGCGGCTACGCAATGTCGCGGGTACCAGGGACCCCTAAAGTGTCGCTGGAACAGGAGCCTCCTCGTCCCGTCAGGTCTTCCTGGGCGAGATTGAACTGCGTGGCGGAACCGCTTCGGATGATCGGCGCTAACCGGCCGGATAGGCGCGTAGGTCTTCATCGAGCTTGCTAAGGGCTTGCTCGTACTCGGTGCGCGCGAAGACGAAGGGCCCGAGGGTGGAGAGGTCCCATTCGCGGTGGCCTTGCCGGAAGCGGCTCCACGCCACTTGAGCGTGCGTGACAGTGATGTCGGCGACGAGAGGCCAGCATCCCCGTTCGCCGCAGTCGCAGCCGAGTAGAACGGTGTCACCGTCTTCGAACCACACTGCGCGCGGGTTCTCGAGGAAGTGAGTGGCGGAGCCGCCGATGGCCCATGGTGCGAGTCCCATGTAAGAACCGGCGAGATCGGGCTTGCCCTCGCGGTCAGTCCAGGGCTGTTCGGCGGCACGGGCGAGATCGATGAGGGAGGTCTCGTTGACGCTGATGATGACCTGAGTGATCCCGCTGCTGTCGTCGATTGCGAACTGCACCGTGTCCATCAGCGAAGAGTAGACATCTGGGGCTTGCTAGCGCTCCCTGATTTCCTGTCCCCGCCGACAGGCGGCGGTATGGGCGCCGAAGTATCCGACCCGAGTACGTTCGCGGACGGGGGCAGCGCCAGGGGCTCTGCTCGCAGCAGGTTCGCTGTATTGGGCCGGCAAAGTCGGATCCTCGAGAGCCGAGCGGAGCGACGCTTCGGCCTGGATCGATGCTGGGGAAGCTGCTCTAGGGCGAGCACCTCCTGGTCTGTTCGACATTGAGGCAGGTGTCGTTGCCCTTGCCGCCATCCGCTGTGTCATCGCCCTCACCTCCGTCGATAACGTCGTCTCCCTGGTCGCCCGAGAGCGAGTAGTCGTTGCCGTCGCCTCCATGAATGACATCGGCGCCTTGAAAACCGTTGAGCCCGTCGCTACCGCCGTACCCGATAAGCACGTCGTCGCCTCTGAGGCCGAAGAAGGTGTCGTCGCCTTCACCGCCCACCATGCGGTCGTCGTGCGTGCTGCCGTACAGGATCCACGACACGTCATCCGGCTCCGCGAAGGTGATGACGTCGGCTGGCGTCGGGTCTCCGCCGATGCGCCTGACAGTGCCCGCCACCATGTCCACCTCGACACCAACGGGACTGTCCCAGTAGTTCGGCACGACGTAGGCATCGCCGTGGACCGTGAGCCGGTCGCCGTCGCCGGTGAGTCCCACAAGGATGTCTCCAGTGGGACCGACATCGAGAATGTCGCGCCCAGGGCCGCCGGCGTGGTACCTGCTGTACCCATACCCGGACAGCGCGGTGACCACGTCTGGTCCTCGGCCCCCAATGGTGATGTTGTCAACCACGTCACGGCTGATGAGCCGGTCTGCGCCGGGCCCGCCGAGGAGCTTGTGCTCCGTCCCGCTGCTCGAGACCAGGCGGTCGTTGCCAGATCCACCGACGAGCTTGTCCCGGAAGCCCCAACGGTCGATGAGGTGATCGTCCCCCGCACCGCCTGCAAGCCGGTCACCGTGCTTGGCCAGGCTCCAGTCCCATGGGTTGCGTCCCCCGACGAGCTTGTCGTTGCCGGGCCCGCCGCAGATGACGTCCTTGCCATTGCGGCCGTAGATCGTGTCGTTGCCCCGCCCTGACACGATGACGTCCCTGCCGGATGTCCCAACGATGACGTCGTCCCCGTTCGTCCCGACACCGCCTGTAGACGCCGACAGGCCGATGCACGTCGGTCGGTCCGTGCCCGCGGTCTTGATGAGGGAGACGTACGCGAACGTAAGGGGGTCGCTGATGGCCGGATCAGGAGCGGCATGGACGGACGCGTGAGAAGCAGGCACCTCTGCGGCTCCGCCTGGGGCAAGCTTTGTTGTCTCGACACGGGACAGTGCCACTGCCAGCACCAGCGCGCTGCCGAGGAAACAGTATGACCGCACCGCGTAGCACCCGATGCGCTGCGATGGTCGCTTCGTGCTCATTCCCTGGCCCTGCACCGATGGGCCTGTCCGCGCATGGGGCTGCGGTCCCAGCTCGGTCGGGAATCTAAGTCCTTCCTGCTCGATTGCCTGGTGCCATGCAGCCTCGGGCGCTGCCTTCCGTATCGAGACGGCGAGCAACCCGACAGCGGGCGCCGCTCCGCAAAGATCGGCTGCTACAGACGCGAAAGGCGGCGAAAAGGCGGCGGATAGACGCACGTGCTCGCGGCCACGATCCGGGCGAGCTGGTTCACGCATGCCAGGGAGCGGCGCCGGGGCGCGCGCAGTGCCGACCTAGTCTGAGTGAGTTGCCCGTGCCAAGGAGGATT
>NZ_JAOPWY010000182.1 GCF_025965415.1 Nocardioides sp.
GACGATCGCGGCCGGCATGGTGGCCGAGAACAGCATCGTCTGGCGGGTCTCGGGGGTCTTGGAGAGCAGCGTGATGACGTCGGGCAGGAAGCCGAGGTCGAGCATCTCGTCGGCCTCGTCGAGCACGAGCGCGTGCACGTGCGACAGGTCGAGCGCGCGGCGGTTGGCGAGGTCGATGAGGCGACCGGGGGTGCCGACGACGATGTCGACGCCCGACTCGAGGGCCTCGAGCTGGGTGTCGTAGCCGACACCGCCGTAGACGGTCAGCACGCGCAGGCCCAGGTCCTTGCTGGCGAGCGCGAGGTCGCTGGACACCTGGAGCGCGAGCTCACGGGTCGGGGCGACGATCAGCGCCTGCGGCTTGCCCTGCGGCAGGTCGGCGTACGCCGGGTCGCTGGGGGCGACGCTGCGCTGCAGCACCGGGATGCCGAACGCGAGGGTCTTGCCGGTGCCCGTGCGGGCCTGGCCGATGAGGTCGGTGCCGAGGAGCGCGACCGAGAGGGTCATCTCCTGGATGGCGAAGGGGGTGGTGATGCCGGCGCGGTCGAGCGCGTCGCAGATCTGGGCGTGCACGCCCAGTTCACGGAAGGTGGTCACGAATGGTGTCGCTTTCGAAGAAGAGATGGATGTCCCACGCGTATGCGGTCAGCCACTCATGAAAGCCTTGCCGACCGCGCACATACAGGCGGCCGCTGGACACATCGCCAGCGGCTCGGTCACCTCGATGGTATCGGTAGGCTGCGAGCATGACTGAATCGCCCGACGAGGACTACCGTCGCGCCGCCGTCGACCTTCTCGGTGCGATCGCCTACGGCGAGCTCTCGGCCTTCGAGCGACTCGTCGAGGACGCCAAGATGGCGCCCGGGATCGACGACAAGATCGCGATCGGCGCGATGGCCACCGCGGAGTTCGGCCACCTGCAGAAGCTGGTCGCCCGGCTCGCGGAGCTGGGGGCCGACCCGGCCGATGCGATGCAGGCCTTCCGGGCCAGCTTCGACAGCTTCCACGCCCACACCGCGCCGTCGGACTACTACGAGGGCCTCATCAAGGCCTACGTCGGCGACGGGCTCGCCTCCGACTTCTACCGCGAGATCGCGGCCTACCTCGACCCGGAGACGCGCGAGGTCATCATCAGCTCGCTGGAGGACTCCGGCCAGACCGCCTTCATCGTCGACCGGGTCCGGGCCGGGATCGCGGCCGACCACCGGCTCGGCGGCCGCCTGGCGCTGTGGGGTCGGCGGCTGATGGGCGAGGCCCTCACCCAGGCCCAGCGGGTCGCCGGTGACCGTGAGTCGCTGACCGCCCTGCTCGCCGGGGGAGTGGACCGTCCCGGGCTCGACCTGGCCGCGCTGGGCCGGATGTTCACCCGCCTCACCGAGCTCCACGCCGCGCGGATGGCCGAGCTCGGCCTCGACTCCTGACGTACGACGAGGCCCCGCATCCTGATCGGATGCGGGGCCTCGTGCGTGGTGCGGTGGTGCTGCTGGTCAGACCCGGGTGCGGCTGCCGCTGTTGCGGCCGGTGACCGTCGAGGCGATCACGACGAGCACGGCCGCGGTGATGATGGCGACCAGGCCCTGGGTCCAGTCGAGTCCGCGGCTCCCGTCGCCGCCGAAGGCGCTGTAGATCACGCCGCCGAGAACCATGCCCCCGATACCGCACAGGATCGTGAGCCACAGGGGGATGTTGTCCTTGTCGCCGGGCGCGACGAACTTACCGAGCAGACCCACGATGGCGCCGACCACGAGGTAGAAAATGATGGTCCAGAGCATGAGAGAGCCCACCTTTCAGTGCCACGTTTCGTGGCGGTTGGTGCCGGCGGGGTGTGCCGACGCGTTCATCATGTCCGCCGGGCGTGCCCGGGGCAACGACCGCGCCCCCGCAGGGGTGGGACGCGTCAGCGGAAGCCGACGGTGCTCGAGGTCGGCGAACCGAGCTCGAGGTAGGCGATCTTGTCGGCTGGCACCACGACGGTGCGGCCCTTGACGTCGCTCAGCCGCAGCACCCCGCTGCCGGCCAGTGCCTCGCCGAGCTTGGACTCGATGTCCTCGGGCGTGCTGTCGCTCTCGAGCACCAGCTCGCGCTGGGCGTGCTGCACGCCGATCTTGACCTCCACGTGATGCTCCTTGCTGAGTTTCGGGGGTGTGTGTCCGTCGACCCCAGTGTGGCGGGTCGGTGGTCGTCGGTCGGTGGACGTCCGTCAGTGGTCGTCGGTCAGTGGTCGTCGGTCAGTGGTCGTCCGTCATGGGGTAGCCGCGGATGCCGCGCCATGCCAGACCGGCGATCAGGGCGGCCGCGTCGTCCTGGGAGATGGAGCCGCCGCCCGCGAGCCAGAACCGCGCGGAGACCTGCGCCATTCCCACCAGCGACACCGCCAGCAGCTCGGAGGCCTCGTCGGGGAGGCCGGTGTCGGTGCGGATCACGTCGGCGATCATCGAGGCGCACTCGACGGTCACCCGGTCCACGCGCTCGCGCACGTCGGGCTCGCTGGTCAGGTCGGACTCGAAGACCAGGCGGAACGCTCCCTCCTCGGAGGCGACGTAGCTGTAGAAGACCTTCATCGTCGCCGCGACCCGGTCCTTGTTGGCCGACGTCGAGGCCAGCGCCGCGCGGCAGTTGTCGATGATCGTGTCGCAGGACGCGTCGAGCAGCGCGAGGTAGAGGTCGAGCTTGCCCGGGAAGTGCTGGTAGAGCACGGGCTTGGAGACCCCGGCGCGCTCGGCGATGTCGTCCATCGCGGCGGCGTGGTAGCCCTGGGCGACGAAGACTTCGAGCGCCGACTCGAGCAGCTGGACGCGACGCTCACGTCGCGGCATCCGACCGCCGCGAGGTCGCGGGGAATCAGTGTCAGGGTGGCCTGCGGTCACAACGTGCTCCTGGGTACTCCTGAGTAGTGAGGTCCGAGCCTATCCGCAACGACGCGGGCACCCCCGTCCGTATCCCGGGACATGGTGCGGTGTGTCATCGCGGCGCGGGGAACATGGACGCGGTGGGTGCTGTTGCACCCATACCCGAACCAAGGAGAAGTCTGTGTCGTTCCCCGCTCTTGTCGAGCCGGCAGCCGAGCTCACCATCGACGAGGTGCGCCGCTACAGCCGCCACCTGATCATCCCCGACGTGGGCATGACCGGTCAGAAGCGGCTGAAGAACGCCAAGGTCCTCGTCATCGGCGCCGGCGGCCTCGGCTCGCCCGCGCTCCTCTACCTCGCCGCGGCGGGCGTCGGCACCCTCGGGATCGCTGAGTTCGACACTGTCGACGAGTCCAACCTCCAGCGCCAGGTCATCCACGGTGTCAGCGACATCGACAAGTCCAAGGCGCTGTCCGCCAAGGAGTCGATCGCCGAGATCAACCCCTACGTCGAGGTCGTGCTGCACGAGGAGCGGCTCGACAACGACAACGTGATGAGCGTCTTCGAGGGCTACGACCTGATCATCGACGGCACCGACAACTTCGCCACCCGCTACATGGTCAACGACGCGGCCTACTTCCTGAAGATCCCCTACGTCTGGGGCTCGATCTACCGCTTCGACGGCCAGGCGAGCGTCTTCGCGCCCTCGCTCGGCGAGGACCTGCCCTGCTACCGCTGCCTCTACCCGGAGCCCCCGCCGCCGGGCATGGTCCCCAGCTGCGCTGAGGGCGGCGTGCTCGGGGTGCTGTGCGCGAGCATCGGCTCGATCCAGGTCAACGAGGCCATCAAGCTCCTCACCGGCATCGGCGAGCCGATCGCGGGCAAGCTGATGATCTACGACGCGCTCGAGATGGAGTACCGCAAGCTCAAGGTCCGCAAGGACCCCAATTGCGCGCTCTGCGGCGAGAACGCCACCGTCACCGGCCTCATCGACTACGACGCCTTCTGCGGCGCCGTCTCCGACGAGGCCGCCGAGGCGGCGGTCGGCTCGACGATCTCGGTCGTGCAGCTCGAGCACATGCTCAAGGAGCGCGACAACGGTGAGCGCGACTTCGTGCTGGTCGACGTACGCGAGCCCAACGAGGCCGAGATCAACCACATCCCCGGCGCGGTGCTGATCCCGAAGGGCGAGTTCCTCAACGGCAACGCGCTCTCCCAGCTGCCGAGCGACAAGCAGATCGTCATGCACTGCAAGTCGGGTGTGCGCTCCGCGGAGACCCTCGCGATCGTCAAGGGTGCCGGGTACTCCGATGCGGTGCACGTCGGCGGCGGCGTGGTGGCCTGGGTCAGCCAGATCGACCCGAGCCAGCCGACGTACTGACCCGTAACCCCTTCCCGACGTGCGTCGTTGGGAAGGGCATGCGTACTCCTACGTTGCTCCTGACCATCGCTGCGACGGCGGGCCTCGTGGCCGCTGCCGCCACCAGCGTGCCGGCGTCCGCGGCCCCGACGACGCAGGCCCGTGCGGACTGGGCGCCGGCGGACACCGCCACGATCCACCCCGGCGTGCAGATGTACACCGAGGGGGCCCAGTGCACCGCCAACTTCGTCTTCACCGACACCGCCGGCACGACGTACGTCGGCTATGCGGCGCACTGCGCCGGGCTCGGTGAGGCGACCGACACCGACGGCTGCACCTCCGGCTCGCTTCCGCTCGGCACCGAGGTCGACTTCGTGGAGGGCGGCTCGCTGGCCTCCGAGGGCACCCGGGTGGGCGGTGGCACGCTCGTCTACTCGTCGTGGCTGGCGATGCAGCAGCGCGGCGAGACCGACGCCGACACGTGCGCCTACAACGATCTCGCCCTCGTGAAGGTCGACGCAGCGGACACCGGGAAGGTCAACCCGTCGATCCCCTTCTGGGGCGGCCCGGTCGGCATCAACACCGCCGGCACCGCGGCCGGCGGCACGGTCCACAGCTATGGCAACTCCAGCCTCCGCGCCGGCATCGAGCAGCTCTCGCCCAAGCAGGGGGTCAGCCTGGGCACCGACCCCAGCGGCTGGACGCACCCGGTCTACACGGTCACGCCCGGCGTGCCCGGTGACTCGGGCAGCGCCTTCCTCGACGCCGAGGGCAACGCGCTCGGCACCCTGTCCACCCTGGCCCTCGCGCCGCTGGCGGGCTCGAACGGGGTCGGCGACCTCTCCCGCGAGCTGTCCTACGCCCAGGCCGCTAGCGGCATCGCCGGCCTGAGCCTGGTGCCGGGCACGGAGCCCTTCAGCCCGCTCCTCTGACCACCCTCCCGCCGCCCGTCCCCACCGGGCGGCCCCCCTCGCATGGCGCGACCCGTTCACCTAGGGTCGCGCCATGCGTTCGTTCGGGGGGTGGTCACCGGGACTGCGTGCTGCTGTCACGGTGGCCGGGACGAGCGCGTTCATGGTGCTCGTGGCGTGGGCCACCCTGATCGGACCCGACCAGGTCTTCACGGGCCCCGGCCCGACCCCCGCGTCGCTCTCCACCACGACCGAGACCTGCATCCCGCTCGACGCCACGACCGGTCCCGGCGGCACCGAGGTGACGCCCGACAACCCCGACGACCTGCCCTTCTGCGAGCCGCCCGACACGACGAGGCAGGACGCCGAGGACCTCGTGCGCCAGGCCGACCCGCCGCTCTGGCTCCGGATCCTGGTCGGCACGCTGGAGCTCCTGCTGCTGATCGCGATCATGGTGCTGATCGGCTTCGTCGTCCTCTCGGTCGCCCGTGCCGTACGACGTCGGGCCGGCGCCCTGGAGACGCGCGAGTCCGTCGACTTCGCGGTGCTCGACGAGCCGCACCGGATCGCCGAGCAGATGGCGGCCGACGCCGCGGAGCAGGACGCCGCGCTGAGCGGCGGGGAGCCGCGCAACGCCATCGTGGCCGCCTGGAGCCGCTTCGAGGTCCAGGGCGAGCGCGCGGGCGTGGGGCGCAAGGCCTCGGAGACCTCCTCGGAGTACGTCATCCGCATCCTCGACCTCGTGTCGGCGGACTCGGGTGCGGTGAACCGGCTCGCCGGCCTCTACCGGGAGGCCCGCTTCTCCGAGCACGAGATGACCGAGGGGCACCGCGCCGAGGCGCTCGACGCCCTCGCCGGGGTCCGGCGGAGCCTGGGGGTGCGCGCGTGAGGCGTCCGACGATCGCCCGCCACTGGCGTACGCGCGTGCTCGGGGGCGCCCTGGTGGGCGCCATCGGATTCGTCGCTGCCGTGCTGCTCCACTTCGAGCCGCAGCCGGCGGCGTACGTCGTCATGGTCGTCATCGTGCTGTCCCTGGCCTGGCTGGTGCTCGACACCGTCGACGTCCCGGCGGCGCAGTGGACGTCGGGACTGCCCCCGACGGGGGACCGGGTCGACCAGGCCACCCCCGACCTGCGCATCCTGACCAGCCACGAGCAGGCGGACGTGCCGTCCGGGGCCCTGCAGCAACGGCTGGTCGCGCTCGCGCGTGCCCGCGACCCCGACCTCGCCGAGACCCTCCACCACGAGATCGACCCCGCGCGACGCCTGTCGCCGGCCGACATCGACCGCGTCCTGACCCGAATAGAGGAAGTCCGTGACCGAAGTTGAGACGACCGTCGCCACGTTCGCCGAGAACGTGCTCGACGAGGTGGGACGCGCCGTCGTCGGTAAGCGCGACGCGCTCTCGCTCGTGCTGGCCGGCATCCTCGCCAAGGGTCACATCCTGCTCGAGGACTTCCCCGGGCTCGGCAAGACCCTCGCGGCCCGGTCCTTCGCCGGCGCGCTCGGGCTCGACTTCGCCCGCGCCCAGTTCACCCCGGACCTGCTGCCCGCCGACCTGACCGGGTCCTACGTCTACGACCAGCGCCGGGCGGAGTTCGACTTCCGGCCCGGCCCGATCTTCACGGGCCTGCTGCTCGCCGACGAGATCAACCGCACGCCTCCCAAGACGCAGGCGGCGCTGCTCGAGGCGATGCAGGAGGGCCAGGTCACCGTCGAGGGCCAGACGCACCGGCTGCCCAGCCCGTTCCACGTCCTCGCGACCGCCAACCCGGTGGAGTACGAGGGCACCTACCCGCTCCCGGAGGCCCAGCTCGACCGCTTCCTGCTCCGTGTCGCCTTCGGCTACCCGACCGCCGCGGAGGAGCACGACGTGCTGCGCCGCCGCCTGGACCGCCAGCGCGAGGAGGTCGACATCCAGCAGGTCACCGACGCGGCCGGCCTGGCCGCTGCGCAGGCCGCCGTCGAGCGCGTCGTGGTCGACGAGTCGGTGGCCCGCTACTGCGTCGAGCTGGTCGGCGCGACCCGCTCCCACGCCGACGTGCTGACCGGTGCCTCGCCGCGCGGCAGCGTCGGGCTGGTGCTCACCGCCCGCGCGTGGGCCGCGATCCGCGGACGTGACTTCGTGGTGCCCGAGGACGTCAAGGTCGTGGCGCGCGCCGTGCTGGCGCACCGCATCACGGTCAAGCCGGACCTCTGGATGACCCAGGCGTCCGGCTCGCGGGTGGTCGACTCCGTGCTCGCCTCGGTCGCGACGCCGCGCGCGCTGGAGTCGCACCGGTGACCTCCTGGCGGCCGACCCCGTCGCTCGTCCGGGCCTGCCTGCTCGCGCTCGGCGGTCTCGCCGGTGCGGTGGTACTGGGCCTGGACGCGCTCGTGGTGCTGGCCGCCCCGTTCGTCGTCCTGGCCCTGATGGGCCTGGCCGGTCGGCCGCGCTCGACGCCGACCCTCACCACCCGCATCGACCACCACCGGCTCCACGAGGGGCAGGGCACCACGTCGCGGCTCGTCGTCGACGACCTCGCCGGCGTCGAGCACGTCACCCGGGTCGCCGCCCCCGCGACGCACGTCGCCACCCAGCCGACGTACGGCGCCTCCGGCTCGCTGGCGGCCGACGGGCTGCCCACGGTCGACTTCAGCCCCCGGCGCTGGGGCCGGCGCGCGATCGGTGCCGAGCGGGTGGCGCTGACCAGCGCCTGGGCGGGCTGGCGCTGGGGGCCGCTCGACATGCCCGAGCACGGGCTCAGCGTGCTGCCGCAGACGGCGCCGTACGACAGCCGTGCGGAGGTGCCGCAGCCCGACGGCCTGGTCGGTCGGCACCGGTCGCGGCGGCTCGGCAGCGGCACGGAGTTCGAGGGGATCCGGCAGTTCGCGACCGGCGACCGGCTCAAGCGGATCACCTGGCCGGTGTCGCTGCGCACGGGTGAGCTGCACGTCATCACCACGCGTGCCGAGCAGGACGCCGGCGTGTGGCTGGTCGTCGACGGTTTGCGCGACATCGGAGTCTCCGGCGGCATCGACGGCGCGGCCAGCACCCTCGACCTCTCGGTGCGCGCGGCCGCCGCGCTCGCCGAGCACCACGTCCGCACCGGTGACCGGGTCGGCCTCCTGGTGGTGGCAGCCGACGGAGCACGGGTGCGGCTGGGGTCGGGGCAGCGGCACCTCCAGCAGCTGCTCGGCACCCTGGCGCGCATCCGCACCGAGGCGCGGACTGTGCCGCCGGAGCGGCTCGACCTCGCGGCGGGGTCGGGGTCCGTCGTCTACGTCCTCTCGCCGATGCTCTTCACGCCGCTGGTCACCGCGACGGCCAGCCTGCAGCGCAGCGGCGCCTCGGTCGTCGTCATCGACACCCTCGGCGAGCGCGACCTCGGCGCCGACCCGCTGGCGCTGCCGGCCCTCGCCGCCCGGATGCAGACCATCGAGCGCGACGACCGCCTCGACCGGCTGGCCGACCTCGGGTGCCCGGTCGTCCCCTGGCGGGGCCCGGGGACGCTCGACACCGTCCTCCAGCAGCTCGCCCGGCGCTCCCGCGTGCCCACGGTGCGGAGGGGATGACGATGCGTCTCCTCCCGGCCGGCACGACCGCACCCGCACTGCTGCTGCGCGCGCTCCTGTTCGTGCTGCCGTGCGCCGCGCTGGCCCTGGCGCTGCCGGAGGTGCCGCACGTCGTCGTGGTCGTCGCCGTCGTCGGGCTGTCGGCGTGGTGGGCCTGCGCGCCCGACCACGTCGCGGGCGCGGTGTCGCTCGTGCTGGTGGCCGGGTGGTGGGCGGCGCACGGCGTCGTGGACTGGCACGTCCTGGTGGTCGGCCTCCTGCTCCTGGCGGCGCACGTGGTCGCCACCCTGCTGTCCTACGGTCCCGCGACGCTGGCACTGGACCCGCACCTCGCGACCCTCTGGCTGCGTCGCGGGCTGCTCGCGCTGGTGCCGATGCCTGTCACCTACCTCGCGGTGCAGGGGCTCGACCCCCGGCTGGCGCCCCCGTGGGTCTGGATGACCGCGGGCGTGGTCGTCGTCGCGCTGCTGGTCCTCACCTCGCGCCTCACGCAGCAGGAGCCGCAGTGAGCACGTCGGAGGAGGAGCGCGAGCTGTACGCCGAGCTCGTCCTGCAGTGCGCCGAGTCGGTGCCCCGCGGGCGGGTGACGACGTACGGCGCGATCGCCGACGTGGTCGGGCAGCGGCTCGCCCGCGGCGGACCGCGCCTGGTCGGCAACGTCATGGCGCGCCACGGCGGCGCCGTCCCGTGGTGGCGGGTGGTCCGCGCCGACGGGTCGTTGCCGCCCTCGCACGACGACGAGGCACGCCAGGCCTACCTCGAGGAGGGCACGCCCCTGCGTCCGAGCGGCGCGGTCGATCTGGGACGTGCCTTCTGGTCGCCGACCCTGCGGGCACAATGAGGCCCATGCTCTACACGGTCGCGCACGGAGTCATCCCCCCGCTCGCCCGTGCCGTGTGGCGCCCGACGGTCGAGGGACTGCACCACGTGCCGTCGTCCGGGCCGGTGATCGTGGCCAGCAACCACCTCTCGTTCTTCGACAGCGTGGTCATCCCGGTCGTGGTGCCGCGCAAGGTCGTCTTCCTCGCCAAGTCCGACTACTTCACCGGCACCGGCGTGAAGGGCACGCTGATCCGCGCCTGGTTCGAGGGGCTGGGCATGCTGCCCGTCGACCGCGACGACACCAAGGCGGCGATCGCCAGCCTCGACACCGCGCTGGAGGTGCTCCGCAACGGGGAGGCCTTCGGCATCTACCCCGAGGGCACCCGCTCGCGCGACGGCCGGCTCTACCGCGGGCGCACCGGCGTGGCCCACCTCGCGCTCACCGCCGGCTGCCCCGTCGTGCCCGTCGGCCTGCAGGGCACGGAGGACATCCAGCCCGTCGGCTCCAACCGGCCGCGCCGGGCGAAGGTGTCGGTGCGCTTCGGGGCGCCGATCCAGGTCGCGGGGGAGTACGACGGCGTACCCAGTGGTCGGGCCCGCCGCGAGCTCACCGACCGGATCATGGCCGCGATCGGCGAGCTGACCGGCCAGGAGCCGGCCGGGGTCTACAACGAGCGGCCGACGGAGGCCTGAGCCAACGCGGCCAGGGCCTTCGGGAAGATCTCCGCGGGAGGCGTGACCAGCCCGGCGCCGACCTGGCCCACACCCGCGACGCGACCGGCCATGCCGGTGTTGATCTGCGGCAGGATCCCCGTGCGGCAGACCTTCGACACGTCGATGCCGGTCGGCGTGCCCTGGAACTCCAGCACGGGCACCGACCAGCGCGGGTTCTCGGCCAGCGTGATCTCGTGCATCCGGCGGGTGGTCGCCAGGGCGTCGGGGACCGAGCCGCCGACGAGGCGGACGATCGCGGGAGCGGTCGCCATCGCGAAGCCGCCGATGCCCGCGGTCTCGGTGATCGCGGAGTCGCCGATGTCGGCGTTGGCGTCGTCGGGGCCGTAGTCGCCGAGGAAGAGCCCCTCGGCCACCTGCGCCGGACCGGTGAACCACTCGTCGCCGGTGCCGGAGACCTGGATGCCGAAGTCGGTGCCGTTGCGGGCCATCGCCACGACCATCGTCGAACCCGGGATGTCGCGCCCGGCGTCGAGCGCCAGCTTGCAGGCGGGCATCGCGAGGTTGAGGAAGAAGTGGTCGTTGCCACCGATGAAGCGCAGCGTCTCGGCGACGTCCTTCGTGCTGAAGCCGCCCGTCTCCTGGGAGAGCACCATCGCGGGGGAGAGGTCG
This sequence comes from Nocardioides sp., assembly GCF_025965415.1. GTDB lineage: Bacteria > Actinomycetota > Actinomycetes > Propionibacteriales > Nocardioidaceae > Nocardioides. Next base: position 10,842 of record NZ_JAOPWY010000182.1, read on the forward strand.
CGCAGCAGCATCAGCGTGCCGGCGCGGTTGCGGTTGTGGGCCTCGTCGCCCATCTGGAGCATCTGGGTGAGGATCCCGGTCACGTCGGTCGCCTCGGCCGTGCCGCGCACCGCGGCCTGCAGCAGCGGGCCGAGCACGTCGCCCATCCAGCGCAGGCGGGTGAGCACCTCGGGGCCGTAGGCGCCGTAGCGCAGCACCTTGCCGAGGCCCTCGTTGAGGGAGCAGTACGTCCGCCTGCCGGTCGCGCGGTCCTCGAGGACCCACATCCACATGGATGGCGTGACGACGCCGGCCATCGGCCCGACGGCGCTGCGGTGGTGGCACGGCTCGAGGCTGACGCTGCTGCCGGACTCGAAGAGTGCGACCGCGTCCTCGGGGTCCTCGACCAGGCCCTCGAGGGCCGCGCCGCCCATGAGCGCGCCGCGCAGCGGGCCCGACGCGCGGGCCCACTCGATCGGCGGCCCCGCGTGGAGGAACTGGCCGCGCTCGAGACCGAGGACCTCGGAGGCGGGAGCGACGTCGACGAGGTGCGCGGTGACGCCGAGCATCGCCTGGACCGCCCTCGCGTTCGCCTCCGGACGGCGCGGGTCGGTGGCGACCGTGGCCAGGTGCTCCTGCGTGCCCGGCATCGGGGGACGCCAGTCGACGCGCTCGACGCCGACGGCCTGGCCGGCGACGGCGTCGGCGAACATGCCTGCGCCGACGGCGACGACGGTGGGCTCACTCATGCGGCTGCTCCCTTGGTGGATCGGCTCAGCAGGTCGAGGGCGCGGCGGGTGGCCGCCGCGTTGGAGAGGTGGACCTCGGCGCCGGCGGCGACGAGGGCGTCACGCTGCGCCGCCAGGCCCTGCGGGTCGAGGTCGGTGCCGACCAGGCTGACGATCACCGGGATCGGCCGGTCCGCGCGGGCAGCCTCGATGGCGGGCGCCAGCATGGCCGCGGGGTCGGGCTCGGCGCCGTGGCCGAGGACCAGGTCGAGCAGGATGACCCCGGTCGCCGGGTCGGCGGCCGCCCGGGCGAGCTGCTCGTTGCGCAGCGTCGGGTCGATCATCGGGTGGGCGCGACCCTGGGTGAGGGCGTCATCACCGAAGTCGACGAAGACATGGTCGTCGACGAGCAGCTCGGTCGGTGACAGCGCGAGGCCGCCTGCGAGTGGGATGTTGCTCCGCACCGGGCCGAGCGCCTCGGTCGCCATCAGCATCGACTCGTCGCACAGCGTGCCGCCGACGAAGAGGCCGCGCAGCAGCGGCCCGGTCGCCGGTCCGCTGTTGTCGGCGCCGTGGACGGGCCACGCGGGGGCGGCGTGGCCGAGCCGGGCGAGCACCGCCTCGGCGACCGCGGTGAGGTCACGCTGTCCGCGGCCCAGCAGGCCGAGCTCGACCGGGGTGGCCAGCGCCTCGGCCTCGCGGCCCAGGGCCTCGGCGACCTCGGGAGCCGGCGGCTTCGACACGACCACGACCAGGTCCACCTCGGGGTCGGCGTCGAGCCGGCGCAGCGCCTCGCGGGTGGCGAGCCCGCCCACCGCCGCAGACAGGTCGCGGCCGCCCACGCCGAGCGCGTGGCGTACACCGACCCCGTCCAGCGTCTCCCCGGCGTGGTGCAGGAGGGCGAGCAGCTGCTGGCAGCCGGTGCCGGACGCGGCGACGAGGCCGATGCGGCCCGGGCGGACGGCGTTGGCGAAGCCCAGCCCCACGCCGTCGATGACCGCGGTGCCGCAGTCGGGTCCCATGACGAGGGCGCCGCGGGTGGCGGCGTACGTCTTGAGCGCGACCTCCTCGGCCACGGGCACGTTGTCGCTGAAGATCATCACGTCGTGGCCGGCCTCGAGCGCGTCCATGGCCTCGACCGTGGCACTGGCGCCGGGCACCGAGACCAGCGCGATCGCGCCGGGGCCGCTGCGCCGCAGCGCCGAGCCGGTCGTGCGCGGCGGGGCCACCGTGGTGTCGCCCGAGGACGGGCGGGTCGGGACGAGCGCGGCGTCGACGGCGGCGAGGGCGGCCGCGACCTCGGCGTCGTCGTCGAGGCGGAGCGCGACGACCATGTCGTTGGGGGAGGACTCCGGCACGGCGAAGCCCATGCCCTCGAGCACCTCGAGGTTGAGCCCGGTGGCCATCGCCACCTGCGCGGTCACCACTCCGGGCGCCGCCTGCACGGCCCGGCTCACCTGGAGCAGGGTGACGGAGTCGGCGTAGGCGCCGCTCCTGAGCTCGACGTGGTCCTTCATGCTGCTCTCCCGTGGTGGTCGCGGTCGGTGATCGAGGTCAGGGCCAGTCCGGCGCCGGTGAGCAGTCCCGCTCCCGAGGTAGCGCCGACGGCCAGCAGGGCCTCGGTGGTGGCGTCGTCCGGCTCGGCGAGCCAGGCGGCGAGCTGCGGCAGCACCTCGCCCTGCAGGGCGCAGTCGAGCAGGGTCGCGGACAGCAGGGTGGTGACGGCCAGCCGGCGGCGTACGGCGGCAGCCAGCGCGTGGTCGGGACGGCCGGCGGCGTGCCGGGCGGCGCACCAGCCGGCGAGCACGTCGTCACCGAGCGGCGTCAGCCCGGGACCACGCCCGAGCAACCGGTCGAGGTCGGCGACGGTGAGCCGTCCGTCGGGCGGCAGGCCCAGGCCGGCGGCGGACGTCGTGGATCGGGCGCGTTCGAACCCGCGTCTCCCATGCCGTCCGACGGTGGGGATGCGGACGTCCACCAGGCGGGTGATGCGGACCGGCTCGTCGCCGAGGTGCAGGGTGCCGGCCTCGACGCGGACCTCCCGGTGGCCCATCGGCGAGAGGTCGGGGAGTGCGGACCAAAGGGCGCACGGCACGCGCGTCGCGCTCGCGGAGACCAGTCCGAGGCACCAGCCGTCGAGGTCGACGTAGATCGCCGAGGAGCTGGCGTGCAGCACCCGTCGCGGACCGTCCTCGGCCGCGGCGAGGCGCTCGCGCACCCGCATCGGTGCCGCTGCCGAGATCGGACGGGTCGTCATCACCCAGACGCTATCGGCCCGTGGCACACTCGCGAATGTGCGAACTTGTCCAAGGAAAGGCATGAAGTGGGCCAAGAGTTGATAAGTGATCCCGAGGCGATCGCCGCGCTGCGCCGGGCGGACGCGCTCCACACGGCGCTGACCCACATCGTGCTCGAGGGCGGTGACCTGGCCCGGATCGCCGAGGCCGTGGGCGACGCGCTCGGCTACGGCGTGGTCTTCACCTCCACCGACGGCCGCGAGCGGGCGGCCCACCTCGACGGGGCGCAGCGCGCGATGCTGGCCGACGCCGACCTGCTCGACCCGACCGGGCGCCTGCGGGTGGAGCGGATCGACCCGGGCGGGACGGCCGTCGGCAACGGCGAGGCGCTCCTGCGCCGCGTGGTCGCCGCCGGCGTGGACCTCGCCCGGCTCGTCGCGCTGAAGCCCGACGGCACCATCCACGACTCCGACGTGCACGCCCTCGAGCGGGCGGCGATCGTGGCCGCACTCCTGGTGACGCGCGTCGAGGCGATCACGGCCGTGGAGAACAAGTACCAAGGCGACTTCCTGCGCGACGTGTTCCTCGGCCGCGCAGGGGAGAAGGAGTACGTCGCCGAGCACGCGCAGGCCTTCGGCTGGCACCTCGACCGGCCGGTCATGGTGGTGGTCGCGGTGCTCGAACCCGACGCCATCGCCGCCCTCGCTCCGGCGCCCGAGGACCGGCGCGCCTGGCATGACCGCTTCGCCCACGCCTGGCGGCAGGTCGCCGCGACGATCGACGGCAGCATCGCCTCGGTCGCCTTCAGCCGCGAGGTGGTCACCCTCGTCCCGGTCGACGTGCGGCGCGACGGGGCACAGACGCACCTCGCTGTCGACCGGATCATCCAGGGGGTGCGAGGCGACCGCGGCGGCGGTCGCATCGCGTTCTCGGCCGGCGTCAGCCGCGTCGCCAACGGGCTCGGAGAGCTCCCGGAGGCCTTCCGGCAGGCGCAGCGCTCCGTCGAGATCGGCCGGCGCGTCCACGGCGCGGGATCGGTGACCCGCTTCGACCAGCTGGGACTGCACCGGCTCCTCGCGCTCGTGCCGGACGGCGCCGAGCTGGCCGCGTTCGCGGCCGACGTGCTCGGCCCCCTGTCCGAGCGCACGCCCGAGGCGGCCGACCTGCGCGAGACGCTGCAGGTGCTGCTCGACACCAACTTCAACGTGGCCGAGGCGGCGCGCGCCCAGTTCTTCCACTACAACACGATGCGCTACCGCGTCGGCAAGCTGCAGCGGATCCTCGGCCCGGTCGCGACCGACCCGCACCTGCGGCTCGACGTGGCCGTGGCGCTCCGGGCGCTGGAGATCGTGGGCTGAGGGGGCGGCGCAGCCGGCCTATCTGCGTCGGTGGAAGCGGAGGTCGCCGTTGGGGAGGAGGTCGGTGCGGTGGCCGGTGTCGTGGGCACGGTGGTGGTGGTGCTGGCAGAGCAGGACCGCGTTGGTCAGGTCGGTTCGACCGCCGTGGTGCCAGGGGTCGTGGTGGTGGGCGTCGCACCAGGTGCCGGGGGTGTCGCAGTGTTCGGCGCGGCAGG
>NZ_JAOPWY010000026.1 GCF_025965415.1 Nocardioides sp.
GGGTGGTCGGGGTGGTCGGGATGGACCGGGGAGCGTCGGACCCGTCGGACGGCGCCGCGGGTGCGCCGGGCGTGGCGGTGCCACACCCGGTGCCGGCGAGGACGAGCGTGCCGGCGATGAGCAGCGCCACCGTCCTGCTCCCGGTCATCCCGCCGGCGGTGGCGGAGGATCCGCTGCGCGCCGTCGACGCAGGGCGACCACTGACAGGGTGCCGCCCACGGCCAGGAGACCGAGCACGACGACCGGCCACGGACCGTCGTCGTCCGCCCGTGTGCCGAAGGTGTCGACCGGGGACCGGACGAGCCCGGCCGACCCGGTGTCGATGCGGTTCGGCACAACGGCGCCGTCGGACGAGAGGGTCGTGGTGTGGCTGATGACGTTCATCGACTTGTCGCGCGGGTTGCCGTAGGCGTAGATCATCGAGAGGGTCTGCCCCTCGAGGGTCACGTCCAGGGGGCCGAGGATGGGGGCACCCTTCGTCCCGGAGGGGAGCAGGGCGACCTCGAGCGTGCCGGCCGGGACGTCCGCCTCGGCGAACTCGCCGTTGGCGATGTTGGTGAAGACCACCGTGCCGTCGACCTCGACGTCGGCGGGGGCCACCGTCGCGGTGTGGGCGAGCACCACGCGCGCCTTGTCCGGACCGATCGGCCCGGTCGGTGCGTCGTAGGAGTGGACGACCGGGTCGCCGTCCACCTCGGCCGGCAGGTGCAGCACGACGTCGCTGCTCGCCCCGGCGGACACGTCCAGGGTCGACGCCACCCGGAGGTCGTCGGCACCGGTGAACTCGATGTCGTGCTCACCGGGCGCCAGGTCGAACGGGCCGAGCAGGTCGCCGACCCCGGCCCCCGTCGCGACCGACCGTCCGTCGATCGAGACGTCGACCGCCACCCCGGGGAGCGCCTGGACGACGGTGACCTGGCCGGGCGGCGCGGTGGCCTGTCCCGGTGGGCCCAGCGGCACCGCGAGGACGAGCAGGGCCACGGCCGCAGCTGATGGAAGAAGACGACGCATCGGACTACACCCCCATGACGCGGCTCCGATTCGTGGGCCGCGACTACACCTGAACACCCGTTCGGCCGGGCCTCATCATCGATCTCGGGTATAGCCACGATCCCCTTCACCCCTGTGGGGGTAGTAGGTTCTACGGCGGCCGGACATCGGCCGGACGACGCGAGCCGGGGGCGGACATGGACGACAGCGACCGCTACCTCCTCCGCCTCGGGCTGACCGCCCGTCCGCCGGCGACCCTCGCGGGGCTGCGCGAGGTGCACCGCGCCCACGTCGCGCGGATCCCCTACGACAACCTGTCGATCATGCTGGGGCGACCCGACCCGGTGGACCCGGAGGCCGGCGTCGTACGCGCCGCCCACGGCGGTCGCCTCGGCTACTGCTTCCACCAGAACGGCGCCTTCGGGCGGCTGCTGACCGCGCTCGGGTTCTCGGTGAGCCGGCGGCACGGGCACGTGTGGTTCCGTCCGGAGGACGAGCTCGGCACGGGCCTCAACCACCTCGTGCTGGTCGTCTCCGGGCTGCCGACCGACGACAACCCCGGCGGCCACTGGTGGGTCGACGCCGGACTCGGCGAGGGCTTCGCCGAGCCGCTCCCACTGGTGCGTGGCGACCACGTGGTGGAGGGCTGGTCGTTCGGCATCGGCGCGGGCTACGGCGCCCAGGCGGCCGGGCGCCCCACGGGCCCCGCCGCGTGGACCTACCGTCACCTGCCCGGCGGGGTGCTGCGCGGCATCGTCGTCACCTCCCGCGACCACTCCGCGGACGTCATCGCCGACTCCCACCGGACGCTCAGCGCAGGCGAGGACTCGCCGTTCCGCCGCACCGTGGTGGCCCAGCGCATCGACGGCCCCGAGCAGCGCACGGTCCGCGGCCTGGTGCACCAGGTGCTGACGCCCGGCGGGCGCGACCAGCGCGACCTGAGGTCGTACGACGAGTGGCGCTCCGCGCTCGTCGACGACCTGCTGCTGGCGGTGGACGACGTCACCGACGCCGAGTGGGCCTCGCTCTGGGACCGTACGACGACCGCGCACCGGGCGTGGGACGAGGCCGGGCGCCCATGACGCACCCGCGGAGGAGGAGCTGGCGGCGCGCCACGACGGACGACGTCGTGGCCCTGCGCGACCTGGAGCGGACGGCGAGCCTGCAGGGTCTGGCGCACGTGTTCGGCGAGCTGCCCTATCCCGACGACGACGTGCTGGCGCGCTGGGCGTTGCTGCTCGACGATCCCACCGTGGTGGTCGAGGTGGTCGAGGACGACCAGGGCCTGGTGGCGCTGACCGCGCACGACGGCTCGACCCTGCGCCACCTGGCCGTCCGGCCGGACCACTGGAGCGCGGGACTCGGGCGGGAGGGGTTCGCCCGGGCCGAGGCGGCCGGGGCGCGCCGGCTGTGGGTGCTGGCCGACAACGGCCGCGCCCGCCGGCTCTACGAGTCGCTCGGCTGGGCGCCGAGCGGGGACAGCCAGGAGTGCCCCTGGCCGCCCTTTCCCACCGAGCTCGAGTACGCCGCTCCCTAGGATCGGTCCATGCCTGCTGCCACGCCGGACCCGCTGCTGGAGATCGCCGACGACCTCTACGCGATGTCCCTCGCCGACTTCACGCCCGCGCGCGACGCGCTGGTCAAGGAGCACAAGGGCGACAAGGCCCTGGCCGCCGGCATCAAGGGGCTGCGCAAGGCCTCGCTGGCGGCGTGGGTGGTCAACCTGCTGGTGCGGCGGGACCCCGACCAGGTCGACCAGGTGCTCGCCGTCGGTGCCGCGTTGCGCGATGCCCAGGAGAACCTCGACGCCACGCAGCTGCGGGAGTTCACCAAGCAGCGGCGCCAGCTGACCGCGTCGGTGACGACGGCCGCGCGGCGGATGGCCCGCGAGGAGGGCGTGAAGACCACCCAGTCGGTCGCCGACCAGATCGAGGCGACCCTCACCGCGGCCATGCTCGAGCCCGACGCGGCCAAGGCCGTGCGGAGCGGGTTGCTGGTGACGTCCCTGGCGGCGACGGGCCTCGGTGACCTCGACCTGAGCGCCGCCGTGGCCCTTCCCGAGGCGCTCGGCTTCAGCGCCAAGGCGCGCCCGGCGGCGGTGCCGGATCCCACCCGGCGGCCCCAGCTCCACGTCGTACCCGACCCGGATGCCGACGCCAAGGCCCGCGCCGCCGCGGACGAGCGCCTCGCGGACGCCCGCAGCGTGCTGGGGGAGGCGGAGAAGGAGCACCGGTCGACTCGTCGGGCCACCGAGAAGCTCCGGGCCAAGACGCTGCAGCTCCAGGCGGAGATCGACGAGCTGCGCAGCAGGATCGCGGTGCTCGAGGCCGAGGTCGACGAGGTCGACGACGAGCTCGGCGAGGCCGAGGCGGTGCAGGCAGAGGCCGAGGAGGCCGTCGAGGAGGCGCAGGCGGAGGTCGACGCGGCGAAGGCTGCGCGCGACAAGCTGCAGCGCTGACTAGACGGTCGCCCAGCCCTTCGCCCGCTCGACCGCGTCGCTCCAGCGGGCGTACGACGCGTCGAGCGCCGCGCGGTCACCGCCGGGCTCGAACCGCCGGTCGAGCGCCCACGTGTCGCGCAGGTCGTCGGTCGACTCCCAGGCCCCGGTGCCCAGCCCGGCGAGGAACGCCGCACCCAGCGCCGTGGTCTCCACGATCTCGGGTCTCTCGACCGCGCGTCCGACCTGGTCGGCCTGGAACTGGCAGAGCAGGTCGTTGGCCGCGGCACCGCCGTCGACGCGCAGGGTGGTGAGCTCGGGCAGGGTCTCGAGCACGTCGCGCACCTCAAAGGCGATCGCCTCGAGGGTGGCCCGGACGAGGTGGGCGCGGGTCGTGCCGCGCGTGATGCCGATGATCGTGCCGCGGGCGTGCGGGTCCCAGTGGGGCGCACCGAGGCCGGTCAGCGCCGGCACGAACACGACGCCGTCGGTGTCGTCGACGGTCTGCGCGATGGCGGCCGTCTCGGCGGCGTTGCCGACGATCTGGAGCCCGTCACGCAGCCACTGGACGGCAGCGCCGGTGACGAAGATGGCGCCCTCGAGGGCGTACGTCATCGCGCCGTCGGGGGAGCGCCAGGCAGCGGTCGACAGCAGCCCTGCGTCGCTGCGCACGACCGAGCCGCCGGTGTTGGTGAGGATGAAGGAGCCGGTGCCGTAGGTGCACTTGGACTCGCCCTCCTCGAAGCAGGTCTGCCCGAAGAGCGCGGACTGCTGGTCACCGGCGATGCCCGCGATCGGCAGCGACAGGCCGAGGAAGACCGACGGCTCGGTGGGTGCGACCTCGCCCCAGTTGGGCACGAGGTCGGGGAGCGCGTCGCGCGGCACCCCGAACAGCTCGCAGAGCTCGTCGGACCAGTCGCCGGCCTCGAGGTCGAAGAGCAGGGTGCGGCAGGCGTTGGAGACGTCGGTGACGTGCCAGGTGCCGCGCGTCATCCGGGCGATGAGGTAGGAGTCGACGGTGCCGACGGCGTACCTCCCCGACTGCACCAGGGCCCACGTGTGCGGCTCGTGCTCGGCCAGCCACATCAGCTTGGTGCCGGAGAAGTAGGGGTCGAGGCGCAGGCCGGTCAGCTCGGCGACCCGCTCCTCGTGGCCCTCGTCGCGCAGGCGGTCGCAGATGTCGGCGGTGCGCCGGTCCTGCCACACGATGGCGCGGCGGGGCGAGCCGAGGGTCTCGCGGTCCCACAGCACGATCGTCTCGCGCTGGTTGGTGATGCCGACCGCGGTGAGCTCGGAGGCGTCGACCTGGTCGAGGGCCTCACGGGTCGCCTCGATGGTCGCCTGCCAGATGTCCTCGGCCGAGTGCTCGACCCAGCCCGGCTGGGGGAAGTGCTGGCGGAACTCCTGGTAGCCCTTGGCCCGGATCCGCCCGTCGGTGGTGACCACCACGGCCGTGACGCCCGTCGTGCCCGCATCGATCGCGAGGATGCTCATGCCCGTGCTCGCTTCGCTCCGTGCGCGCATGAGGCACGAGTCGCACAGCGCTGGACGATTCGCTCGCTCATGCGGCCCCGCCCCGGATGATCGCCAGGATCCGCCGGTCGATCCAGGCGGGGCGGGCGCCGGAGTCGACGCGCATCTCGTAGTTCTCCGACCCGACCCACATGTGGAAGCTGTCCTTGCCCTCGGCCTTCGCCAGCGCCTCGAGCTCGATCATCAGTGCGTCGTCGACCGGCACCTGCTCCTCCGGCGTCGACGCCGTCAGGTAGAGCTCGTTGAGGTCCACGAGCCGCGCGAGCTCGGTGACTGGGTCGGCGTGGTCGTCGACGCGCAGGTCGACCGCGACGTCGTCGTGGCCGCCGTAGCCGGCACCGTCGCGTACGACGAGCAGTGCCGCCGACTGCCGGCCGCGCCGGTCGCCACCGGCGGCGTCGCCGGCAGCGAGGGCCGCGAGCAGCCGGCGCTCGAGGGACTGGTCGGCCCCGGCCAGCCACGCCGTCTCCATCGCCTCGACGACCTCCGGGCCGGTGAGGATGTTGCCCTGGATGGCGTAGCCGCCCTGCTCGCCGCTGCGTCCGGTCACGCCCCCGGCCCACGCGAAGCACTCGGAGCCCGTCCAGGTCGCGGCGTTGCCATCGGAGTCGACGATGCCGGCCTGCCGGTGCTCGCGGCCGTCGTCCTCCTCGACCAGGCGGTCGAGGGCGACCTGGGCGGTGGCCCCGTCGTCGAGGTGCGCCAGGCCGAGGTACTTGTAGGAGAGGTTGGCGTCGGCCTGGGTGGCGATGGCACCCACGCCCGCCGCCGCGGTCGGGACGGCCGAGCCCACGGCCAGGAACTTCGAGGCGACGGCCACGCCCCACGATTCGCCGTCGTCGGACCGCGCCACGATCGAGAAGGTCATGGCCCGAAACATAGCCCGACAGGACGCACGCGTGCTCGCCCGGAGTCCTAGTGTGGGCGCGTGCTGACCCGTCTCGGATTCCCCAGCGTCGGGGAGCATCGCCGCTTCGTGACCGCGATCGTGGCGGACACCGTCGGCAGCGGGCTCTTCATGCCGATCACGTTGCTCTACTTCCTGGCGATGACGGACCTGTCGCTGGTGCAGATCGGGTCGGCGCTGTCGCTCTCCGCGCTCCTCACGATGCCCGGCGCCTTCGTGATCGGCAGCCTCGTGGACCGCTTCGGCCCGCGCCGCATGATGCTGGCGGGCAACCTCATCCAGGCGGTCGGGATGCTGGCCTACCTGTGGGCCGACTCGCTGCTCGTCGTCGCGCTCTGGACGACCCTGCTCAACATCGGGCGGCAGTCCTTCTGGGGTTCCTTCGGCAACGTCGTCACGGCGATCTCGGCGCCGGGGGAGCGGGAGCTGTGGTTCGGCTTCCTGCAGGCCGTGCGCAACCTCGGCTACTCCGTGGGCGGAGTGCTGGCCGGTATCGCGCTCCAGATCGGCACCGACATCGCCTACCAGTCGGTGGTGGTGGTCAACGCGGTCACCTTCGTGCTCGCCTACGTCCTGCTCCTCGACGTCCCCGACCACCGCGTCGCGCGGGACGACGACGCCCCGCTGGAGGGCTGGGCCGTCGTCCTGCGCGACCGCGCCTACCTGCGCCTGGTGCTCGGCCAGCTCGGCTTCGTGGCCGGGATGATGGTGCTCAACTTCGCGCTGCCGGTCTACGTCGCCGAGACCATCGACCTGCCGGGGTGGGTGGTCGGGGCGATCTTCACCGTCAACACCGCGTTGGTCGGCCTCGGCCAGGGACTCGTCGTACGCCGCATGACGGGTCAGGTCCGGGCGCGCATGATGGGCCTGGCGCAGCTCATCTTCGTGGTCAGCTATGCGATGTTCGTCGTCGCGGGCTGGCTGCCGGTGTGGCTGGCTGTTGCCGTGATGCTGGTCGGGTCCGTGGTCTACACCTTCGGCGAGCTCACGGGCGGACCGGTCCTGAGCGCGACGGCCGCCGAGGCTGCGCCCGACCACCTCCGCGGGCGCTACCTCGGGCTGTTCCAGCTCAGCTGGGGGGTGGGCGGGGCGGTGACGCCGGTGGCCTTCACCTGGCTGCTCGCCCATGGGCCGACGACCCTGTGGTGGGTGCTGTCCCTCGTCGCCGTCGTCAGTGCCGCCTACCTCCAGACGCTCCCGCGGCTCCTGCCCGCGGCCGGCCTGCGGGTGACGCAGGCCGCCGAGCGCGAGGCCTGAGGCTCAGGCGCGAGGCTCAGGCCTGCCCGGTGCCAGCCAGCAGCTCGGTGAACCACGCCTGCCCGGCGTCGAAGGGCTTGTGCCCGGCGATCCGCTCGAACTCGATCGCCCGGAGCTCGTCGCCACGGTCCTCGTCGTGCCCGATGACGCCGGGGCGACCCTCGAGGGCGCACGCGACGGCCAGGTCGGCCATCTCCCGGATGAGGGCGAGGTCGGTCTCGTTGGCCGGCGCCGAGCGGGAGTAGTAGCCCGACTTCTGCACCATGTGCTTCTCGGCGCCGATCGCCCGGGAGAAGCGCTCGGCGAAGTAGCGGCCGGGGTTGATCAGGTCGATCTTGACGTGGCCGAACGGGTCGCGCCCGACGGTCTCGCCGGTGGCCTCGAGGTCGGCGACGATGTCGTCGATCCCGGCTCCCTCGGCGAGGAAGATGTTGACGCAGCCGACCTCGTCCATGACGGCGCGCAGGCGGTTCGCCTCGGCGGCCAGGTCGATGCCGCGCTCGGGGACATAGACCGCGTGGATGGCCCAGCGCCGCGGGTCGAGGCCGATCCCGGGCAGCCACTGCTGCTCGGCGTGCCAGGCCATGTAGTCGCGCGCGGCGGCGGCGGTCAGCCAGCCGCTGGCGCGGCCCATCACCTCGTGCACGATCAGCATGCGCGGGTTGGAGCCGTGCTCGGCGAGCACGTGCTGCGCGAAGCGGGACGCCTCCTGCGCCGCTGTCTGGGCACCGAGGCTCTGGCGGATCGGGACGATGTCGTTGTCGATGGTCTTGGGCAGCCCGACCACGGTGAGCTCGGAGCCCTGGGTGTGGAGGTACGCCGCCAGGTCGGCCGCCGCGGTGTTGGTGTCGTCTCCGCCGATGGTGTGCAGGATGTCCACGCCGTCGGCCTGCAGGCGCGCGGCGGCCACGGCCAGGGCGGTGTCGTCGGGCCCGATGAGGCCGCGCTTGCGGCAGTCGGCATCGTTGGTCAGCTTGACCCGGCTGTTGCCGATTGGGCTGCCGCCGTAGCGGTGCAGCAGGCTCGCGCCGGCACGCTCCTCGGGACCGATCACGAGGCTGTTGCCGGTGAGCAGGCCGTGGTAGCCGTGCTTGTAGGCGATGAGCTCGATGTCGGGGTCGATGGCGTCGTAGGTCTCGATGAGAGCACCTACGGCGGAGGACAGGCAGGGGGCGTAACCGCCGGCCGTGAGGAGGGCAACGCGAGTCGGCATGGGCAGCAGGGTAGTTAGAACGATCCAACACCGGAAGGCCCGTCTCGGCGCGCCGCCGCCGACCACGACGCGTCGTACGTCGGCGGGCCCGGTGGTTGCCTCGCGTCGCACGTGCGGTCCATTGTGTGCCAACACCCGTGCACGCACGCGGACGGACGAGGGGATCTCGATGAGCGCGACAGAAGCGACGCAGGACGTCAACGGCCCGGAGCCGGACCTCAAGCGGGTGATGGGGCCCAAGCTCCTCCTGCTCTTCATCGTCGGGGACATCCTCGGCGCCGGCGTCTACGCCGTCACCGGCAAGCTGGCCGGCCAGGTCGGCGGCATCGCCTGGCTGCCCTTCCTCGTGGCCTTCGCCGTCGCGACCGTGACGGCGTTCTCCTACCTTGAGCTGGTCACGAAGTACCCCCAGGCAGCGGGCGCCGCGCTCTACACGCACAAGGCGTTCGGCATCCACTTCATCACGTTCCTCGTGGCCTTCACGGTGGTCTGCTCCGGCATCACCAGCGCCTCGACGTCGTCGAACCTGCTCGCCGCCAACCTGCTCATCGGCTTCGGCGACGACAGCCCCTCGACCGGCGCGACGCTGATCGTCGCGCTGGCCTTCATGCTGGTCCTCGCCGCGATCAACCTGCGCGGTGTGGGTGAGAGCGTGAAGTTCAACGTGATCCTCACGCTCGTCGAGATGACGGCCCTCGCGATCGTGATCGTCATCGGCTTCGTCGTGGTGGCCAGGGGCGACGCCGACCTCGGTCGCGTCACCGTCTTCGAGAGCCCCGACGACAAGGGCCTCTTCATGGCCGTCACGGTCGCGACCGCGATCGCCTTCTTCTCGATGGTCGGCTTCGAGGACTCGGTCAACATGGTCGAAGAGACCCAGGACCCGATGCGGATCTTCCCCCGCACCATGCTGACCGGGCTGGGCATCGCGGTCGTGATCTACATGCTGGTCGCGATCTCCGTGGTGGCGGTCATCCCCGCCGGCGACATCGCGAAGCCCACCAACGCGGAGGCCGGGATCCTGCTCGACGTGGTCAAGGTCGGCGCGCCCGACCTGCCGATCGACAAGCTCTTCCCGTTCCTCACGGTCTTCGCGGTCGCCAACACCGCCCTCATCAACATGCTGATGGCCAGTCGCCTCATCTACGGCATGGCGCAGCAGGACGTGCTGCCCCGCAGCCTGGGCCGCGTCCTGCCGGGCCGCCGCTCGCCGTGGACCGCGATCCTCTTCACGACGCTGCTGGCACTCGGCCTGATCTACGTCGTGTCCACCCAGTCCGACAACTCCGTCGTCAGCGCCCTGTCGGGCACGACCGCGACGCTGCTGCTGGCGGTGTTCACGGTCGTCAACATCGCCTGCCTGATCCTGCGCCGCGACCCGACCCCCGACGGCGCCTTCACCGCACCGACGTACCTCCCGGTCGTCGGCGCGATCTGCTGCGCCTACCTGCTCGGCCCGTGGGCCCGCACCGAGGCCGACATGGTCCAGTACAAGATCGCCGGCGGCCTCCTCGCGGTCGGCGTGGTCCTGTGGGCGCTCACCTGGGCGACCAACCGCGGGGTCCGGGCCAAGAAGACCGGCTTCCGCGACATCGACCACCTCGAGAAGGACTGACGCGAGCGGACGCCGACACGGCCGGGCGCGTCCCGGCCGTGTCGGCCCCGGCGTCTACGGTTGTGGCGTGATTCGTCGACCTCTCGGGCCGCTGCTGGCTGTGCTGATCGCGTCGGTGCTGGGCTGCACGTCGGTCACGCCCTCCTCGCCACCGGCGAACGCCACGCCCGGTGGCGACGACGGTGGCACCACCGTCCACCCGTCGGGCCAGCCGTCCACCGAGCTGGAGCGCGGCGGACCGCGCGACCGGCCGCCGGTGCCGTCGGCCCCCGACCTGGCGGGCGCCTACCGCTTCATCTCGTCCCCCGACTTCCTCAACCAGGACGTCGCCGACCTGACCGCGGGCGGCCGCCGGCAGCACATCGACCCGAGCACCGGCCAGGTCGCCAACTCCACCAACCCCGAGTACGACGCCGCGCTGGACCACGTGATCACCGAGATGGCCTCCCACGCCACCGACGACGTCCTCGTCGCGGGCGACCTGGTCGAGGGTCGCTGGGGTCGCGACGACTCCCGCACCGGGGTCTTCGGACCCGTGCGGACCCAGGCGCAGCGACTGCGCGCGTGGCGTAGGGCGGCCGACGCCTACTACCCGGCCTACCTCCAGCGCTTCGCCGACCACGGCCTCACCACCTACCCCGCGATCGGCGACCACGAGATCGGCGACGACCCGTGGCGCAAGGGCCGTGACACCTGGACCGACTTCAAGCGGCGCCACGTGCCGCAGTTCAAGAGCATCTTCGCCGACCACGTGCTGGCCGGTGCCGACGGCGAGCCGCGCTTCCCCGACGGACCTCGGGGCCAGGCGCGGCGCACCGCCTACGCCGTACGGCTGTCTCCGACCGTCCTGCTCGTCACCCTCGACGTCTTCGAGCGCCGCGGGGGAGACGTGCACATGTCCGTCGACCCGGCGCAGCTGCGCTGGCTCAGGCAGGTGCTGCGCCAGGCGCGTGCCGACGAGGTCCCCTGGGTGATGGTGCAGGGGCACGTGCCGATGACCGGCGACGTCCGCACCCGCAACTCCAGCCACCTCGTCTACGAGGACGGCGTGCGGTCCGACCTGTGGCGTGCCATGGTCAAGGGGGGCGTCGACGTCTACCTCAGCGGTGAGGTGCACGACCAGACGGTCCACCAGCGCGACGGGATCCTCGAGGTCTCCCACGGCTCCCTGCTCTACCGCGGCGAGGCGTCCTACGTCGTGGGGCAGGCCACGGCCGAACAGCTGGTCCTGGAGAACCACCAGTTCCGGGGCACCATCAACTTCGAGGACCGCCTCTGGACCACGTCGCGGCAGGGGGCGCCCGGCCACATCAGCTACCCCTACCCCTCCATCGTGACGGGCACGCTCGTGGCCAGCCGGACCCGGTCCGGTGGGGTGCGCGTCGACGACGCCGAGGGCGTCCTCACGCCCCGGTCCTGACCGATCGGGCACTGTGGCCGCCCAGGGGGCGGTCAGGGTTCGGGTGCGCGCTGCCCGCGCCGTACCCTTGAGGGGTGAGTGCTATCCCCACCCTCGAGCAGCTGCACGCGCTCGGGCCCCTCCAGCAGCCGACCTACCCCGACCAGGGTGCGGTCGACGCGGCCGTGGCCCGACTCAAGACGTCGCCGCCGCTGGTGTTCGCGGGGGAGTGCGACGACCTCACGGCCAAGATCGCGGCCGTCACCCGCGGCGAGGCGTTCCTGCTCCAGGGCGGCGACTGCGCCGAGACCTTCGACGGCGTGACCGCCGACAACGTGCGCAACAAGCTCCGCGTGCTGCTGCAGATGGCGGTCGTGCTGACGTACGCCGCCTCCGTGCCCGTGGTGAAGCTGGGCCGGATCGCCGGGCAGTACGCCAAGCCCCGCAGCTCCGACATGGAGACCCGCGGCGGGGTGACGCTCCCGGCCTACCGCGGTGATGCCGTCAACGGCTTCGCCTTCACGCCCGAGGCCCGCATCCCCGACCCGCAGCGCCTCGTCGACGTCTACAACTCCTCGGCGGCCACGCTCAACCTGGTCCGCGCGTTCGTGACCGGTGGCTACGCCGACCTGCGCCAGGTGCACACCTGGAACACCGACTTCGTGCAGAGCTCACCCTTCGGCCAGCGCTACGAGGCGGTCGCCGACGAGATCGAGCGGGCGCTGACCTTCATGAAGGCCATCGGCGCCGACCCCGACGAGTTCCACCGCGTCGACTTCCACTCCAGCCACGAGGCGCTGCTGCTGGAGTACGAGCAGTCCCTGACGCGCATCGACTCGCGCACCGACCTGCCCTACAACGTCTCCGCGCACTTCGTGTGGATCGGCGAGCGCACGCGCCAGCTCGACGGGGCGCACGTCGAGCTGCTCTCGCGCATCCAGAACCCGATCGGCATCAAGCTCGGCCCCACGACGACGCCGGACGACGCGCTGGCCTACGCCGCGCGGCTCAACCCCGACAACACCCCGGGGCGGCTCACCTTCATCACCCGCTTCGGCGCCGACAAGATCCGTGACGGCCTGCCGGCCCTCGTGGAGAAGGTCACCGCGGAGGGCGTGCAGGTCGCCTGGGTCTGCGACCCCATGCACGGCAACACCTTCGAGGCCTCGTCGGGCTACAAGACCCGCCGCTTCGACGACGTGATCGAGGAGGTCCAGGGCTTCTTCGACGTGCACCGCAGCCTCGGCACCTGGCCCGGCGGCGTGCACGTCGAGCTCACCGGCGACGACGTCACGGAGTGCGTCGGCGGCGGCGAGGAGATCAACGAGGCCGGCCTGGCCAACCGCTACGAGTCGGTCTGCGACCCGCGCCTCAACCGCGTCCAGTCCCTCGAGCTGTCGTTCCTCGTCGCCGAGATGCTGCGCAAGGCCTGAGCCGGGCGGCCCGGCCCTCGAACTCGCCAACTCACCGGTTGGCTGGCCACCTCACCGGTCGGCTGGCCAACTCGTCAGTTGGCCGGCCCGTCCCGCCGCCACTGCTGCCTCCCGATAGGTTCGCCCTCGTGATCGACCTCCGCTCCGACACCCTGACCCGGCCGACCGACGCGATGCGCGAGGCGATGGCCCGCGCGGAGGTCGGTGACGACGTCTACGGTGAGGACCCGACGGTCACCACGCTGCAGGAGCGGGTGGCCGCGATGTTCGGCCACGAGGCCGCGCTGTTCACGCCCACCGGGTCGATGGCCAACGTGCTCGCCGTCGCCTCCCTCGTCTCCCCGGGCGAGGAGGTGCTGTGCGAGTCGTCGGCGCACATCGCCCGCGCGGAGCTGGGCGCCCACGGGGCGATCAGCGGGATCACGATGCGCACGTGGACCGGGGCGCGCGGGCAGGTCGACCTGTCCGCGATCGAGTCGATGTACGCCCCCGACATGGGGCCGTTCTTCGTGCGGACGGCCGCGGTGTCGGTGGAGAACACCCACAACTTCGCCGGCGGTGCGGTGCTGCCGCTCGAGGAGCTGCGCGAGCTGCGCGCGTGGGCGGACACGACCGGCGCCCGCATCCACCTCGACGGCGCCCGCCTCTGGAACGCGCACGTCGCCACGGGCACGCCTCTGGTCGACTACGGCCGGATCGCCGACGTGCTCGCCGTCTGCCTCTCCAAGGGCCTGGGCGCGCCCATCGGCTCCCTCATGGTCGGCTCGGCCGACGCGATCGACCAGGCCCGCGTCCGGCGCAAGCGCCTGGGCGGCGGCATGCGCCAGGTCGGGGTGCTGGCCGCGGCGGGGGCGTACGCCCTGGACCACCACGTCGAGCGGCTGGCCGACGACCACGAGCACGCCCGCCTGCTCGGCGAGGCGCTCGGCCTCGATCCGGCGAGCGTCGACACCAACATCGTCGTGGTCGACCGGCCCGATGCCTCCGCCTTAGTGGCGGCCGCGGCCGACGAGGGCGTCCGGATCTCGGCGGTCGGACCGCGCGCCGTACGCCTGGTCACCCACCTCGACGTCACGCGGGGCGACGCCGAGCGGGCGGCCGTCGTGCTCAGCCGGCTCGCCGCCCGCTGATCGCGACCTCGCTGATCGCGGTGTAGTCGCGCCCGAGGTTGCCGCTGCCGGGGGGCGTCACCGAGGTGATCGTGATGGTGACCGTCCCGGTCAGCACCGGCGGCACCTTCAGCCGCTGCAGGCCCGGTCGCTCGGCGAAGGTCTGCTCGACGGTCGTGCCGTCCTCGAACCCCCAGGTGACCGCCAGGATCCGGCGGTTGTTGGGATACCAGTCCACGCCGGCGACCTGCTTGGAGTAGCCGTTGACGAGGCCCACGCGGGAGACCACGCGCGGCTCGGCCAGGGTGAGCGTGACCGCCTGCCCGGTGGCGTCGCCGGCCATCCGCCAGGTGGTGGTCGGGTTGCCGTCGACCATCTGGCTGGCTTCGTACGCCACCAGGTTGCCGTCGAAGTCCGTCGTGGGCGGGGCCGTGTCAGGGACCGCGACCGCCGCGCCGGTGGCCAGGTCGAGCAGCTTGCCGACACCCGTCGGGCCGTCGGTCGGTGAGCTCCCTGCCTCCTCGGGATCCTCCGACGACTGGTCCGGGCTGGTGGCGGACGACTCGCCGGCGGCGGGATCCGTGGCCGTGCCATCGTCGTCGGTGCCGAAGACCTGGAGGAGCACGAAGACCAGGCCGACGAGCAGCACGGCGCCGAGCACCCACGCGATCCACGCCCGTCCGGGCAGCGGGGAGTCGCCGTCGAGGTCGTCGACCTCCTCGTAGGGGAGCAGCTCCTCCTGGGGGTCCCACTCGGTCCGTGGGCGAGAGGGCGTCGGGGACTCCGGCTCGGCGCTGCGGCGGGTCCGCCGAGCGGGCTTCGGTGCAGCCCCCTTCGCCACCACCGGGACGGCGGCCGGCGGGACCGGGGTCGGGTCGGCTGCCTGCACCGGGAGAGCCACCGGCACGTCGCGCACCTGCGTCGGCGCTGGGGGTGCGGCCGGCGCGCCGGGCTCGGTGGTCGGCGGGGCAGCCGCCAGCGGGGCGGGTGCGGGCTCGCCGATGGGATGCCCGCAGTTGAGGCAGAACCGGCCCACGCCGAGCTCCGCGCCGCACCGCACACACGTGTCCACGGGCCCCACGATAGGGGGACCGACCCACGCCGTCGCGCGTCTCGGCATCAGACCGCGATGTGCGGGACCTCGCCCTCGACCGCGCGGCGCGGTGCGAGCTCGACGGTCAGCATGGCGACGAGCACCATCGCGCCCCCGACGAGCAGCCGGGCCGTGACGTCCTCGCCGCCGAGCCAGACCGCGAAGACCGACGCGAAGACCGGCTCCATGCTCATGATGATCGCGCTGCGGGTGGGCGGCAGGTGCGCCTGCGCCCATGTCTGCCCGAGCAGGCCGAGCGCGCCGACGACGATCGCCATGTAGACCACCGACATCCAGTCGCCCGTGCGGTCCGGGAGCACGATCCCGTCGTGCACCGTTGCGAGGATGCAGAGCACGGCGATGACCATGATCTGAAGGATCGTCATGCCCACCGCGTCCTGCGCCGTGGACCAGGCACCGAGCCCCACGATGTGCAGCGCGTAGAGCACCGCCGAGGCGAGCGTGATGAGCTCGCCGAAGCCGATGCTGACGCCGTTGAGCGCCAGGACGCCGAGCCCGACGGTGGCGAGCGCGACGGCCACCCACGTGACCGGGGGGATGCGCGTGCGCAGGATCGCCGCGGCCAGCAGCGGGGTGCACACGACGTACAGCCCGGTGACGAAGCCGCTGATGCTCGCGGGGGTGTGGGCCAGTCCCGCGGTCTGCAGGATCTGGGCGACGCCGTAGAGCCCACCGAGCACCACGGCGTGCCTGCGCACCTGCGGTGACAGCCGTCCCAGCGCCTTGGGAGCCACGACCAGCAGCGCGAGCGACGCGATGGTGAACCGGAGTGCCAGGAAGTCGAGCGTCGGCACCCGGTCGAGCAGGTCCTTGATCAGGAAGAAGGTGGAGCCCCAGCAGGCCGCCAGGCCGAGCAGCGCACCGGCCGCCAGCAGCGTCGTACGCCGGTTCTGCTCCGCATCCACGCAGGAAGGCTAGGACCTCAGATGATGAACAGCGTGATCGTGGATCCCTTGGGGACTTCCTCGCCGGAGTCGGGGTCGGAGCTGAAGACGTAGCCGAGGCCGAGGTAGCTGTCGGCCTCCTCGGTCTCGACGTTGAAGCCGAGGCCCTCGAGCAGCTCCGTGGCGGCCTCGACGCCCATGGCCCGCACCCGGGGCACCTCGACCAGCTCGGGTCCCTGCGACACGACGAACGAGACCGTGTCGCCGCGGAAGAGCGTGCCGGTGGTGGGGTCCTGGGAGATGACGTAGCCCTCGGGGACGGTGTCGCTGAACTCCTCACCGGTCACGGCGACCTGCAGCTTGCGTCCCTCCAGCGCCTGCTGCGCGTTGGCGAAGGGCTTGCCGGTCCAGTCCTTGATCGTGATCGGCTTGCGACCACGGCTCAGCACGAGGTCGACGGCGGCGCCGGGCTTGAGCGTCGTCCCGGCCTTCGGGGAGGTGCGGATCACCTGCCCCTCGGGGACGGTCTCGCTCCACCGGCCGATGCTCTCGCCGAAGGCGAGGTGGGTGGCGGCGAGGGCGTCCTGGGCCTGGTCCTCGGTCAGCCCCCTGAGCGCGGGCACGTCGTAGCGCTCGGGCCCCAGGGAGAGGGTGAGCGTGACGGTGCCGCCGTCCAGCACCTTGCCGCCGGGCTCGGGATCGGTGGCGATGACCAGGCCGGCGGCGACGTTCTCGCTGTACGCCGGGTCGCCCGTCTCGGCGTCGAGGCCAGCCGCGTCGAGCCGGGAGGCCGCGGCGGCCTCGTCCATCCCGAGCACACCGGGCGTCGTCGTGTAGCGCTCCCAGCCGAACCACCATGCGCCGAGGCCGATGCCGGCGGCCAGCAGGATGGCGAGCAGCAGGGCGAGCGGTCCCTTGACCGAGCGCCGCCGGGCCGTGGTGGTCACCGGCACCACCCGGCTCGGCGCCCGTCCCGGGGCGGGACGGGTGTCGGGACCGGTGGCAGGGCGGGTGGCAGGGCCGGCGGCAGGAGTGGTTGTGGTGCCGACGGGCATCGCGGTGGTGGCCGGGGCGCCCTCGGGCGGAGTGGTCCGCGGCACGGCCGCGGTGGCCACGGTCGGCGGCGCGGGATGGCGCTCGAGCGCCGTCGTACGGTCGGGGGTGCCGTCGTCGACGAGGCCCGAGTCGCGGGGGTCGACCTCGGTGAGCAGGGCCAGGGCGTCGGCGTCGAACGGTTGGGGCGTGATGTCGGAGCCCGGCTCGGTCGCTTCGTCGGACGCGGGGGCAGGGCGGGGGAGCAGGTCGGCGGCGAGCTCGGGGTCGGAGGTGAGTCCCTCGCGCAGTGCCTGCTCGACGCGGTGCAGGTGGTGCAGCAGGACCGTGGCGTCCGCCGCTCGCTGGCCGCGGTCGCGGGAGGTCGCGCGGGCGACCAGCGCGTCGACGTAGTCGGGGATGGCGGGCTGCACGAGGGACGGCATCGGCACGTCGTGGTGGACGTGGCGGTAGGCCACCTGGATGGGGGACTCGCCCTCGTGGGGCTTGCTGCCGGTGAGCAGCTCGTAGAGCACGACGCCCGCGGCGTAGACGTCGGCGCGCGCGTCGGCACGGCCGTCGACGACCAGCTCGGGGGCGAGGTAGGACACGGTGCCGATCAGCACGCCGCCGGTGGCGGTGTGCTGGGTGTCGGCGCTGACCGCCTTGGCCAGGCCGAAGTCGGCGACCTTGATCCGGCCGCCGTGCGCCTCGTCGGCGATGAGGACGTTCTCGGGCTTGACGTCGCGGTGGATCAGGCCCGCCCGGTGGGCCGCGGCGAGGGCGGAGACGACGGGCTCGAGCAGGGCAAGGGCCCGGCTCGGCGGCATCGGGGCCTCCTTGCGGATGACGTCACGCAGCGTGTGGCCGGGGACGTACTCCATCACCAGGAAGACGGTGTCGGCGCCGTCGGAGGTGTCGTCGCCCTGGTCGTAGACGGCGACGACGTGCGGGTGGTTGAGCCGCGCCGCGGCGCGGGCCTCGCGGACGAAGCGCTCGGCGAAGTCCTGGTCGTCACCGAGCCCGGGGTGCATGACCTTCACGGCGACCGTGCGGTCGAGCCGGGTGTCGGTGGCTTCGTAGACGCTGGCCATGCCACCACGCGCCACCCGGGCGCCGATGCGGTAGCGACGGTCCAGCAGGCGACCGACCAAGGGGTCGCCAGCAGCGCCGGGCGCGGTTGCGCGGGCGTGCTCGGGTGGCTCCACTGCTCGACCTCCAGAGAGCCGGATCAGAGGGCGTACGGGGAAGGATCCGGCTCCACCACTCTACGGAAACGACGACTGCCGCCACGCCCAGGCACGGTTCGGGCGTGGCGCAACGCCCGGCTCAGGGGCCACGCGGCACAGGCAGGTCGGGGCCGGGACGGGGTCGGGCCGCACTCAGGAGGGCGAGCGCCCGTCCTCGAGACGGCGCTTGATCGCCTCGACGTTGTCACGTAGGCCCTGGTCTCCTCGTAGAGCCCGTGCCGCTGCACCGCCCCGAGGCCCTGGTAGTAGGCGCCGATCTTGTGCGTACGCCGCTGCGTGTGGTGCGACAGCACGCGGAGCAGCAGCACCCCGGCCTTCGCGTTGTCGCCGAGCTTGCGCAGGTCCAGCGGCCGTACGGCGTAGTGCTCCATCCACCGTGCGGTGGACGGCAGCACCTGCATCGCGCCGATGGCGTGGGCGCCGGACACCACACCCATCTGCCAGCCCGACTCCTGCCAGGAGATGGCGAGCGCGAGCTGAGGGTCGACGCCGTGGTGGCGCGCGGCTCCGGCGACCACCCGGCGGACCTTCTCCCGGTCGCGGTCGGGGTGCTGTCACATCGACGTGCCGCCCTTCCCGCCCTTGCCGGACCGTTCCTTCCTCACCACCGGGATCACGATCCGCTGGCCGACGCGGAGGGTGCCGCTGCGGCCGAGGTGGTTGTGGGAGACGATCTCGGCCGTCCACGCGTGGAAGCGGACCGCGAGGCTGGAGGCGGTGTCGCCCGGCTCCACGACGTACGACACCGGCGTGCGGCCGGCGGGGAGCCGCTCGTGGTCGGCGTGGGCGGGTGCGGCGACGACGGTGGTCGCCACGGTGGCGGCGCCGAGCGCGAGGCCGGCGACGAGTCGCGCGGCTGTTCGGGGGGAGTCGGGTCGGGGCACGGGAGGCTCCTCGTCTCGTCTGCTGCGCCCGGGGGCTGGGGGCCCGCGGGAGGGAAGCGCGCGAACGAGCATTCGACGTTAGCGACCATCGGACGGCGACGCGAGGCGCCGGGTGGGTCGGGCGTGTCGCGCGTGGGAGACTTCCGCGCATGAATGACGTCCCCCTCGCCGATCGTGACCTGGCTGCCCTCGTGTCGGAATGGCTCGACTGGAAGCAGGTCTCCGTGCTGCTCGGCGTGACGCCCGGCAAGGTCCGCACGATGATCAAGGACCACGAGCTCGCCGCCGCCGTCTCCGAGCCCGGCACCGGTCCCCGCGTGCCCGCGGAGTTCATCCAGGACGGCCTCGTGGTCAAGGGCCTGCCCGGCCTGCTCACCTTGCTGCACGACCACCGGTTCGACGACCGCGAGTGCATCGCCTGGCTCTTCACCGACGACGACCTCCCGGGACGACCGATCGACGCGCTGCGGGAGAACCGCGGCAGCGAGGTCAAGCGGCGCGCGCAGGTGCTGGAGTACTGATGGCGGACCGGTCGGCCGGCCGCACGCGCTACCAGTGGGGCCTGCTGCTCCTGGCCGCGGTGCTGCTGGTCGCCTGGCTCCTCGTCGACGGCGGCGGGCAACCCGACCCCGATCCGAGCGGATCCGGTACGACGTCGTCCTCGCCGTCCACCCCGCCCACGCAGGAGCTCACGTCCGGCACCACGCCCTCGTCCGAGCCGGGCGGTGACGCCGGCACCGACCCGGACAGCGGCCTGCCGCTCGTCCGAGTCGCCGACCTGCCCCCCGAGGCGGCGCTGATCCTGGAGCTGATCGACGCCGGTGGTCCGTTCGACGAGGACCGCGACGGGGTCACCTTCGAGAACCGCGAGGAGCTGCTGCCCGACGAGCCCCTGGGCTACTACCGGGAGTACACCGTGCCCACTCCCGGCTCCGACGACCGCGGCGCGCGCCGCATCGTCGCCGGCGAGGACGGCGAGCTCTACTACACGGGCGACCACTACCGCTCGTTCTCCCGGATCGCGAGCGGGGCATGAGTGGTCTGGCCGCCATACTCGCCGGGCACGAGGCGCCCGGGATCCACCTGTGGCACGGGGCCTTCGACGTCGCCGACGTCCGCCACACCGTCGAGCACGCCGGCTGGGGCTTCGCCCACGTCGACGGCTGGACCGTCGCCGGCACCAAGGCCGGGTTCCTCGCCGCGGTCGGGGAGGCGCTGCACTTCCCCGACTACTACGGCCAGAACTTCGACGCCCTTGCCGACTGCCTCCGCGACATCGGTCGGGGTGTCGAGGGCGTGGTGCTGCTGTGGGACGGCTGGGGCACCCTGGCCCGCGCCGACGAGAAGGCCTTCAGCATCGCGCTGAGCGTCCTCCGTGCACGGGTCAACGACGACCGGCGCGTCCCGTTCTCCGTGCTGCTGCGGGGCGAGGGGCCCGAGCTCCCGGGGATCCCCAGCCTGGACTAGCTGTACTGATCGGGCACGTTGGTCGAGATCGTGTGACGACACGATCTGAATGAGCTTGGAAGGCGAAGACCTCCGGGCGTGGAGTGGAGCTGTCTAAGAACCGCTTCCACCACCTGGAGGTCT
>NZ_JAOPWY010000028.1 GCF_025965415.1 Nocardioides sp.
CGGCGCGGAGCACGCCGCGTGCCTCGCCGAGGCGCTGCCGCAGCACCTTGTGGTCCGCCTTGGCACGGTCGCGCTCCTCGCGGTGCTCGGCCCTGAGGGAGGCCAGCTCGGCCTGGAGCGACGCGACCTGTGCGGTCAGCCGGCCGAGCTCGGCGTGCTGCCGGTCGTCACGCGTGTCGACCTCGGCCAGGCTCTCGACCACGTCGGCGACCAGGTCCTCCCAGCCGTCCTCCCGGGTCAGCCAGCTCCGTGCGGCGAGGTCGAGCGGGGTGTCGCCGACCGGGAGGGCGGCGACCTGGACCGCGGCGTGCGCGCGGAAGTCGTCGTCGGCCAGGGCCGCCCAGACCAGGCCGCCGCCCAGCCGCGCCCGACGGGCCGGGGCGAAGCCCGCGACCTTGCGCAGCGAGGCCGGAAGGGGCACGACCGACGGCAGCACCGCCGACACCAGGGACACGACCTGCAGGCGGAGCCTCTCGGGCAGGGGCGACGGGTCCGTCACCGGGGTCTCGTCACCCGGCCGCCGGGTCGCCGGCCGTGTCGGCCGAGGCCCGGTCCACGATCTCGATGGCGTCGGTGCGCCCGCACCACCGGCACGAGACGGCTCCGACCTCCTCGGCGAGCACCGTCTCCTCCTCGACCTGGTGGTCGCCGGCGAGGTCGAAGTGCCAGTACTCCGTCGTACGACGGGTGCGCGTGACGTCGAAGCGCGTGAGGTTGCCGCAACCGGCGCAGCGCCAGCGCTCGCCGTCGCCGGGAACGCGAAGGTCGGCGGTCTGGTCAGCCACGGGTGCTCCTCGGGTCGGGGGTGTCGCCGAACGGGCGGCGCGGTCAGCGTAGTGCGCGTGCCTGCGGCCCATTGTCGGATCCCACGTCTAGCGTCGTCGGACATGAGCACCACCGCCCAGCGTCCGACGCGGGAGACCTCCCGATGGGAGGCACAGCGCAGCTTCGACGAGCTGGGGCGACCGCTGAGGGACCTGACCTTCTGCGTGGTCGACCTCGAGACCACGGGCGGCTCGGCGGCCGCCGGCTCGATGATCACCGAGATCGGCGCGGTGAAGGTGCGCGGCGGCGAGGTCCTCGGCGAGTTCCAGACGCTGGTCAACCCCCACACGGAGATCCCGGCGTTCATCGCCGTGCTGACGGGCATCAGCAACTCGATGGTCCACGACGCACCGGCGATCGAGTCGGCCCTTCCCGCGTTCCTCGAGTTCGCCGCCGGGTGCGTGCTGGTGGCCCACAACGCCCCCTTCGACGTCGGCTTCCTCCAGCACTTCGCCCGCGAGCAGGACCGACCGTGGCCCCGCTTCGAGGTGCTCGACACGGCCAAGCTGGCCCGCCGGGTGATCACCCGCGACGACGCCCCCAACTGCAAGCTCTCCTCGCTCGCCAAGGTCTTCGGCTCCGCGACCACCCCCAACCACCGCGCCCTGTCCGACGCCCGCGCGACGGTCGACGTGCTGCACGGCCTGATGGAGCGGCTCGGCGGGCTCGGCGTCCACACGCTCGAGGAGCTGCAGACCTTCTCGGCGCGGGTCAGCACGGCGCAGCGGCGCAAGCGCCACCTGGCCGAGGGCCTCCCCCACGCCCCCGGTGTCTACCTGTTCCGCGACGACCGCTCCCGCGTCCTCTACGTCGGCACGTCCCGCGATCTCCGCACCCGCGTGCGCACCTACTTCACGGCGTCCGAGACGCGCACCCGGATGGGAGAGATGGTCGGGCTCGCCACCTCCGTCACGGGCATCGAGTGCGCCACCCCGCTGGAGGCCGAGGTCCGCGAGCTGCGCCTCATCGCCGAGCACAAGCCGAAGTACAACCGCCGCTCCCGCTTCCCCGAGAAGGTCCACTTCGTCAAGCTGACGCGGGAGGCCTGGCCGCGGCTCTCACTCGTGCGCACGGTGCTCGACGACGACGCCGACTACCTCGGCCCGTTCTCGTCCAAGAAGACGGCCGAGAAGTGCCTGGCCGCACTCCACGACACGTTCCCGGTGCGCCAGTGCAGCGGTCGGATGCCGCGGGTCCCGCGAGGATCGGCCTGCGTCCTCGCGGAGATGGGGCGCTGCCTGTCGCCCTGCGACGGGTCGACCGACGAGACGACCTACGGCGCCGTCGTACGCCAGCTGCGCGACACCCTGCTGCGCAGCCCCGAGGAGGTCGTCGAGGCCATCAACCTGCGCATGAGCGCCTTGGCCGAGCGCGAGCGCTTCGAGGAGGCGGGTGTCCACCGCGACCGGCTGTCCACCTTCGTCCGGGCGGCCGCCCGCACCCAGCGCCTGTCGGCCCTCACCCGGTGCCAGGAGATCGTCGCCGCCCGGCGCGAGGACGACGGGCGCTGGTCGGTGCACGTCGTGCGCCACGGGAGGCTCGCCGCCGCCGGCGTCATCCCCCGCGGTGCAGATGCCCACCAATACGTCCGGGAGCTGACCGCGAGCGCCGAGACGGTGGGCTCGGCACCGGGGCCGGTGCCGGCCGCGACGGCCGAGGAGTCCGAGCGGATCCTGCGCTGGCTCGAGTCACCGGGCCTGCGGCTCGTCGACGTCGAGGGTGAGTGGACCTGTCCCCTTGGTGGGGCGGCGCGCCACCTCGCGGTCTACGACGCAGCACACCAGTCACGGCTCTCGCTGGTGCCGTTCGACGAGCAGCGCATGCCCTCGCCGGTGCACCGCCCCGCGCGCTGAGGTGCCGGTCAGTCCAGACCGATGCTGAAGGCCGACTCCAGGTCGTGCTGGGAGTAGGTGCGGAAGGCGATGTGCGTCTCGGTCTCGGTGACACCCTCGACCTTGTTGAGCCGGTCGGCCACGACCGCCGCGATGTCCTCGTGCTCGCGCACCCGCACCAGGGCGATGAGGTCGATCTGGCCGGTCACCGAGTAGACCTCGCTGACCCCCTCGAGGGAGGCGATCGCCTCGGCGACCTCGGGGATGCGCGCGACGTCGGCCTTCACGAAGACGATGGCGGTGATCATGGCCCCACCGTAGCGCCACGGGGCCGCGCACCCGGTGGTGGCC
Organism: Nocardioides sp.; assembly: GCF_025965415.1. Classification (GTDB taxonomy): domain Bacteria; phylum Actinomycetota; class Actinomycetes; order Propionibacteriales; family Nocardioidaceae; genus Nocardioides. The sequence goes on from NZ_JAOPWY010000028.1 coordinate 3,009, forward strand.
GATCGGGCCGACCGCATAGTCCTTTGTGACTAGGAGGGGGTCATTCCGCTCCACCGGGCCGGAGGTCGACCTAGCGTGACCGGGTCTGCGGCACACCACGAGGGGACCATCCGGGATGACTCGCACCATGAACACGATCCGAGGCGGCACCGCCGCCCTCACCGTGGCGCTGGTCGCCGCTCTCCTGGGGCAGGCACCTGCGGCGTTCGCCGCGGCTCCGCCCACCCCGACCGGGCTCGTCTCGGACCCGGCTCCGCTGCTGCGATGGGACGCCATGGCCGGCGCCGCCAAGTACGAGGTCGAGGTCGGCGGGACGGTCACCACGACCGTCAACACCGCCTGGTCGCCGACCAAGACGCTGTCGTCCGGTGCCTCCACCTGGCAGGTGCGCGCGGTCTCCGCCTCGAACGAGCGCTCGGACTGGGCGGCCGCTTCCCTGACGACCCCCGTCGTCGCTGCACCCACCCCCAACAGCCCCGCCAACGGCACCACCCTCGCCCAGCCCGGCGAGCCGCCGCTGCTCACCTGGACGGCCATCCCCGGCGCCACGTCGTACACCGTCCAGGTCGACGGCGACGCCGACATGGTCGGCGCGACGAGCTACAGCACCAAGAACACCAGCCTGGTCGTGCCGACGACGCTCGGGGAGGGCGACTGGTTCTGGCAGGTCACCGCCGTCAAGGGTGAGTACTCCTCGCTGGCGAGCACCGTCTCCCGGTTCGACATCGCCGGCATCACCCGCCCCGTGCTGCGCTCGCCGGTCGGTGGTGTGGAGGTCACCGACATCGTGCTGGACTGGGACCCCGTGCCGGGTGCCGCGTCCTACGACGTGCAGGTCGCGACCAACGAGAACTTCGCCGAGACCCCCGGCGAGGACCTCTTCCAGATCACTGGCATCCGAGGTACGCGCTTCTCGCCCGCGACGACCTACAACAACGAGGACTACTTCTGGCGCGTGCGCGCCGTGGACTCCGCCGGCAACACCCCTTCCTGGGGCGCCGTGAGCTATGAGGAGTTCAGCAAGATCTACCTGGCCAAGCCCGTCCAGGTGTACCCGGCGGACGACGCCACGGTGAGCAGCCCCATCTACCTGCAGTGGCGCCCCGTCGACCACGCGTCGGAGTACGAGCTGCAGGTCAGCGCGACGGAGGGCTTCGCTCCCGGCACCTTCGAGTCGTGCCGCGTCGCAGGTACGACCTACACCCCGGGCAGCTTCGCGCTGGGCACCAACGGTATCCCGCAGAAGCAGCGCCCCGATGAGCGCTGTCGCCTCGTCGCAGGTGTCAACTACTGGAAGGTGCGGCCCCTCGACAGCCCGTTCACCAAGACCGGGACGGCGCTGGGCGTGCAGGGTCTCTTCTCCACCACGCGCCGCTTCACCTACGACCCCGCGACCGTGACCAACATGTCGCCGAAGAACAGCCAGGCCGTCGATGTCCCGACGCTGACGTGGGACCCCGTCCAGGGCGTCGACGAGTACCGGATCGAGATCATCAACAAGAACAGCGTGATGGTCCACTCCGCGATCACGCGCTCCCCCAGCTACACCTTGTCCGGGGACACCCCGCTGAATCCGCTCGATGGTCCGTTCAGCTGGAGCGTCTACGTCACCACGGCTGCTGGCGAGAACTCCTTCCTCTACTACGAGTACTTCAACGTCACCGGCGTCGTGCCCACCACTGACGTCTCGGCGCTGACCCCGTTGACCCCGACCCCGACGACGTCGGGCATCCAGGCCGCCCCGCGCATGACGTGGGAGCCTCTGCCCGAGGCCGCCTACTACACCGTCGATGTCGGACGTGCGGCCATCGGCGGTGCGCCGCAAACGTGGTTCGCCCCCGTCACCGGCGCGCTCTACGGAGCGAAGGTCCCCTACCCGGCCATGACCGACACCAGCCGCGAGATGTTCGAGCCCGGCGACTACGTCTGGCGGGTCAACGCCTACAACGCCGCGAACCAGAAGATCCTCACCGGAGTGCAGTCCCGCTTCACGGTGCAGCCCCTGACCGCCGTCACCGGACACGGCATCGCGCTCGACGGCGCCCAAGCTGCCACCTACGGGACGACGTGCAAGGCTGCCGACAACTGCGTCACTCCTGCGACCCCGGTCCTCCGGTGGAACCCGGACCCGCGGGTCGCGTTCTACCTCGTGTACGTCAGTCGGGACCCGCGGTTCACCAACCTGCTCGAGGCCGACGCGACCATTCCCGCAACGACCAACTCGATGTATGCCACCACACTGGCCAACCGGGAGTCGTCGTTCGCCGACAGCACGTCGTCCGGCGCCTACTACTGGCACGTGCGACCGTGTGCCGATGCCACCCACTGTGCGCCGGGACCCGTCTCGACCACGGGGGCGGTCCAGCACTCGTTCAAGAAGACCTCACCCAAGCCCACCGGGCTCACCTCGAGCGACCCGTCCGGCACCGAGATCTCCTTCTCCTGGAACGACTACTTCACCGACAACCAGGCCTACACCTGGCCCAGCACCGGCGAGAAGTCGCCGCAGGCCGCGCGCCAGTACCGCATCCAGGTCAGCACCGACGCCTCGTTCGGGACCGTGGTCGACACCGCTGTCGTGGACCAGACGACCTACACCTCCACCACGAAGCTCTACGGCGAAGGCAGCTACTGGTGGCGCGTCCAGGCCGTCGACAGCGGACAGAACGGCCTCACGTGGTCCGACACCAAGACCTTCACCAAGGCCACGCCCGCCGTCGTCCAGGCAGGCCCGCAGGGCAACGTGTCCACCGGTGACGCCATGACGTTCCGCTGGGTGTCGCAGACGTTCGCCGCCAGCTATGACATCGAGGTCTACAAGAACAACGACGTCACCCACTCGTCGGCGAACCAGGTCTTCACCAAGCGCGTCACGACGGTCGCCTACGCCCCGGACGAGCCGCTGCCCGCCAGCGACACCGACTACCTCTGGCGCGTACGCCGCATCGACCGGGCCGGCAACGTGGGGCCGTGGAGCAGCGACCGAGCCTTCCGGGTGTCTACCAGTGCGCCGGTCATCACCTCGCCTGCCGACGGCGGCACCCAGCCCGCCACAGCACCGGTCGTCACCTGGCAGGCCGTCCCCGGCGCTGCGACGTACGCCGTGGCCCTGACGTCCAACAGCGGGTCGAGCGTCGAGTCCGCGACCACGCCGTCCCTGGCCTATGCCGCGACCAAGAGGTTCGGCACCGGCACCTACGTCGCCGCGGTCACGGCCCGCAACGCGGCCGGTGCCTCCATCGGCACGGCCCGGGTCACGTTCACCGTGGACTCCGGCCTCACAGCCATCCAGCCGCCCGTCATCTCGGCACCCGGAGGCAGCACGGTCGGTGCCACGCTCACCAGCGTGCCGCCCGTGTGGAACCAGCCCGACGTGACCACCACCTACCAGTGGCTCCGGGACGGGAGCCGGATCAGCGGGGCGACCGGCACGACGTACGTGCTCACCGCGACCGACATGGGCAAGGGCATCTCGCTCCAGGCCACGGGCACGAAGGCCAACTTCGACTCCGGCACCACCGTCAGCAACACGCTGGGCGTCACGGCCGGAGGCGCGCTGCAGGCCACGGTCCAGCCGATCATCTCGGGGACGACCAGCGTGGGCCAGACCATCCGGGTCTCCAGCGGCACATGGTCGCAGCCCTCGCCCACGTTCAAGTACCAGTGGCTGCGGACGGGGGCCCCGATCCCGGGCGCCACCAGCTCCTCCTACCGGCTCACGCCGGAGGACGCGGGTCGCGACGTCTCGGCCGTCGTGACGGCCACCAAGACGGGCTCCAACGACGGTGCCGCGACCAGTGCCGCGGTGTCCATCTCGCGGATGGCGTCGACGGTCACGGGCTCGCTCAAGGCCGACCGCGTCAAGGCGTCCAAGCGAGCCAAGATCGGCGTCACCCTGATGGTCTCCGGGCTCACCGGCCCCAACGGGACCATCCAGGTGCTCGACAAGGGCAAGAAGGTCGCGTCGTTCACGATGGCGCCGGTCCACAAGGGCAAGAAGACGATCAAGCTCAAGAAGCTCAAGCCGGGCAAGCACAAGCTCCAGGTGGTCTACCTGGGCACCAGCCAGGTGCTCGGCTCGAAGTCGAAGAAGATCATCCTGTACGTCGTGAAGTGAGCGTCGTCGGCGATCCGTGTCCAGGTCGCGGCGGGAAGTAGGCTCCCGCCGTGACCTGGCTCGCTGACCACTGGCTCGACGTCCTCGGATGGGGCGGGAGCGCTCTGCTCGTCTACTCGCTGCTGCAGGCGAGCGTGCTGCGGCTGCGCGTCCTCAACGCGATCGCGTGCGTGCTGCTGATCGTCTTCAATGCGATGCTGTCGGTGTGGCCGATGGTCGGGATGAACACCGTCCTGGTTCTCGTCAACGCCTGGTTCATCGCCCAGCTGCTCCGCGAGCGCCACGACGAGTCGGCCTTCGAGGTGCTCGAGGTCAACCCCACCGACGAGTACCTCCGCCACACCCTGCGGGTGCACGGGGCCGACATCCTCAGGTTCAACCCCCACTTCGTCCACGACGCGTCGTCCACCCACGACGCGTTCCTCGTGCAGCGAGGTGACGAGACCGTCGGCGTGGTGCTGCTGCGCGAGGACGGCGAGACCGCCGACGTGCTGCTCGACTACGTCACGCCGCGCTACCGCGACTTCTCCCCCGGCGAGTTCGTCTGGCGCCGGAGCGGGCTGCTCGGCGGCCGCGGCATCCGGCGCGTGGTGACCCCGCCGGGCATGGTCGGCGCCTACTACGACCGGCTCGGGTTCCGGCGCGAGGGCGAGTCCTACGTCCTCGAGCTCGCCTGACCAACCTCCGCGTTCGCGCCCGCCGGGCGTGGCTCCGGCCCTAGATTGGGGCCCTCGTCCGAGCCCCAGGAGCCGTCATGCGCAGGACCTCCGTCACGATCCTCGTTGCGCTGCTGGTCAGCGCAGGCGCCGCCACCGGCGCCCGGGCCGACACCCCACGGTGCGTGTCGCGCGGAGAGTTCGACCGGGTCACCCAAGGCATGACCATGACCAAGGTCCACAAGATCTTCGACACCCCGGGACAGGTCACCGGACTGGGCGCACCCAACGAGCTGCGCTACTACGACACCTGCACCGGCCGGGGCGTGGTGCAGGTCGTGTTCTCCCCGCGCGGGCGGATGCTGAGCAAGGACGGCCACTTCTTCTGAGCCGCGCCCTGCTCGGACGCGCGACTCCGCTTTCCCGGACAGGCCGACCGCACGGTGGTGCCGACGATGGTCACGCTCCCCGGGACCTAGCGGGAGGTGGCCGACACCCAGCGCTCCAGTGCCGCGGCCGCGCCGCCGGAGTCGATGGCCGTGCCGGCCCTGGCCACACCGGCCGCGAGCGCGGTCTCCACGTCCTCGTCCGGGGAGTCGTAGACCGCCAGCGCCGCGCCGGCGTTGAGCACCACCGCGTCGCGCACCGGACCCGTCTCCCCCGCCAGCAAGCGTCGTACGACGTCGGCGTTGTGGGCCGCGTCGCCGCCGCGCAGGTCCTCGGTAGTCGCCCGCGCGATGCCGACGGAGGCGGGGTCGACCGTCAGCTCGCTGACCGCTCCTCCGTGGACACGCCACACCGTCGAGGTCGTGGTGGTGGTGAGCTCGTCGAGCCCGTCGTCGCCCCGGAACACCCAGGCGTCCACCCCACGCTCGGCCAGCACGCCGGCCATGACCGGGGCCAGCCGCGGGTCGGCGCAGCCGATGGCCTGCGCCTGCGGGCGGGCGGGGTTGGTGAGCGGGCCGAGGATGTTGAAGGTGGTGGCGATGCCGAGCTCACGTCGCGGCACCGCCGCGTGCCGCATGGCGGGGTGGAAGGCGGCGGAGAAGCAGAAGGTGATGCCGGCCTCCTCGGCGACCTCCGCGACGCGCGCCGGAGCGAGGTCGAGACGGATGCCGAGCGCCTCGAGGACGTCGGCGGAGCCGGACTGGGACGAGGCCGACCGGTTGCCGTGCTTGACCACCCGCGCTCCCGCCCCGGCGGCGACGATCGCCGCCATCGTGGAGATGTTGACCGACATCGACCGGTCGCCGCCGGTGCCGACGATGTCGAGCAGCCGGCCGGGCACCGAGATCGGGTTGGCGGCCGCGAGCATCGCCGCGGCGAACCCGGAGACCTCCTCGACCGTCTCGCCCTTGGCGCGCAGCGCCACGACGAAGCCGGCCAGCTGGACCGGCGTCGCGGCGCCCGCGAAGACCTCGTCCATGGCCCAGCGCGCCTGCTCGGTCGTCAGGTCGGTGCCGGCGACCAGCGTGGAGAGGACGTCGGGCCAGGTGTGGGACATGGGTTCAGGCTAGTGGCGCGACGACGCGCGCACCCGCCGGGTTTCAGGTGGTGGCCGGGACCGACGGGCGCATCAGGCCGATGACCGCCTCGGCGAGCTGGAGCGGGTCGATCGGGTGCGGCACGGCCGCCTCGGCGCGCGACCACGTGGCGAGCCAGGCGTCCTGCGGCCGGCCGGTCAGCACGATCACGGGCGGGCACTGGTAGATCTCGTCCTTGAGCTGCTTGGCGATGCCCATGCCACCGGCGGGGACGGCCTCCCCGTCGAGGATCGCGAGCGAGATGTCGCCGGCGTCCATGTTCTGCAGGACGACCGGCTCCGTGGCGACCTCGACGTACTCGAACTCCGGGAGTTCCGGGTGCGGACGACGGCCCAGCGCGAGGATCACCTGCTGGCGCGTGTTCACGTCGTCGCTGTAGACGAGGACCTTGATCGGGCGGCTGTCGGGGGTGGCGGTGCTCACGCGGGCATCGTATAGGCCCCGGTTCCCACCCGCTCGCCCCGCTCGCCCCGCTCGCCCCGCTCGCTGCTCGACCGGCGGCGGGTCGGCCCGGTCTAGCGGGCGCGGCGCTCGGCCAGGTCGAGGCGCCGGTCCTCGCGCGCCGCCTCCCGCATCGACTGGCGTACCCACTGGATGAACAGCACCGCGAAGAACACGACCCCGATGAGGTCCCCGCTGGCCCAGAGGATCCCGCCGGCCAGGTGCTGGTCCTCCAGGACCGGCGGCAGCCAGGCGCCCATCGGGCCTTCGCGGAGCGCGAGGTAGTGCGCTCCGCCGATCAGGGTGGTGCCGCCCATGATCGTGACGCCCAGGAAGGCGTGGAAGGGCAGCGTCATCAAGGTGAGCAGCACCCGGAACGGGTGGCTGACCCGACCGGGGACCGGGTCGATGCCCATGAGCGGCCAGAAGAAGAGCGTGCCGACCAGCACCAGGTGGATGTGCATCATCTGGTGGACGTAGGCCGAGGCGAGGCTGGCGTCGTACCAGGAGCTGAAGTAGAGCGCCCACGGGGACGCGACGTAGAGCACGAAGGCGAGCGGCGCGAAGGACAGCACCGTGGCCACCCGGGAGTGGAGCACCGCGAGCAGCCACCGGCGTGGCGTCGCGGGCAGCGTGCGCAGCGCCAGGGTCACCGGTGCCCCCAGCGCGAGCGCCAGCGGGACGACCATCGACAGGATCATGTGCTGGACCATGTGGACGCTCAGCAGCGTGGTGTCGTAGCGCCCGAGCCCGGACGACGTGGCGAAGAAGAAGGCACCCATCCCCAGCCCGACGAAGGAGAGCGTGCGACCGACCGGCCACCGGTCCCCGCGGCGGTTCAGGACCCTCACGCCGAGGACGTACAGCCCGACCGCCCAGACGGTGACGACGAACGGGACCGGGTCCATGCCCCAGTCGGTGAACACCCGTCCGAGCGTGAATCGCGGGAGGGTCTCGAGGGCGTCCTGGGAGAGCATGGACAGGGGAAAGAGCACGGTGTGAACTTTATGACGCAGATACACAGGGGGTCGGGGTGCCCTCCGGTTCCCCGAGAAGCAATAATGACGCCCGTGGCGACAGCAACAGCGATTCCGGCCTCCCGACTGCACGGGCACCACGACCGACCCAGCATGGTCAGCGTGGGCACGATCATCTGGCTCTCCAGCGAGCTGATGTTCTTCGCGGCGCTGTTCGCCGCCTACTTCACCATCCGCGCGGTCAGCCCCGAGCTGTGGGCGCAGGAGACGGAGAAGCTCAACGTCCCGTTCTCGACGGCCAACACCGCGATCCTGGTGGCGTCCTCGTTCGCCTGCCAGTGGGGCGTGTTCGCCGCCGAGCGCGGCCAGGTCGGGCGCGCGGGCTCGCTCTTCAACGTCACCAAGTGGGGCCTGCGTGAGTGGTTCATCCTCACCTACGTCATGGGCGCCATCTTCATCGGTGGCCAGGCCCTCGAGTACGCCGAGCTGATCCACGAGGGCGTGACCATCCAGAGCTCCGCCTACGGCTCGATGTTCTACCTCACCACCGGCTTCCACGGCCTCCACGTGACCGGCGGGCTGATCGCGTTCCTCTTCGTCCTGGGACGCACCTACCTGGCTCGTCGCTTCACCCACGAGCAAGCCGTGACCGCCATCGTCGTGTCCTACTACTGGCACTTCGTCGACGTGGTGTGGATCGGCCTGTTCTTCACGATCTACGTCATCAAGTAAGCCCTCCCCCGCAACCGGCAAGGACTCATCGTGCGTTTGCTCAACCGAACCGCTGGTCGCCTCTCCCGGCATCGTCGGGGACCGCTTGCTGGCCTCGCCGTGCTGGTGCTGGGCCTGCTGATCAGCGGCTCCCTCTACACGGCGTTCGCCCCCGCCCAGGCCAACAACCAGGCCAGCGAGACCGACCAGGTCGCCCAGGGCAAGGAGCTCTTCCTCGCCAGCTGCGCGTTCTGCCACGGCAAGAACGGTGAGGGCATCTCCACCGTGCGCGACGGCTACCAGATCGGCCCGTCGCTCGTCGGCGTCGGCGCCGCGGCGGTCGACTTCCAGGTCGGCACCGGCCGCATGCCGCTGGCGGCCCCCGGCGCCCAGGCGCCCCGCAAGCCCGCCACCTTCAATGACGAGGAGATCGCGGCCCTGGCGGCGTACGTCGCCTCCCTGGCGCCCGGCCCGGCCATCCCCAACGAGTCGGACTACTCGATCGAGGGTCTCTCCGAGACCGAGCGCGAGGAGGCCATCTCCCGCGGTGGCCAGATCTTCTTGACCAACTGCACCGCGTGCCACAACTTCAACGGCGCGGGCGGTGCCATGCCCCGCGGCGGATACGCCCCGAGCCTGCACGGCGTCGAGCCCAAGTACATCTTCGAGGCGATGCTGACCGGCCCGCAGGCGATGCCCAACTTCAGCAACGGCAACCTCTCCCCCGACGAGAAGCGCGACGTCATCGCCTACCTCGACAGCATCCAGGAGACCCCCGAGTACGCCGGCTTCACGCTCGGCGGGCTCGGCCCGGTGTCCGAGGGATTGTTCGCGTGGTTGGCCGGCATAGGCTCCTTGGTGGGTGCCGCCGTCTGGATCGCCTCGCACACGACGCGGAGCAAGAAGAGCAAGGTGAACGCGTGAGCAACGACAACCACACGCCCGTGACGCACGACGCCTCGCACGTGCCCGCGCACGCCGCGGCCGAGCCGATCCCCGACCCGGGACTGGCGCCGCACACCTGGCGTCCGACCGACGTCGACCCCCGGGCCGAGAAGCGTGCCGAGCGCCAGATCGCCGCGATGTTCATCGCCGCCATGATCAGCGCCGTCCTCTTCGTGGTCGCCTACTTCTCCTTCGAGGTTGGCGACAACTGGGACACCTTCGCCGGCATGGGCGCCTCCACGGTCTTCCTCGGGGTGACGCTGGGCCTGAGCCTGCTGCTGATCGGCATCGGCATCATCCACCTGGCCCGCAAGCTCATGGCCGACGTCGAGATGGTCGAGATGCGCCACCCGGCCGCGTCGCCCCCCGAGGACCGCGCGGCCACCCTCGAGGCCCTGAACGCCGGTCTCGACGAGGCCGGCATCGGTCGCCGCCCGCTCGTGCGCAACACGATGCTCGGTGCCGTCGGCGTGCTGGGGCTCCCGGCCGTCGTGCTGCTCCGCGACCTCGCCCCCGGCAGCACCCTCGACATCGGCAAGCTGGCCCACACGATCTGGGAGCCCGAGATGCGCCTGGTGCGCGACGTCGTCGGCACCCCGATCCTGGCCAGCGAGATCGAGGTCGGCGACCTCATCAATGCCGCCCCGGAGGCCCTGTTCCCCACCGAGGAGAACGGCTACCCCGAGCTCGAGGCCGGGGACGAGCAGGTCCAGAAGGCCAAGGGCGCGATCATCGTCGTGCGCATGGACCCCGACGACATCACCCCGATGAAGGGCCGCGAGAAGTGGACCGTCGACGGGATCATCTGCTACTCGAAGATCTGCACCCACGTCGGGTGCCCGATCTCCCTCTACGAGCGCACCACGCACCACGTGCTGTGCCCGTGCCACCAGTCGACCTTCGACCTCGCCGACTCGGCCAAGGTCATCTTCGGTCCGGCTGCCCGTCCCCTCCCGCAGCTGCCGCTGGCAGTCAACGAAGAAGGACACCTGGTCGCCCAGAGCGACTTCACCGAGCCCATCGGGGCTAGCTACTGGGAGCGTGAGAAGCAGTGAGCGTCGACACCAGCAAGGTCGCGACGAGCAACCGCACCACCGCCGCGACCGCATCGAAGCCCGGTCCCGCCGGCTCGCTGGCCTCCTGGGCCGACGACCGCCTCGGCCTGGCCACCGCCATGAAGAAGAACCTGCGCAAGGTCTTCCCCGACCACTGGTCGTTCATGCTCGGCGAGATCGCGCTCTGGAGCTTCGTCGTGCTGCTCCTGACGGGCGTGTTCCTCACGCTCTGGTTCAACCCGTCGATGGGCCACGTCACCTACGAGGGCTCCTACGACCAGCTGCGCGGCATCGGGATGTCGGAGTCGATGGCCTCGACCCTCAACATCTCCTTCGACGTGCGCGGTGGCCTGCTCATGCGCCAGATGCACCACTGGGCGGCGATGATCTTCATCGCCTCGATGATGGTGCACCTGCTCCGCGTCGCCTTCACCGGCGCCTACCGCAAGCCGCGTGAGCTCAACTGGGTCATCGGCTGCGTGCTGCTCCTCCTGGGCACCCTGGAGGGCTTCACCGGATACTCGCTCCCCGACGACCTGCTGTCGGGCACCGGCGTTCGCGCCGCGGACGGCTTCTTGAAGGCCAGCCCCGTCGTCGGGACGTACATGTCGTTCCTGCTCTTCGGTGGCGAGTTCCCCGGCGAGTCGATCATCCCCCGCCTCTACATCGTCCACGTGCTGCTGATCCCGGGCATCCTGCTGGCCCTGATCGCCGCCCACATGCTGCTGCTCGTCTACCACAAGCACACCCAGTGGCCCGGGCCCGGCCGCACCGAGCAGAACGTCGTCGGCTACCCGATGCTGCCCGTGTACGCCGCCAAGGCCGGTGGCTTCTTCTTCATGGTCTTCGGCGTCATCGCCCTCATGGGTGGGCTGCTCTCGATCAACCCGGTGTGGAAGTTCGGTCCCTACGACCCGACCAAGGTGACGGCCGGCTCGCAGCCCGACTGGTACATGGGATGGCCCGACGGTGCGCTGCGCATCATGCCCACCGGCATGGAGACGGTGCTCTTCGGCTACACGATCTCCTGGAACGTGCTGATCCCGATCTTGGTGCTGCCGCCGCTCATGCTCGTGATCTTGATCCTGCTGCCGTTCCTCGAGGGCTGGATCACCGGCGACAAGCGTGACCACCACCTGCTCCAGCGCCCGCGCAACGCGCCGACGCGGACGGCGGTCATGGTCGCCCTGATGACCTTCTACGGCCTGCTGTGGGCCGCCGGAGGCAACGACATCATCGCGATCAAGCTGCACGCGAGCATCAACCAGATCACCTACTTCATGCGGGGGGCGGTGTTCGTCGGCCCGATCCTGGCGTTCTGGATCACCCGGCGCTGGTGCATCTCGCTGCAGCGCCACGACAACGACAAGCTGCTCCACGGCTACGAGACGGGCGTCATCACCCGCTCCCCCGACGGCCAGTACGCCGAGCGGCACCTGCCGATCAGCACCCGGGCCGCCTACACCCTCACCGCGCGCGATCGCGACCAGGTCTTCACGGCCGGGAGCGAGACCGACGCGGCCGGCGTGGCCGCGCCCCACTCCCGCTCGGAGAAGCTGCGGGCCAGGCTGTCGAGGTGGATGTACGTCCACAACGTGCAGAAGCCCACCGCGGCCGAGCTCGAGGAGGCGCACCACCACGCCGAGCACGAGGCCGAGCTCAGGTCGGGCCTCGACCACCCGGTCGACGGTCACCAGTTCGACGACCACCGGCTGCGCGACACCGACGACGTCCCGCTGCGCGACCACTGATCGTCGTACGACTCACGCGTAGGCCCGCCGGGACCATCCCCGGCGGGCCTTCGTCGTTCCCGTCCCCTGCCGTACGACGACCGCGCGGCGGTGCGTGAGGCAGGTTGTGCAGGCCCCGAACCTGCGCCACGCACCGCTCGGCGTACGACGCGCCCGCGGGCGGTGGTCCAGCGACCTTTCGCGGGCACCTTACGTGGCTGGGGCACCGCTCCCCCGGTCGTCGGAGTACGACGCGCCCGCGGGCGGTGGTCCAGCGACCTTCCGCGGGCACCACACGTGGCTGGGCCACCGCTCCCCCGGTGTCGGCGTACGACGCGCCCGCGGGCGGTGTCGCAGCAACCTTCTGTGGTGCCCGGACCGCGGCTGGGCCACCGCCGACGTCCTGACGCCTGATCGGCCTCAGGAGAGGGCGGAGCCGGCCTTCCAGTCGGCCGGCGCGAGGTTCCAGTCGCCGTAGCCGTTCTCCAGGGTCATCTGCCTGTCGGTGCCGGTGTACTCGACGACGTCGCCGCGCCTGGTCATGGCGTAGAGCCAGCCGGCGTCGGCGGTCGACATCCCCGTGCAGCCGTGCGAGACGTTGGCGTGGCCCTGAGAACCGACTGACCACGGTGCGGCGTGGAGGAACTCGCCGGAGTAGGTCACTCGCATGGCCCACTGCACGTCGTCGATGTCGTAGGCCTCGGGGCTGTTGCGGTTGATGCCGACGGTCTCGGAGTTCATCCGCTTGGAGGCGAACTTCTCGATGATCACCTTGGTGCCGGAGCGCGTGGTGAAGCCGGGCTTGCCCGTGGTGATCGGGATGGTCCGCAGGAGCGTCCCGTTGGAGAAGACCTGCATCTGGTGGGTCTGGGCGTTCACCTTGTAGACGTTCGCATCGCCGATGTGGAAGTCGATGCTGCGCGACTCCTGGCCGTAGATCCCGTTGCCCGCGGGCAGGCTGTTGACGTCGAGGTCGACGGACACGTCCGTGCCGGCCTTCCAGTAGGCCTTCGGGCGGAAGTGCGCCTCGCGGTCGCTCAGCCAGTACCACGAGCCGCGCTGGGCGGGGGTGCTGGTGACGTGCATGTGCTTCTCGAAGAGGGCCTTGTCGGTCACCGGCAGGTCGAAGGTGACGACCACCGGCATGCCGACGCCGACCGTCTCGCCGTCGAGCGGCGCGACCGCGGCGTAGGTCTGCTCGTCGAGCGTGAGGTCGACCGTGTGGAAGCTGCGGGTGCGCTCCACGCTGCGCCCGTCGGTGCTGGTCGCCGACGCGGTGATCGTGTAGTCGGTGCCGGGCTCGAGGAGGTCGGAGGACGTCCACGAGTCGCCGTCGACGGTGCCGCCCACGTCACCCGCGGCCGAGCTGACCGACACCGCGTCGAGCGCGGCGCCACGGGCGGTCACGGTGACGGGGCCGTCGATCGGCACCGCGGTGGCGTCGGTGAAGCTGGTCGTCAGGCGGACCGGCTCGGGCCTGGCCGACTCGGAGGCCGCGGAGGAGCCGGAGCCGCCGGGGCCGTCCGGGGCCCCCGCCACCGTCGAGTCGCAGCCGGCCACGCCCGTGAGCGCCAGCAGCGCCACGACTGCCGCCGTACGACGGCGCGCGGAGCGTGTGTAAACGGACGCGCGTGTGCGCATGCGACGAACCCCCATGAGAACGACCAGGTGAAACCGAAGAGCCCGTCCAGCCTACGGCGTGGACGGGCTCCTCCAAAGACGGCGAGCGCGAGGGCTCAGTGGGCGTGCTCACCCCGGTAGTACTCGAAGATGAATCCGCTGGCGACGATGGCACCGACCGAGAAGCCGATGAAGACCAGCCACCACGCTGCGAGCGCGACGCCGTAGACGATCACGCCGAGCGCGAGGGCGCACCACAGCGGCCACCACGAGTAGGGCGGGAAGAAGCCCAGCTCACCGGCACCGTCGGCGATCTCGCCCTCCTTGAGGTCCTCCGGGCGCGGGTCCATCTTGGAGGCGTGGAAGCCGAGGTAGAGGGTGACCATGCCGAAGAGCAGCGCGGTCATGACCAGTGCCGAGGTGCCGGTCCAGTCCTCGGAGAGGAACCAGTAGGCGGGTGCGACGACCGCCACGAACAGCGCGGTGATGCCGAAGACCCAAGCTTCCGCCTTCATCGGTTCTCCTCCTCGTTCGACTCGACCGTCTCGTCGGCCCGCTCGCGCAGCATCTCCTCGCGACCGCCCATCTCGGGCGCGTCGGCGGGCTCGCCCTCACGCGCCGCGTCGTTGTCGGCGAGCTCCAGGAGCGCGATCTCCGGGTGGTGCAGGTCGAAGGCCGGCGACTCCGAACGGATCCGGGGCAGCGAGTGGAAGTTGTGGCGCGGCGGCGGGGAGCTGGTCGCCCACTCGAGCGAGCGGCCCCAGCCCCACGGGTCGTCGACCTCGACGAGCGGGCCCTTGGCGGAGATGTAGACGTTGTAGAAGAACGGCAACGTCGACGCGCCGAGCAGGAAGGCCCCCACGGTCGAGATCTGGTTGAGCGTGGTGAAGCCGTCGGCCGGCAGGTAGTCGGCGTAGCGGCGCGGCATGCCCTCGACACCCAGCCAGTGCTGGACGAGGAACGTGGTGTGGAAGCCGACGAAGAGGATCCAGAAGTGGACCTTGCCGAGGCGCTCGTCCAGCATCCGTCCGGTCATCTTCGGCCACCAGAAGTAGAACCCGGCGAACATCGCGAACACCACGGTGCCGAACACGACGTAGTGGAAGTGCGCCACCACGAAGTAGGAGTCGGACACGTGGAAGTCCAGCGGCGGACTGGCCAGGATGACACCGGTGAGGCCACCGAAGAGGAACGTCGTGAGGAAGCCGATCGACCACAGCATGGGGGTGTCGAAGGACAGAGATCCCCCCCACATCGTGCCGATCCAGTTGAAGAACTTCACTCCCGTGGGCACCGCGATGAGGAACGTCATGCCGGAGAAGAACGGCAGGTCGACCGCACCGGTGACGAACATGTGGTGGGCCCACACGGCCACGGAGAGCATCGCGATGCCGAGCGTGGCGGCGACCAGGCCGACGTAGCCGAAGATCGGCTTGCGGCTGAAGACCGGCAGGATCTCCGAGATGATCCCGAAGAACGGCAGGGCGATGATGTAGACCTCGGGGTGCCCGAAGAACCAGAACAGGTGCTGCCACAGGATCGGCCCGCCGTGCGACGGGTCGAACACGTGGGCCCCGAGTATCCGGTCGGCCTCCAGCGAGAGCAGCGCACCCGCGAGGATCGGGAACACCATGATCACGAGCATGCTCGTGATCAGCGTGTTCCACACGAAGATCGGCATCCGGAACATCGTCATCCCGGGCGCACGCATGCAGATGATCGTGGTGATGAAGTTGACGCCGCCGAGGATCGAGCCGAGACCGGCCATCCAGAGACCCATGATCCAGAGGTCACCACCGACACCCGGGCTGCGTACGGCGTCGGACAGCGGCGTGTAGGCGAACCACCCGAAGTCGGCCGCGCCCTGGGGCGTCAGGAAGCCGGAGCCGGCGATGATGCCGCCGAAGAGGAACAGCCAGTAGCTGAACATGTTGAGCCGCGGGAACGCGACATCGGGCGCACCGATCTGCAGCGGCATGATCACGTTGGCGAAGCCGAAGAACAGCGGCGTCGCGAAGAGCAGCAGCATGATCGTGCCGTGCATCGTGAACAGCTGGTTGTAGAGCTGGTCGTTGACGACCTGCATGCCGGGGTAGGCCAGCTCGGAGCGGATCAGCATCGCCATGAGGCCGGCGATGAGGAACCACGCGAACGAGGTGATCAGGTACATCTTCCCGATCAGCTTGTGGTCCGTCGTGGTGAGGATGCGGACGACCTGCTCACCGAGCGGCTTCTTCTCCGGCGGCGGGGTCGACGCCCTGGGTGCGGCGGTGGTTGCGGCGCTCACTCGCTGGTTCCTTCCGAGTCGTCGTCGAGACCGGCCTGGTCGTTGACGTAGCTGCCACCGATCAGCGGGGCCTGGGCGGTCTGACCCGCCTCGGCGAGGTCGGCGAGGTAGGCGTCGTACTCGGCCTGGCTGACGACCTCGACGTTGAAGAGCATCCGCGAGTGGGACACCCCGCAGAGCTCGTAGCACTTGCCGGCGTAGGTGCCCTCGACGGTGGGCTTGACCTGCATCTTGTTGACCCGGCCGGGGATGACGTCCATCTTCATCAGGAAGGACGGGACGCCGAAGTCGTGGATCACGTCGGGCGAGTGCAGGTTGAACTGGATGGTCTGGTCGACCGGCAGCACGAGCGTCGGGATGTCCCGACCGGTGCCGGAGGTGTAGACGTACTCGTCGTAGGCGAAGTCGCCGTCCTCACCGGTGGCGCTCGTGTCCTGCTCGCCGATGCCGTGGTTGAAGGTCCACGACCACTGCTGGCCGGTCACCTCGACGGTGAGGTCGGGGTTGGCGTCGAGCTTGGTCAGCTCGTCCTGGACCCGCACGGTGTGGAAGAAGAACACGACGCACATCAGGACCGGGGCGATCGTGTAGAAGACCTCGAGCGGGAGGTTGTAGCGCGTCTGGCGCGGCACCTCGTCGTCGCTGCGACGGCGGAAGCGCACCACGGCGTAGAAGATCAGGCCCCAGACGATGATGCCGGTGATCATCGCAGCGACCCAGGCCCACTTCCAGAGCTCGTAGGTGTAGGGGCCCTGCGCGCTCGCGCGGTCGGGCATCGCCAGGTTGCGGATCTGGTGCGTGTCGGCCTCGGAACACCCGGCCAGCACCAGCATGGTCACGCCCAGCAGCGCGACCCTCAGCGTGCGCCGCAGCGCGCCTGAGAGCTTGGGGACTTGCAGACCCACTGACGAGCCTCTCTCTTGGTCCTTTTCGACATACAGAGACTATCTCCATCCGGACCGGGCGTGGGGGGCAGGGTCGGGTGTCGTGGGATCGGTCCCCTCCGGGTTGGTCGCCCCGGGCGGACCGGACCGTGGTGGCATAGGTTTGCCTGTGTGACAGGGCCTGCCGACCTCGACAGCGCGTCGGCCGCGCCCCTGCACCCGGCCGCCCGCGAAGTCCTGCTCGCGGCCCTCGACAGGGGGTACGCCGACCCCCGCCGGCTGCACCGCCCCGGCCGCGAGGCGCGGCTCCTGCTCGACAACGCGCGCGAGGCCACGGCCGACGTGCTCGGCGTCCGCCCGGACGAGGTCACCTTCACCCCCAGCGGCACCCACGCGGTGCACCTGGGGCTGCTGGGGCTGGTGCGCGGATCGCGCAGGGGCGACGGCGTCGCGCACTCCGCCGTCGAGCACTCGGCCGTCCACCGCGCCGTGGAGTGGGGAGCACGCGGCCACGTCGTGTCCTGCGGGGGCGACGGGCGCGTCTACGACGGCGACCTGGTGAACGAGTCGATCGCCCCGGGGGTCGGGGTGGTGGCCCTCCAGACCGCCAACCACGAGGTCGGGACGGTCCAGCCCGTCGGCGACTTCGAGCTGCCGAACGACATCCCGCTCTTCACCGACGCCTGCGCCTCCATGGGACGGCTCCCGCTACCCTCGGGCTGGGCGAGCGCCGCGGGGTCCGCCCACAAGTGGGGCGGTCCCGCCGGCGTCGGCGTCCTCCTGGTCCGCAAGCGGGCACGGTGGCGCAACCCGTTCCCCGGCGACGACCGGATCGACGAGCGCTCGACGGGCTTCGAGAACATCCCCGCCGTGCTCGCGGCCGCCGCCTCGCTGCAGGCCGTGGTGGCCGAGCGCGACGAGGTCAACGCGCGACACCACGCGTTGATCGACGTCGTACGCCGCCGGGTGGCCGCCGAGGTGCCCGACGTCGAGGTGGTCGGCGACCCCGAGCGACGGCTCCCCCACCTGGTGACCTTCTCCTGCCTCTACGTCGACGGCGAGGCGCTGGTCACCGAGCTCGACCGGCTCGGCTTCGGCATCGCCAGCGGCTCGGCCTGCACCGCCTCGACGCTGACCCCCAGCCACGTGCTGGAGGCGATGGGGGTGCTGACCCACGGCAACGTGCGGCTCTCCCTGCAGCGCGACACCACCCGCGCCGACGTGGACGCCTTCTGCGACGCGCTGCCCGAGCTGGTGGCCGACCTGCGGGCGCGGGTGGGGCTGTGACGGCCTACGACCCGCCCCCGGATGTCGCGCTCGAGCTGGACTGCCGCGAGCTGCCGTGCCCGATGCCGATCATCGAGCTGGCGCGCCACCTCGCCGACGTCGAGGTCGGCGAGCTGCTCGCCGTGGTCGCACGCGACCCGGCGGCCGCGGTCGACGTGCCGGCGTGGTGCCGGATGAAGGCGCAGGACTACGTCGGGCAGGACGTCGCCGCCGACGGTGCGCCGCGGTTCGTCGTACGACGCCTCGGCTGAGGTCGATGGGTGGCTGACCGGGTTTCGGTCAGGGCCGGATGGTCCGCAGGTGCGGCTCGAAGTCGGCGACGGCCTCGTCGCCGTAGGTCGCCGCGCAGCGGGCCAGGAAGGCGCTGCGGGAGATCTCGTACTCCTGGGTGCCGACCTGCTCGACGACGTACACCGCGAGCAGGCAGCCGAGCTGGGCGGCGCGCTCGTGCCCGAGCCCCCAGCTGAGGGCGGCGAGGAAGCCGGCACGGAAGGCGTCGCCGACGCCGGTGGGCTCGACCTTCTCGATCTCGGGGACCGCGGGCACCACGATCGACTCCTGGCCGGCGCGGTCGATGCGGACGCCCGCGGGGCCGAGCGTGACGACCCACGTGCCGACGCGGGAGAGGACCTCCGCGGCGCTCCAGCCGGTCTTCTGGGTGATCAGGCTGGCTTCGTACTCGTTGGAGAACAGGATCTCGGCGCCGTCGATGAGCGGGCGGATCAGGTCTCCGTCACCGAAGGCCAGCTGCTGCGAGGGGTCGGCCAGGAACGGGTAGCCGCGCTGGCGGCACTCGTCGGTGTGGCGGAGCATGGCGTCGGGGTCGTCGGGCCCGATGATCACGTAGTCGGGGACCCCGACGCGGTCGACGATCGGCTTGAGCTCGATCTCGCGCGCCTCGCTCATCGCGCCGGCGTAGAAGCTGGCGATCTGGGCCATCGAGGAGTCGTTGGTGCACACGAAGCGGGCGGTGTGCCGGGTCTCGGAGACGTGGATCGAGTCGCAGTCGACGTTGTGCCGCTCGAGCCAGGAGCGGTACTCGGCGAAGTCCTCGCCGACCGCGCCGACGAGCACCGGGCGCAGGCCCAGATTGCCCAGGCCGAAGCAGATGTTGGCGGCGCACCCGCCACGGCGCACCTCCAGGTCCTCGACCAGGAAGGACACCGACAGCTTGTCGAGCTGGTCGACGACCAGGCTGTCGGCGAACCTGCCCGGGAAGGACATCAGGTGGTCGGTCGCGATGGATCCGGCAACGAGGAGGGACACGCCGCGGAACACTACCTCTCGGTACAGCTCGGGATACCACGCAGTAGCCAATAGCGTCGCCGACATGACGACTTCGCGACGCGCCTCGCACCTGGTCCACGACGAGCTCGGGACGCCTGCCGAGATGGCCGCCGACTGCCAGGAGACCGGCCGCAACCTCCGCCTGGAGAGCCACCTCGAGCGCGGTCTCGAGCGGGCTGCTCGGGCCGCCGTGGCGACCCCGCCCAGCATCCGCTTCGAGGACTACCCGACCGAGATCGGCAAGCGGGAGATCCGGATCTCCGACGCGGCCGCCCGGCTCGCCAACTCCCTGCACCTGCACCTGGACTGATCGAGGACGCGCCAGCGGACTCGATCGATGGCGGTTGAGCGAGGACGCGCCAGCGGACTCGATCGATGGTGGTTGAGCAGCGACCGCGACTGAGGAACGAAGTCGCGACGGAGCGTGTCGAAACCTGATCAGTGGACAAGCAGCGCCAGCCCTACGTACGACAAAGGGCCCCAGCCTCGTGGCTGGGGCCCTTCGTCGCGTCGTTGATCAGTGGAAGCTGTCCCCGCACGCGCACGAACCCGTGGCGTTGGGGTTGTCGATGGTGAAGCCCTGCTTCTCGATGGTGTCGACGAAGTCGATCTCGGCACCGTTGAGGTAGGGGACGCTCATCCGGTCGACGACCACGGTCACGCCGTCGAAGTCGGTGGTGACGTCGCCGTCGAGGGTGCGCTCGTCGAAGAAGAGCTGGTAGCGCAGGCCCGAGCAACCGCCCGGCTGCACGGAGATGCGCAGAGCCAGGTCGTCACGGCCCTCCTGCTCGAGGAGGCTCTTCACCTTGCCGGCCGCGACGGCGGACAGGTTGATCTGGTCAGTGCGGCGCTCGGTGGTGGTCTCGACCTGCTCGGTCATGAAAATCACTCCAGAAAGTCTCGGGGTCTCGCAGGGTCCAATGGTCGCACACGTGGGGTTATTCCCCCACCGGACGCCGTCGACCAGCCGATCAGCGCGACCAGGTGCGCGCCACGCGCTCCGCGAGCTCGCTGAGTGCCTCGGCGGGTGCGGCGAAGGCCCGGTCCTCCCCCACCAGGTCGACCAGCGAGTACGCCGACTCGATGCCGAGGGCGCGCATCTCGCGCGACCCGACCAGCACCTGCCCGGCGAGCGCGATGCAGGGGCGCAGCGCCTCCGAGGCGATGCCGGCCACGCCGTAGGGCACCTTGCCGGCCCTGCTGGAGAAGTCGAAGGCGCCCTCGCCGGTCACCACCAGGTCCGCCTTGCTGGCCCGCTCGGCCAGCGAGACGGCGTCGGTGACCAGGCCGATGCCGGCCCGGCGGGAGGCGCCGACGACCAGCAGGGCGTACCCGATGCCGCCCGCGGCTCCCGCCCCCTTCTCCAGGGACGTACGACGGTCGGTGGCCGTTGCGAACGCCTCCAGCCAGCCGTCCACCTCGGCGATGCGCTCCTCCTCGATGCCCTTCTGGGGCCCGAAGGTCTTGGTGGCGCCGAAGAGGCCCGTGAGCGGGTTGTCGACGTCGCTCGCCGCGACCAGCGTGACCCCGGCCAGGCGCTCGCGGGCGGGAGCGGGGTCGACGTGGGTCACCGAGCCCAGGGCGGTGGCCCCGCCGTCGAGCACGCCGTCTGAGGTCGCGCCCCACGCGGCGAGCACCCCGGCCCCGCCGTCGTTCGTCCCGGTGCCGCCGAGACCGACGACCACCGTCGTCGCTCCGCCCGCCACGGCAGCGAGCACCAGCTCGCCGACGCCGCGGCTCGACGCCGTCTCGGGATCCCCGTCGACCAGGTGCAGGCCGGCCGCCTGGGCGCTCTCGACGTACGCCGTGTCCCCGACCCGCAGCACCACCGCCGGCACGGGTGCCCCGTGGGGCCCGGTCACGGTGACCGCGGCGAGCTCGCCGCCGAGCGCGGCGTGCAGCACGTCGACGAAGCCCGGGCCGCCGTCGGCCATCGGCGCGAGGTCGAGCTCGTCGTGGGGCGCCTGCCTCCGCCAGCCCGCGGCGATGGCCTCGGCGGCCTCGACGGCCGTGAGGGTGCCGGCGAACTTGTCCGGGGCGATGAGCACGCGCATGTCGCCATCCTTGCAACAGCGTGTCCGGCGGCCCGCCGCGCACCCCGCTTCGGGCATGCTTGACCGCATGCCCCCGACGTCGAGCCTCGACCCCATCGTCGCGGAGGTCACCGTGCCCGTGACCCCCACCGAGGCCTTCGTCGGCTTCACCGCCCAGATGGGCGAGTGGTGGGACCCGATCCTGAGCCCGGACGCGGCCACCTTCACCGGCATCGCCATCGACCCCGACGGTCCCGTCGAGATGGTGCACGGCGACCAGCAGTACGTCTGGGGACGCGTGCGCGAGTGGGACCCGATCGGTCGCTACGCGCAGGACTTCTGGCTCGGCCACGCCGAGGAGGAGCCGACCACCCTCGACGTGACCTTCACCGACGCAGAGGGTGGCGGCACCCTCGTGCGACTCGTGCACGGGGGGTGGGCCGCGGGCAGCGAGGAGATCCGCGCGAAGTACACCCACTGGGACCAGCTCCTCGAGCGGTACGCCGCGCACGTGTCGTGACCGGCGCGCTCGTCCGGCCGATGCGCGAGGGCGACCTCGTGGCGTTCGGCGAGATCACCGCCACCAGCTACTACGAGGTCGACGCCCGCACCTACCAGCGCTCCTGGCCCGATCCCGTACGACGCCCGCTGGGGCGCACCAGCGCCTGGATCAACCGCGCCCGCGCGGCCCTCGACACCGACCCGGGCGGCTGCTGGGTCGCCGAGGTCGACGGCGAGGTGGTCGGCGGCGCGGTCTCGCGTGTGCGTGAGCTGATGTGGATCCTCGCGTCCTTCGCCGTGCGGCCCGAGCAGCAGGGCAGGGGCATCGGCACCCAGCTGATGGCCGCCGCCATGCACCACGGCCGCGGCTGCCTGCGCGGCATGTTCGCGGCCAGCGCCGACCCCGGCGCCGTGCGCCGCTACCGACTGGCGGGCTTCGAACTGCACCCCCAGATGCTGCTGATGGGCGTCGTGGACCGCAGCGAGATCCCCGTGGTCGACCGGGTGCGTGAGGGCACGGCCGGCGACATCGACCTCCTCAACTCGGTCGACCGGCAGACCCGCGGCGCCGCGCACCTGTCCGACCACGAGCTGCTGCTGGCCCAGTTCCGGCTGGTCGTCACCGACCACACCACGGGGGCGGGCTACGCGTACGTCGACGACGACGGCTCCCCGACGCTGCTCGCCGCCACCAACCGGCGTACGGCGTCGTCGCTGATGTGGGAGGCCCTCGCCTCGTCCCGGCCCGGCGAGCAGGTCTCGGTCCACCACATCACGGCCGCCAACGCGTGGGCCCTCGACGTGGGACTCGCCGCGCGGATGGCGATCCACCAGAGCGGCTACCTGTGCGTGCGCCAGATGAAGCCCCCGGCGCCCTACCTCCACCACGGCAGCCTGCTCTAGGTGTACTGATCGGGCACGTTGGTCGAGATCGTGTGACGACACGATCTGAATGAGCTTGGAAGGCGAAGACCTCCGGGCGTGGAGTGGAGCTGTCTAAGAACCGCTTCCACCACCTGGAGGTCTTCGTGTCCCACG
Organism: Nocardioides sp.; assembly: GCF_025965415.1. Classification (GTDB taxonomy): domain Bacteria; phylum Actinomycetota; class Actinomycetes; order Propionibacteriales; family Nocardioidaceae; genus Nocardioides. Next base: position 26,122 of record NZ_JAOPWY010000028.1, read on the forward strand.
CTAACGCTGCACTCACCCCACGCGCTCGTCTTCGGCTGGCGCGCCTGGTCGTCGATCAGGGCTGGCCGATCGCTCGGGCGGCCGAGCGGTACGACGTGTCCTGGCCGACCGCGAAACGGTGGGCGGATAGGTACCGGGTCCTGGGCCCGGCCGGCATGGACGATGCCTCGTCACGTCCGCATCGCTCACCGACGCGGACCCCGGCACCAGTGGTGCGCAAGATCGTGCACTTGCGGTGGAAGCACCGCTTGGGACCGGTGCAGATCGCCGACCAAGTCGGCCTCGCCCCGTCCACGGTGCACGCGATCTTGGTGCGCTGCCGCATCAACCGGCTCACCCATGTCGACCGCGCCACCGGTGAACCGGTCCGCCGCTACGAGCACCCGCATCCGGGTTCGCTGATCCACGTCGACGTGAAGAAGCTGGGCAACGTCCCCGACGGCGGCGGGTGGCGCTACGTGGGCCGCGTCCAAGGGCGCCGCAATCGAGATGCCATGTCAGGAAAGCCACGCAACCAGTGGCACAACGCGAAGATGGGCACCGCGTTCGTGCACACCGTCATCGACGACCACTCGCGTGTCGCCTACGCCGAGATCCACGACGACGAGACCGCGGCCACCGCCTCAGCAGTGCTCCACCGGGCCGTGGCCTGGTTCGCCGCCCGAGGCGTGGTCGTGGAACGGGTGCTGTCCGACAACGGGTCTGCCTACCGCAGCTTCTTGTGGCGCGACACCTGCGTCGAGCTGGGCATCACCGCGAAACGGACCCGGCCGTATCGACCGCAGACCAACGGCAAGATCGAGCGTTTCCACCGCACCATGGCCGAGGGCTGGGCGTTCAAGAAGTTCTACAACTCCGAATCCGCCCGCCGAGCGGCTCTGCCAGCATGGCTCCACGAGTACAACCACCACCGGCCCCACACCGCACTCGGCAGGTCAGCACCCATCACCAGGTTGAC
>NZ_JAOPWY010000044.1 GCF_025965415.1 Nocardioides sp.
GTGCGGCCGTGGAAGTTGCCCTCCATGGTGACGATCGAGGCCTGGCCGGCCGGGACGCCCTTGACCTCGTAGCCCCACTTGCGGCTGACCTTGATCGCGGTCTCGACGGCCTCGGCGCCGGAGTTCATCGGCAGGATCATGTCCTTGCCGGTGAGGCGGCACAGCGCCTCGGCGAAGCCGCCGAGCTGGTCGTTGAAGAAGGCCCGGCTGGTCAGCGTGAGGCGACCGAGCTGCTCGCGCGCGACCGCGACCAGGCGCTCGTTGGAGTGGCCGAAGTTGAGGGCGGAGTAGCCCGCGAGGCAGTCGAGGTAGCGGCGACCGTCGACGTCGATGACCCATGCGCCGTCGCCCTCGGCGAGCACCACCGGGAGGGGGTGGTAGTTGTGCGCGGCGTAGCGCTCCGTCGTCTCGATGTGGGAGGCCGTCGCGGTGCTGGTGGTGAGGTCGATCGCGGTCATGAGCACATGGTGCCACCGCCCCGACGAGTTCGCCGAGTCCAGGGCCCGGGACACAGAGAGGCCGGACCCAACGGGTCCGGCCTCAACGTGTTGGTGGAGCTGAGGGGACTCGAACCCCTGACCCTCTGCATGCCATGCAGATGCGCTACCAGCTGCGCCACAGCCCCAACAGCCGAGAACATTAGCCGACAGTCCCGCCGAGGTGAAATCGGGGTCCGACAGTGGCGTCCGGGGCCGCACCTAGTGCCCCAGGACTCCACTCATCCGGGGTGCGCGCTCGTTGTACGACGCCAGCTGGAGGTGGCCGAACCGCGTGTGCTCGCGCAGCCGCAACCAGCAGCAGTTGTCCATCCCGGCCAGCGACTCGTCCATCTCGTCGGGCCAGCCCAGCAGCCCCGCGACACCGACTCGGAGGGCGGCCCCGTGCGTGACCACGATGCCGGTCTCGCCGGGTCCCAGCGCGTCGAGGCAGGCGCGCATCGCCGGCACGATGCGGGCCCGGACGTCGGACGTGGTCTCGGCGCCCGGCACGGTCAGCGACTCGTCGCCGGAGAGCCAGGCGGCGTACTCGTCGGGGAAGGCGGCCTCGAACTCGTCGAAGGTCATGCCGGTGCGCGTGCCCACGTCGTACTCGCGCAGCGCCGGGACCACCTCGGGCACGACCCCGGTGGCCTCGGCGAGCGGAGCGGCCGTCTGGCGGGCCCGCGCCAGGTCGCTGCACCAGATGCGCGTGGGTGCCGTGAGGGCCAGGACCTGTGCGGCCTCTCGCGCCTGGACGTGACCGATCTCGTCGAGCTCGATGTCGGCGTGGCCCTGCGCGCGGCCGGCGTCGTTCCACGCCGTCCGGCCGTGCCGCAGCACCACGAGGGTGCGGCGCAGGCTCACGCCAGGTCGAGCGGGATCACCGGGCAGTCGCTCCACAGGCGCTCGAGGGCGTAGAACATCCGCTCCTCCTCGTGCTGGACGTGGATGACGATCTCGCCGTAGTCGAGCAGCACCCAGCGACCCTCGCGGTGGCCCTCGCGGCGGATCGGCTTGGCGCCGGCGTCACGCAGCTTGTCCTCGACCTCGTCGACGATCGCGCCCACGGCCCGCTCGTTGCTGGCGCTGGCCAGCACGAAGGCGTCGGTGATGGCGATCTGCTCGCTGACGTCGAAGGCCAGCACCTGGTCGGCCTTCTTGTCGTGCGCGGCCTGTGCCGCGACGGCGACGAGCTCGAGGGCGTGGTCGGTGGCTGTCATGCAGTGTCCTTGCTGTTCTTCGTGCTGGGGCGGGAGGCGTAGAGGTCGTGCTTGGCGATGTACTGGACCACCCCGTCCGGGACGAGGTACCAGACGGGCTCGCCGCGTCGGTGCCGGTCGCGGCAGTCGGTCGAGGAGATCGCCAGCGCCGGGATCTCGACCATCGTGACCTTGTCGGAGGGGATCTTGTCCAGCGTCTCCGGGTCCATGGTGTAGCCCGGACGGGTGCAACCCACAAACGTCGCGAGGGCGAAGAGCTCGTCGACGTCGCGCCACGTGAAGATGTCGGCCAGCGCGTCGGCGCCGGTGATGAAGAAGAGCTCCGCGTCGGGCATCTCGGCCTTGAGGTCGCGGAGGGTGTCGATCGTGTACGTCGGCCCGGTGCGGTCGATGTCGACCCGGGACACGTTGAAGCGCGGGTTGGCGGCCGTCGCCACCACGGTCATCAGGTAGCGGTGCTCGGCCTCGGTGACGTCGCGGTTGCTCTTCTGCCACGGGTCGCCGGTGGGGACGAAGACCACCTCGTCCAGGTCGAACCACGCCTGCACCTCCGAGGCGGCCACCAGGTGGCCGTGGTGGATGGGGTCGAAGGTGCCGCCCATCACGCCGACGCGACGCCCCACGGAGGGGTCACTCACCGGAGCCGCCTCAGCTGTGCTCGCGACCGCCACCGAAGGAGATCACCGCCAGCACCAGGAGCAGGAGCAGAGCGAGCGCGATGGCACCCACGACGTAGGGGTGGACCACCGGCTCGCCGTGCTCGGCTTCGGCAGCGAGGACAGTCAGGGCGCTCAGCATGGCGCGATCCTATCGCCTGCGGGCTCCCGTCAGCGCACGTGGCCCTCGCCCACCACGACGTACTTGCTGGAGGTCATCTCGGGCAGGCCCATCGGGCCCCGCGCGTGCAGCTTCTGCGTCGAGATGCCGATCTCGGCGCCGAAGCCGAACTCCCCGCCGTCGGTGAAGCGCGTGGACGCGTTGACGACCACCGCGGCCGAGTCGACGGCCGCCACGAAGCGCCGGATGGTGGCCTGGTCGCGCGCCAGGATCGCCTCGGTGTGACCGGAGGAGAAGCGGCGGATGTGCTCGATCGCGCCCTCGACGTCGGGCACCACCGCCGCGGAGATCTCCAGCGCCAGGAACTCGGCCGCGTGGTCCTCGTCGGTCGCCGGGACGACGTCGTCGTACTCCGCGAACGCGCCGTCGCCGTGGATCAGCACGCCGGCGGCGTGCAGGGCCTCGACGACGATCGGAAGGAACTCGTCGGCGACGTCGGCGTGCACCAGCAGCGACTCGGCGGCGTTGCAGACGCTGGTGCGCTGGGTCTTGGCGTTGAGCACGATCGCGAGGGCCTGCTCGAGGTCGGCCGAGGCGTCGACGTAGACGTGGCAGTTGCCCACGCCCGTCTCGATCACCGGCACGGTCGACTCCTCGACGACGCTGCGGATCAGGCCGGCTCCCCCGCGCGGGATGAGCACGTCGACCAGTCCCCGGGCGCGCATCAGCGCCTTCACGCTGTCGTGGGTGTCTCCCGGCACGAGCTGTACGACGTCCTCCGGCAGGCCGCCGGCACCCAGGGCGGCGCGCATCGTCGCGACGATCGCCGCGTTGCTGGACCGGGCGCTCGACGAGCCGCGCAGCAGGACCGCGTTGCCGGCCTTCAGGCAGATCCCGGCGGCGTCGGCGGTCACGTTGGGGCGCGCCTCGTAGATCATGCCGACGACACCGAAGGGCACGCGCACCTGGCGGAGCTCGAGGCCGTTGGCGAGCGTGCTCCCCCGCAGCACCTCCCCCACCGGGTCGGGCAGGCCGGCGACGTCGCGCAGGCCCTGCGCCATGGCCGCGAGCCTGCCGTCGTCGAGGCGCAGGCGGTCGACGATGTTGGCGGGCGTGCCGCCGGCCTCGGCACGGGACACGTCCTCGGCGTTGGCCGCGAGGATCTCCGGCGCCGCGGCGACCAGGGCGTCCGCCGTCGCGAGGAGCGCCGCGTCCTTGGTGGCCCGGGTAGCCGTGGCGAGCACGTGGCTCGCCGTCCGGGCCCGCCCGGCGACCTCGCGGACCGCTGCCTCGCTGCTCATGACGAGAGCCTAGGTCGCGACGCTCCGGGAGGCGACGACCCGTCGGGGAGTGAGACCGCGCAACCAACCGGCGCCCGGAAGCGTCTCACGGGCATGAAGCCTCGCCTCCTGGTCCCCGCCCTGGCCGTCCTCGGGCTGGCCGCAGCCGGTCTCGGCTCGACCACACCGCTCGTCGCCGCCTCCGCCGAGCGGGCCGGTGCCGACGCGAAGCTCGAGCTCTGGGCCCCGGCGAAGCTGGAGGCGTACGGCGAGGGCGGCCGCGTCTACACACCGCTGGGCCTGCGGGTGGTCGCGCCGGTCTCCGACGTCGAGATCTGGTCGCACCGCGCCTCCTACGACGCGCCCATCACCTCCGAGGTCCGCACCCCGACCGGCACCACGCCGCTGCCCGCGGGCACCCTCACCGACTTCTCGGGCCTCGACGGCTTCGTGGTCGTCGACGTACGCCGCCCGGGCAGCGCCGAGCCGGTGGTGCACCGCAAGCTCGACGCGTGCCTCAACAGCACCGGCGAGCGCATCCAGCCCACGGCGAAGCCCACCTCGCCCTACCCCCGCTACTGCCCGTTCAACCCGTACACGATCGGGTCGGTGATGGGCGTGCAGCAGGGCTGGGCCTCCAGCATCTTCGAGTCCACCGGCCTGCGACCCCTGCCGCTCGAGGCGGGTCGCTACACCGTCGAGAGCAGGATCTCCCGCAAGTACTGGCCCGCGTTCGGCCTCACGGAGGCGACGGCCACCACCGTCACCCGGCTCCACGTCGTCGACGGCTGCCCGGACTGCGGCCGCGCGGGCGACCAGCCCGTCCCGGCAGAGACCCACCACGGGAAGGCTCCGGGCCCGCGCCCGACGCGCGCCTCGAGCGGCCGCGTCACCGGCCCGGTGCCGGACCTGCGCTCCCTGCCGGCGTTCGGCATCGGGCTCAACGCCAAGCACACGACCCTGCGCTTCTCCGCGACCGTGTGGAACGGCGGCAACAGCCCCCTGGTCATCGACGGCTTCCGCCGCCGCGACGCCGAGGTGATGGACGCCTACCAGTACTTCTTCGACACCGACGGCAACCAGACCGGCTACGAGCAGGTCGGGACCATGGAGTTCCACCACGCCAACCACAACCACTGGCACTTCGAGGACTTCGCCCGCTACGACCTGCTCGACGCGGACAGGAACTACGTCGCCCGGTCGCGCAAGCAGTCCTTCTGCCTGGCCAACACCGACGCCGTCGACTACACGGTGCCCGACGCCGACTGGCAGCCCGACAACACCGACCTCGCCACCGCGTGCGGCGACGAGGGGGCGCTGTCGATCCGCGAGGTGCTCTCCGCCGGGTCGGGTGACACCTACGCGCAGTACCGGGCGGGCCAGGCCTTCAAGGTCGGCGACCTCCCCAACGGGGTCTACTACATCCGGGTCGAGGGCAACCCCGAGCGCAACCTCACCGAGTCCGATACGACCAACAACGTGGCCGACCGCCGGATCCGCCTCGGCGGACGTGGCGACCAGCGATGGGTGAAGGTCACGCCGGTCGGCGACATCGACGAGCCCGACCTATTCTGAGCGGCATGTCTCGGATCACGGGGGTGGTCGTCGCGCTGGCGACGACAGCGGCTGTCCTGTCCGGCTCCACCGTCGGCGCGGCACCGCCGGGACCACCGCCGGAGAGCCCGGCGACCGGGCTGCCGCGCGAGATCCCGGGCGGGGTCGAGCTGACCCTGGCAGACGGGGACCTCCTGCGGGTGTGGGCCGCCGACAACCATCGGGCGGTGTGGTCCACGCGGCGCGACGCGAGCACGGGCACCTGGGGCGCCCGGCAGGAGGTGCTGCGCAGGAAGAACCTGTTCTGTGGCGACGTCGACGCGCGTACGGCGTCCGGTGCCGTCGCGGTCCTCGCCCAGTGCGACCGCTACAGCTACGCCGAGGACCAGGCGCCGACCTCGTCCCGGGCGCTCTGGTCGGCCGACGCCGTCAGCTGGTCGTCGTACCGCCTCGTGGGTGAGGCCTACGAGGAGCCCGGCATCTCCCCCGACGGCACCAACGCCGTCTGGCCGCTGCACGAGGGCTACGCGACGCGGACGGACGCGGGCTTCGCCGCGCACCGGGTCGACAGCGAGGGCCAGGAGTACACCCTCACCGCGACCATCACCGACGCCGAGCAGGTGTCGTTCGTCTACGGCGACCAGACCGGCCGCCGGTGCGCCCTCGTGGTGCTCACCCGCACCGGCGACGGAGCGCCGGCCCGCCAGGAGCTGCCGTTGGCCGAGGGGTGCTCGGACACCAGCCTCGTCAACACCGACGTCGACACGGTGCTGGTCGGCGACCTCAGCGACCCGGCCTACCGCACGGTGGTCTCGCGTCCGGACTCCGCCTCGCCGTGGGCCGTCACCGAGGTCGCCCCCGCCTCCGCCCCCGGCCTCGTGTGGACCGACGGGCGCCTCGCCACCGACTTCATCGACACCCAGGACCTCCCGCTGGTGGCTCTCGGAGGGACCCGCGGCGGCACGGTCCGGGCGCAGCTCTACGACCGCGCCACCCAGTCGTGGGGACCGTCGATCCCCGTCCACGACACCGGCCGCACCCCGTGCCGGTGGAGCGACAACCGGGTCGCCCGTCCGCTGGCGGTGCTCGTGGCCGGGCTCACCTGCAGCGGCGGCCGGCAGGTCGTGCTGACCAGCACCGATGCCACCAGCTGGCAGGCCCTCCGGGCCGGTCACCACACCTTCGGGCTCTCCCCCGACGGTCGCTACGTCGCGGTGCCCGGCCGGAGCCAGACCTCCGTCGTCTCCGCGGAGCGGGGCGTGGTCACGCTGCCCCTGCCGGTGACCGGACGCTGCGACGTGGTCGTCCCCGACGGCCCGGACGGCGCGGTCCTGCTCACGTCCGCCGGACGGCACCGCGGCTGGCCGACGGTGCTAAGGCACTCCTCGCCCGGCCGGTGGACCACGCTGTCGCGGACCCGGCTGCCCGTCTTCGAGCCCGAGTGCCGCACGGTCCGGTCCTCGAACGACGAGCTCCCCTTCCGCTTCGACCTCTACAGCCGGTCGAAGGGCTACACGGTGCGGATCGTCCAGCGCGACGGCGAGTGGACGGTCCGGCGCAGCCGCTATTGACCCGGACGTGCCAGCGACCCGGCAGGAAGACCTGCCGGGTCGCTGTGCGCGGGTGGGGGCTGGGTCAGCCCTTGCGCTCCTTGACCTTCTCGGTCGCGGCGGGCAGCACGGTGTGCAGGTCGCCCACGACGCCGAAGTCGACGAGCTCGAAGATCGGCGCCTCGGGGTCCTTGTTGACCGCGACGATCGTCTTCGACGTCTGCATGCCGGCGCGGTGCTGGATCGCACCGGAGATGCCGTTGGCGACGTAGAGCTGCGGCGAGACGGTCTTGCCGGTCTGGCCGACCTGGAACGCGTGCGGCATCCAGCCCGAGTCGACGGCGGCACGCGAGGCGCCGACAGCGGCACCGATCGAGTCGGCGAAACCCTCGACCGGCCCGAAGTTGCCGCCGGTGCCGCGACCGCCGGAGACAACGATGGCGGCCTCGGTCAGCTCGGGACGACCGGTGGACTGGCGCGGCTGGGTGGCCACGATCTGCGCGGTCTTGGCGGCGTCGGAGATGGCCGCGGCGAACGCCTCGACCGCGCCCGCGCCCTCGGACTCCTCGGGAGCGGCCGAGTTGGGCTTGACCGTGATGATCGGCGTGCCCTGCGTGACCTTGGCCTGGACGGTGTAGTTGCCGGCGAACACGCTCTGCGTGGTGACCGGACCACCCTCGGATCCGGCCTGCACGTCGACGGCGTCCGTGATCAGGCCCGAGCCCAGCTTGATCGCCAGGCGACCGGCGACCTCCTTGTTCTCGAACGACGACGGCAGCAGGATCGCCGCGGGGCCGGCCTTCTCGGCCAGCTGCTGCAGTGCCTCGGCCTTGGGGGCGACGAGGAATCCCTTGATCTGCGCGTCGTCGATCACGTAGACCTTCGCGGCGCCGTACTTCTTCACCTTCTCGGCCACGGCGTCGCCCTGGTCGGGCGAGCCGAAGAACACGGCCGACGGCTCGCCGAGGCGGCGCGCGATGGTGAGCAGCTCGAAGGTGGGCTTCTTGACCTCGCCGTCGACGTGGTCGATGACCACCAGGACTTCAGACATGTTCAGATCTCCCTGTCCTGCTCAGATGAACTTCTTGGACGCGAGGAAGTCGACCAGCGCGCCAGCGCCCGAGCCGTCCTCGTCGGTGACGATCTCGCCGGCGGTGCGCGGCGGACGCTCGGTGGTGTCCTCGACCTGCGACCAGGCGACCGACAGGCCGACCTCGCCGGCGTCGACACCCAGGTCGGACAGCGAGAAGGTCTCGAGCGGCTTCTTCTTCGCGGCCATGATGCCCTTGAACGACGGGTAGCGGGCCTCGCCCGACTGGTCGGTCACCGACAGCACGATCGGGAGCGTGGCACCGATGACTTCGGTCGAGCCCTCGTTGTCGCGCTTGATGCGGACCTGGTCGCCCTGCGACTCGATCACCGAGGCCAGCGTCACCTGCGGCAGGTTCAGCCGCTCGGCCAGCATCGCCGGCACGACGGAGCCGGACGCGTCGGTGGACGCCATCCCGCAGATCACGAGGTCGGCGCCGATCTTCTCGATGGCCTTGGCGAGCACCAGCGAGGTCGCGATGTAGTCGGAGCCGGCGATGGCGTCGTCGACGACGTGGACGCCCTTGTCGGCGCCCATCTGCAGCGCCTTGCGCACCGCGTCGACGGCCTTCTCCGGGCCCACGGTCAGCGCGGTGACCTCGATCTCCTCGCCCTCGCGCTTCTCGCGGAACTGCAGGGCCTGCTCGACGGCGTACTCGTCGAGCTCGGACAGCAGGCCGTCGACGCCGACGCGGTCGACGGTGAAGTCGTCCTCGAACTTGCGGTCGGCCGTGGCGTCCGGCACGTATTTCACACAGACAACAATGTTCATGGTGGTGTGGCCTCGCGGCCCCTCCTGTGCAGTCGGATGTGGTTGCGAGGTTACAAGTGCGGGACCCGCCACGGAATGGACATCCGGGTGGGGTCGCTCACAGTGACACTGTCACGGTCGTCAGCGCTGCTGCACGCGGAAGCGGGTGACCCGCCTCTCGGGCAGGTGCTGGGTGTCGCCGGCGTACGTCACGACAAGGCGGTAGCGGCCCTTGTGGAGCCGACCGAGGTCGACCAGCGCGACACCCGCGCTGTTCAGCCGCAGTCCGGTGCGCGCCGAGTCGGCGGACCTGGCCCGGTCGACCTCCAGGGTCACGCGGCCGGTCGGCAGGCTGCCGTACTCGCCGGCCCCCTTCACCTGCACCGAGGTCGGGATCCGGGCGCCCTTGCCGATGACCCGCACCTGGAGCCGGGTCCGCACCCGGGCCACCGTCCACGACTGCGTGGACGACGTGCTGCCCTGCTGGACCTCCGGGAACTGGGGCACGAAGGTCGCCGAGACGGCGTGCTCGCCCACCATGGCCGCGGGCAGGACCACCGTCGCAGTCCCGCTCGCGCCGAGGTTGGCCTTGGTGGCGAGGCCGTCGACCGAGAACACGACGTCGCCCTGAGGCGGGCCCGGCACCGTCGACACCGCCGCCGTGGCGGTGACCACCTGGCCGTAGGCCGACGCGGTGGTGCTGAGCGAGACCGCGGTCGTCGAGGATCCGGCGAGAGCCGCCCCCCGGGCCGACGACGTCGTGCCGGTGATGATCAGGAGTGTCGCGGCTGCAGCCACGATCCATCGACGCATGCCACGACCCTACGTGTCAGGGCTTGATGATCCGGTCGAGGATGCGGCCCACGACCAGCCACGCGATGGCGCCGAGGCCCCAGTTGAAGAGGGCGTTCTTGACGTCGGCACCCTGCCCGCGGAACTGCTTGATGCCGTCGGCCCGCGAGAAGACGCCGAGGTCGACGAAGTCGGCCGCCCGCAGCACGAAGTCCACGAGGTCGTTGCGCTGGTTGGCCTTCAACGCGATCAGCAGTGCGCCGATCGCCAGCAGCAGGGCAGCCAGGGCGCAGGCCAGCCACAGGAGCTGGGCCAGCCTCGCTCGGATCTTCGTTGCCACGTCGTCGGTCTCCTCATTAGGTGTCCTGCTGGGTGTCTGCAGGACGTGGTCAGCCTGTCGCCGGGTCACCGTCCCACGAAAGTGGCCTTGCCCGGTCCGTTCTCAACGAACGAGGTGATGCCGCGGGTACGGTCCTCGGTCGCAAAGACTCCGGCGAACTGCTGGCGCTCGATCTCCAGGCCCGTGTCGAGGTCGACCTCGCTCCCCCGGTCGATGCACTCCTTGGCGGCCCGGATCGCGAGCGCGGCGGCGCCGCTGAACTGCGCGGCGTAGGCCACGGACTCCTCGAGGACCTTCTCGGCGGGGACGACACGGTCGACCATGCCGATGCGCAGCGCCTCGTCGGCCTTGACGAAGCGGCCGGTGAAGATGATGTCCTTCGCCTTCGCCGTGCCGACCAGCCGGGTGAGGCGCTGCGTGCCACCGGCGCCGGGGATGATCCCCAGGAGCACCTCGGGCTGGCCGAAGACGGCGTCCTCGGCGGCGAAGCGCAGGTCGGCGGAGAGTGCGAGCTCGCAGCCGCCACCCAGGGCATAGCCGTTGACCGCGGCGATCACCGGCTTGGGGATCCGCGCGATCGCCGTCGTCGCCGAGCTGACGGAGGTGGAGATCTTCACCATGTCGGAGTAGGACAGGTCGGCCATCTCCTTGACGTCGTTGCCGGCGGCGAAGACGCGCTCGCCACCCCACAGCACGACGGCTCGTACGTCGTCGCGCTCGCCGAGCTCGGCCGCGGCCTCGCGCAGGTCGGCCTGCACCTGCACGCTGATCGCGTTCATCTTCGGCCGGTCGAGGCGCAGGACCGCGACCCCGTCGGTCACGTCGATCGACACGAACTCCATGGGTTGCTCCTCATCGTCGGTGCTCCGGTGCCCAGCGTTCCACCACTGCGTGGGCGCATTCTGCCGCGACGCGCGCTCTCCTCCACAATGGCCTGCGTGACACCGCCCCCCGACATGACGACGGTCTGGAAGCACGACGGCGAGACGAGAGAGGTCTGGCCGGGTCGCAACTATCCCCTGGGTGCGACCTGGTCGAGGGAGGCCACCAACTTCGCGGTCTACGCGCCCGCCGCCGAGGCGGTGTGGGTGTGCGTCTTCGACGAGGACGGCACCGAGGTCCGCCACCAGCTGACCGAGCACTCGCTGGGGGTCTGGCACGGCGCGCTGCCCGGCGTCTCGCCCGGCACCCGCTACGGCTACCGCGCGCACGGGCCCTGGGACCCCGACGCCGGGCTGCGCTTCAACTCCGCCAAGCTGCTGCTCGACCCCTATGCCAAGGCGGTGTCCGGCGACCTCGTCGTCGACGACGCGATCTTCGGCTACGACGTCGACCAGCCGGAGAAGCCCAGCGAGCTCGACTCGGCGCCGTACGTTCCGCGCAGCGTGGTGGTCTACGACGACTTCCAGTGGGGCGCCGACACGTCGCCGCGACGGCGGTGGCGCGACACCGTCATCTACGAGATGCACGTCAAGGGCATGACCCAGCTGCACGACCGGGTGCCGGAGCACCTGCGCGGGACCTACGCCGGCCTCGCGACACCCGCGGTCATCGACTACCTCAAGGACCTCGGCATCACGGCGGTCGAGCTGCTGCCGGTGCACCAGTTCTTCTCCGAGCCGGCCCTCGCCGAGCGCGACCTGGTCAACTACTGGGGCTACAACTCCCTCGGCTTCTTCGCCCCGCACAACGGCTACGCGCACAGCGGCGACCGCGGGCAGCAGGTCAGCGAGTTCAAGCAGATGGTGAAGGCCTTCCACGAGGCGGGCCTCGAGGTGATCCTCGACGTGGTCTACAACCACACGGCCGAGGCCGGTCCCCTCGGACCCACGCTGAGCTTCCGCGGGCTCGACGACCTGGGCTACTACCAGCGCGTGGTGAAGCCGCCGGTCACGGATCCCGACGAGGAGCCGCTGCCGGACACCTACTGGGACGTCACCGGGTGCGGCAACACCGTCGACGCCACCCACACCCAGAGCCTGCGGATGATCCTCGACTCGCTGCGCTACTGGGTCAACGAGATGCACGTCGACGGCTTCCGCTTCGACCTGATGAGCGCGCTGACCCGCACCAACCAGGTCGTCGACATGGGCAGCCACCTCATCACCGCGATCGGCCAGGACCCGGTCCTGCGCCACGTGAAGCTGGTCGCCGAGCCGTGGGACGCCTCGATGGACGGCTACAAGGTCGGCCGCTTCCCACCGCCGTGGATCGAGTGGAACGACCAGTTCCGCGACACGGTGCGCGACTTCTGGCGCGGTCGGTCCGCAGGGGTGCGGACCGTCGCCACGCGGCTCGCCGGGTCGAGCGACCTCTACGCCGACGACGGCCGCTCGCCCTACGCCTCGGTCAACTTCATCACCGCCCACGACGGCTTCACGCTGCGCGACCTGGTGTCCTACGACCGCAAGCACAACGCCGCCAACGGCGAGGACAACCGCGACGGCACCGACAACAACCGCTCGTGGAACTGCGGCGTCGAGGGCGAGACCGACGACCCTTCGATCATCGCCGTACGCCGGCGCCAGGCCGCCAACCTGATGGCCACGCTCTGCTTCTCCAGCGGCGTGCCGATGCTCACGGCCGGCGACGAGCGGGGCCGCACCCAGGGCGGCAACAACAACGCCTACGGCCAGGACAACGAGACCTCGTGGATCGACTGGCGTCCCGACGACGCCTGGCTCGACGTCTACGAGATCACCAAGACCGCCCTCCGGCTGCGCCGTGAGCACCCGGCCCTGCGCCAGCGGCACTGGTTCGAGGGCAGGCCGACGATCAAGGGCGGCCCCAAGGACCTGGTCTGGGTTCACCCCAGCGGGCGCGAGATGTCGACCGACGACTGGAACGACGACACCTGCCGCATCGTGGGGATGTTCCTCAACGGCGCCCCGCTCCGCTCCCCCGGCCCGCGTGGCGAGCAGGTGCGCGACAAGTCCTTCATGATCTGGCTCAACGCCGGCGGGGACGACGTCGAGCTGGTGCTGCCCGCCAACAAGTGGGTCCACCACGGTGAGGTCGTGCTCTCGACCAACGCGGAGGTCGCCCTCGGCACGCCCGTGGTGACCGGCAGCTCGCTGCAGCTGCATGCCCACTCGGTGCTGGTGCTCCGCCAGACCTAGGCCGGTTCGGCGACCCACTCCATCGGGTCACCGGCGTGCAGGTCCGTGATCCCGAGGTTCTCGTAGGCGCCGAGCACCACGAGCCGTCGTACGGCGGCGAAGGTCAGCACGTGCGCGATCATCCCGCCGTAGGTGAAGACCCGGGGCGGGTCGCAGGTGACGTCGAGGAAGGTGTCGTCGAGCCGTCCCTCCTCGACGGTCGTCCCGACCTGGGCGAGGAAGGTGGGGCCTTCCTCCGCGAGCTCGCGGCGCAGGGTGCTCACCGACTTGCCGCGCTCCTGCTGCCAGTCGTAGGACCGCTGCGTGACGGCGGCGTTCCACTGGGCCAGCTGCCCGACGAGCCGGCCGAGCACCGACCGGATGCTCATGTCGTCGTCGATGGTGCCGATCGGCACCTCGATCAGAGCGTCCAGCTGCTCGTCGGTGAGGCGGTCGGCTCGCTCGAGCATCTCGGCGGTCAGCCAGACGTGGTGCTCGATCATGCGCGTCATGAGGTCCATCGGGGTCACCTTTCGTCGCGTCGGCAGCCGCAGGCTGCCGGGTGGGTGGAAGTGCACGCCGCTCGCACCCTCGATCTGGGTGCGGGTCGGCTGCTGACGCCAGCGGCTCGGGGCGGCGCCGTACTCCCGCGTGAACGCCCGGGTGAACGCCTCGTGGGAGCCGTAGCCGGCCTCGAACGCGATGTCGACCACCTGCTGCTCGCCGGCCAGGAGCCGGTGCGCGGCGCGCTCGAGCAGCAGGCGGCGTCGCATCCGCTCCGGCGGCTCGCCCCCGGTCGCCGACACCACGTGGTCGAGGTGGAAGCGCGAGAGGTGGAGTCGCCGCGCCCGTTCCTCGCTGCCCAGGTCGAGGGTCTCGGCCAGGGTGTCGAGGAACGCGGCGAAGGTGTCTGCCGCTGTCGTCATGACCACCACCTTGGACGTGGGACAGGTCCGGCGCTTGATCGCACTTGCGCAGTCTGCCCGACCTCGCAGCGCCCGCGTCGACCTGCGACAATGGACCCATGGCAAGCAGCGTTCCGCCCCGTCGTCAGGAGAAGGGCCGCGGCCACCTCCTCGACATGAATGCTCCCCGCCGGATCGTCAAGGACCCGGAGAAGGACGCGCGCGACCTCGCCCGCGTGCAGAGGTGGGTCATGTCGGTGCTCGCGTGCACCACGATCCTGCACCTCGTCGTCGGCCTCGTCGTCGCGGCCGTCATGCTCGACGACGCCCCCGACACCTCGAAGGTCGGGCTGAACGTCATCGCCGGCATCTTCGGCACGATTGCGGTCGCGACGGGACTGGCGATCCACGGCAGGCGGATCCTGTCGCCCTGGCTGCTACTGGGCGTCATCCCGACCGCGGTCGGGCTCTGGCTGACCTTCCGCTGATCAGAGCTGCAGCACCGAGACCGCGACGAGGTACGCCGCACGGACCCCGGCCGGGTCGTGCAGGGTCGGGTCGTCGTCCTCGACCGCCGCTGCGCACGCTCGTACGGCCTCGCCCGGGTCCCGCGCCACGAGCGCCTCGCTGAGCGCGGCCACCGCGGCGCGGAGGTCGTGCCCGTCGAGGTCGTCGAGCGCCAGGCTGTTGTGGAGCATCGTGGCCGCCTCCTCCATCAGCTCGCGGACGACGTCGCGGTCGACGTCGTCGCGGCGCTGGGCGACCTCGTCAGCAGCGCCGAGGAAGGGCTCGAGGATGACGGACGGGACGGTCGGCATCCCGTCATCGTCCATCCACCCGCGCGCGACGGCAACGAAGCTCCTCGTGCAACCCCCACCGCGGCGACGGTGCCTTGACCAACTGGTGAGTTGGCGGACCCGCTCAGGCCGGCTCGGCCACCAGCCCCAGCTCGGCCACCGAGGCGAGCGCCTCGTTGCGCGGGACGACCCGCACGGTGTAGCCGAAGGGGCCGGAGTGGTCGAGCCGGACCGCGGCGTCGAAGCGGTGCCGGTTGCCGTCGTAGGACTCCCCCACCAGCATCGGCGTGACGGAGGTGGCGGTGAGCTCGTCGTCCGAGCCGATCCGGCCGTGCACGACCTGGACCTCGACGTCGTCGGCGGAGAGCGAGCCGAGGGCGACGAAGGCGCGCACGTTGAGGGTCGCGCCGACCTCGGCCTGGTCGCCGACGCCCTCGGAGTCGATGTGCTCGACCCGGACGCCGGGCCACGCGGCACGCACGGACTGCTTCCACGCCGACAGCTGGTGGGCGCCGGCGTAGTCGGAGTTCAGCGAGCGCGCGGTGTGCGCGGCGGGCGCATAGAGCTCGCGGACGTAGTCACGCACCTGACGGGTGGCGAGCACCTTGGGACCGAGCGACTTGAGCGTGTGCCGCACCATCTCCAGCCAGCGCGGCGGGACGCCCTCGTCGTTGAGCTCGTAGAAGCGCGGCACGACGTCGGTCTCGAGCAGGTCGTAGAGCGCGTTGGCCTCGAGGTCGTCGCGCCGGTCGGCATCGTCGACGCCGTCGGCCGACGGGATCGCCCAGCCGTTGTTGCCGTCGTACCACTCGTCCCACCAGCCGTCGAGGATCGACAGGTTGAGCCCGCCGTTCAGCGCGGCCTTCATGCCGGAGGTGCCGCACGCCTCGTAGGGGCGCAGCGGGTTGTTGAGCCACACGTCGCAGCCGGGGTAGAGCGGCTGCGCCATGGCGATGTCGTAGTTGGGCAGGAAGGCGATCCGGTGGCGGATCTCCGGGTCGTCGGCGAAGCGCACCATCTCCTGGATCAGGCGCTTGCCGGTCTCGTCGGCCGGGTGCGCCTTGCCGGCGATGACCAGCTGAATGGGGCGCTCGGGGTCGAGGAGCAGCTTCTTGAGGCGGGCCGGGTCGCGCAGCATCAGCGTGAGCCGCTTGTACGTCGGCACGCGACGCGCGAAGCCGATGGTCAGCACGTCGGGGTCGAGGGCGGTGTCGATCCACGTCCGCTCGGCAGGGGCGAAGCCCCGCTTGGCGGCGGAGCGACGCATCCGGTCGCGGGCGTCCTCGATGAAGCGGGTGCGCAGGGCGCGCTTGAGGTCCCAGATCTCGCGGTCGCCGAACTGGTCGACCATCGGCCACAGCGCGTCGGTGTCGTCGCCGTCGATATCGGCGCCCCGGCTGGCGGCGAGCTCGATGACCTCGCGAGCGATCCAGGTCGGTCCGTGGACGCCGTTGGTGATCGACGTGATCGGCACCTCGGCCTCGTCGAAGGCCGGCCAGAGGCCGTTGAACATCCCGCGCGACACGTGGCCGTGGAGCTTCGAGACGCCGTTGGCGCGCTGCGCGAGCCGGAATCCCATGACCGCCATGTTGAAGACGCCGGCGTCGCCGCCGTCGTAGTCCTCGGCGCCGAGGGCGAGCACGCGGTCGACCGGGACTCCGGGAGTCGGCGAGCTGCCGCCGAAGTACTGCGAGACCAGCTCGCGCGGGAACCGGTCGATCCCCGCCGGGACGGGCGTGTGGGTGGTGAAGACGGTGCCGGCGCGCGAGACCTCGAGCGCAGTGTCGAAGTCGAGGTGCGGCCCGTCATCACCGACCGTGAGCTCGCGGATGCGCTCGATGCCGAGGAAGCCCGCGTGGCCCTCGTTGGTGTGGAACACCTCCGGCGCGGGGGCGCCGGTGATGCGCGACCAGACGCGGAGGGCGCGGACGCCGCCCACTCCGAGGAGCAGCTCCTGGCGGAGCCGGTGCTCGGAGTTGCCGCCGTAGAGCCGGTCGGTGACGTCGCGGTAGTGGGCGCTGTTCTCCTCGATGTCGGTGTCGAGGAGCAGCAGCGGCACGCGGCCGACCTGCGCGACGAGGATGCGGGCCACGAGGTCCGGGCCGTCGGGCAGCGCGATCGAGACCGTCGCGCGGCTGCCGTCGGCCTCGCGGAGCTGGGTCAGCGGGAGCTCGTCGGGGTCGAGGACCGGATAGCTCTCCTGCTGCCAGCCGTCACGGTCCAGGGCCTGCTTGAAGTAGCCGTGGCGGTAGAACAGGCCGACACCTGTCAGCGGGATGCCGAGGTCTGAGGACGCCTTGAGGTGGTCGCCGGCGAGGATGCCGAGGCCGCCGGAGTACTGGGGGAGGGCCTCGGCGATGCCGAACTCGGGGGAGAAGTAGGCGACCTGGCGGAGCGGGCTGGCCTCGCGGCTCTGGAACCAGCGGGGCTCGTCGAGGTAGCGCTGGAGCTCGCCGTGGACCTCGCCGAGGAAGCGGAGGAAGGCGGGGTCGGCGGCGAGGGCCTCGAGGCGCTCGGGGCTCACCTGGCCGAGGAGGCGGACGGGGTCGTGGACGGTGGCGTCCCAGCCGTCGGGGTCCACCCAGCGGAACAGGTCCCGGGTGCGGTCGTCCCACGACCAGCGGAGGTTCATGGCGAGGGTGCCGAGCGCAGCGAGCGGCTTGGGCAGGTGGGGGCGGACGGTGAAGCTGCGCAGGGCGTGCATGGGTGGCGACCGTAGCGAGCGGATGGCGTCCGGGGAACACCTCGGCCCCGGTTCCCGTCGGGTGTCACCGACCTGACGGGTGATCCGTCGGACATGCCCGCTTCGCGCGCCGGACCGGACGGGTGCCGGTGGGCCGCGGCGCCGGGCCGGCGATCGCTCGGGGCACACTGCAGGGATGCCCGATCCCACCGACGAGCCCGTCCGACCGCCCGGTGCGGCCGACGCCCACGTGGTGGGGCAGGTGATCCGCGACCGGCGGACGAGCCTGTTCGTGGACCCGTCGGA